>NC_008618.1:1200000-1500000 GCF_000010425.1 Bifidobacterium adolescentis ATCC 15703
ATGTCCGGAGTGTGGGTGAACGCGAGTTTTTTGCCATACGACTCGTATGTTCCCGTCCGCATGTCGGCCACGAATCTTGAGATGTTTTTGAGCGCATAGTCGGCGTCGCCGCATCCGATGCGCAGGGACAGGCGCAGGGCGTCATGGCCGTTGATCAGCGTGGGCTCGAGGTACACGCTTCCCGGTTTGACGTCGACCGGCGCGCTTGATTTGCGTTTCGGTTTGGCGGCTCCCTGTCCGGAGGCGCCACGTTGTTCCTCGATCAATCGGCTTTTCGCGTTGATGATTCGTTTCAGCACGTCGAGTTGGGCATTCTCGCCGGCGTTGTTGCTTTTCGCATCGAGGGAGCGCATGTAGTCGGCGAGGGCCCGGGGTGTTGCGGCTGCGGCGTGGAATCCCCGGAATCGTTCCGGCTGTTGCAGGAACAGCAGCAGCATGGCGGCTACGTGCTTGCACATGCCGGTATACCGGCGGCTGGTGGAGGAAGCCGAGTCGTCATCATCGTTGACGTGGCCGTACGTGCTGCCGGAGCCGAAATCGTCGTAGTCGTCGACGTAATCGTAGTCGTCGTCATCGTCGAAGCTGCGGTATTTCGGACTGTTGTGGTAGTCGAAGGTCCGGTAGGAACCGTAGCCGCGCTGCGAACCGCTGAATGCCGGGCAGGAGCAGTAGCGTGCCAGAAACAGCTCGTCGGCGAAATCAAGCGTGGCTTGCACTTCGTAACGGCTGGAGGGTGAGGTGGTGCCCCGTATGGTGGCATACAGGGTGATGCGGTTGGATGCGGTGTCGTTCAGGCAATGCAGGTCCTCCATTTTGGAACGCCATTGGTTGGCGATGCCGCGGGCGCGCTGCAGTACCGGCTGGCTGCATTCGCTGCGCAGCTCGTCGGAAAGCCATGCCAGAGTGTCCGCCACCTGAACCCCCATCGTTCGTACGTTTGTTCTCATGCAACCATACCAGCGCGATGGAACAGCAAAAGCCGCGGCCCGATCCGGACCGCGGCATGTTATCGCCCGTGTTGCGTCAGCGGCAGCGTTTGGTCAGCGGCTGCCATGGGTCGAGTTCCACCGGCTCGGTTTCGAGCAGCGCTCGGGTGGCGTCGTCGAGGTATTCCTTGCGGATGATGATTTCGGTCACATAGCGGTCGAACCACTTGTCGGAGGCCACGTAGTAGCCGTCTTCGCCGTTGTCTTTGCCCCAGCTGTTCTCCACTTTCCAGCGGTTCGGCTTGCCTTGCTCGTCAAGGTTCACGCCGGTGAGGGTCATGGCATGGTTGCTTGGACTGTCGCCGTATTCGAGGCCGTGCGCCTTGTCGAAGTCGAAATCGGTGCCGAACAGCTGGTCCACGCGCACGCTGTCGCAGTCGAAATAGCCGGCCGCACGCAGCGAGAACTGGGTGCAGTCGCAGGCGAACCAGATCGGGTGTCCGGCGCTAATCTGGTCGACCGCGGCCTTTTTGAACACGTCGAGCGGCACGTTGACGAATTCCATATCCCCCGCTTCGGCCACATTGGCGGTGTAGCGGATGCGGTAACGCTTGTTGAACGGACGGGACGCCATCGGCACGTTGCACAACGTCACCAGATCGTCGACGTCCACCGGCACGTACTTCTTGTAGAATTCCATCGGCGTGATGCCGGTTTCGCGGATCTGTCTGCGCTCGTCCTTGCCGGTTTTCGGCTTGTCGGCCTCGTCTTCGCCGCTTTTCTTATCGTCCTTCTTGTCATCGTCGCTCACGCGGGCCAGGAAGTCGAACTTCTCCGGCGGCTCGCCCAACGAGATGGCGCACATGCGGTACACGGTGGACATGTCGTCGTCCTTGACCGCGCGCAGTTCATCGACCGTGGCGCCGGCTGCGTAACGTTCGCGCAGGTCGGCGGCGAACTGGCGCAGCCTGCTGTTGAGGTATTGTTTGAACGCGTCGGAGTCCTTGGAATTGGCGGATTCCGGGTAGGCGCTCTTCGGCACGAGACCATACTTGTCTACAAGGGCGGCGAACATCTGCCACCAACCGCCGTCATCGGCCGGCCCGTAGTTGATCTCCTGGAACAGGCGGCTGTCGGTCGGCTCGTCGAGCGTGGCGAACACGTTTTCGAGATACGTGTTGGATTTTTCCATCGCATCCCAGAAGAACAGGTAGGTTTCGGAGAATTCGAAATCGTCGAGTCCCCACTGGTGCATGAGCTCGTAACGCAGGGTGTTGAGGGATGCGAACATCCAGCAGCGGCCGGATCGGCGCTGGTTGGTGATGGACCCCTGTTTCAGTTCGATGGAGAAGTCGCGTGGCAGCGCGCGCTGGCCTTTGTAGTCGGTGGCGGCTTCGAGCACGCCCGAGGACACCGCGGCGTTGGCGGCCACAAGGTTGGCCCGGTCGGCGTTGAAGTCTTTGGCGTATTGTGCGAGACGTTCCGGTTTGATTGCTGTGATGCTGTTGGTCATACGGCCGATTCTTGCCATACGTCTTGACGGATGCGAAATACTGGTTTCGGCATGCCGAAAAATCTGCCGTAAATAAGCGATTCGAATTCGTTCCGGGGATATTCTTGTACTACTTGAGGGGTTTTTAGGGTGAGGAGCGTATCATGCGTCGTCATGGTTCGATGATGGTTGTTTTGTCCGGATTGCTGGCTGCGAGTCTGGCCATCGGATTGCCGGTCGGTTCGGCGTATGCGGACGAGCCGACGGATGGCACCGGGGCCGGCACGTCCGCCACGGAGGTGTTGGATTCGTTGGAGGTCAAGGGCCGCGCGCCGAAAACCGGGTACAAGCGCACTCAATTCGGCAAGGCGTGGGCCGACGTGGACCACAACGGCTGCGACACCCGCAATGATATCCTCAACCGCGATCTGACCGGCGTGAGGCACAAGTGGCGTACGCACAATTGCGTGGTGAAGTCCGGAAAACTGCATGATCCATACACTGGCAAGGACATCAAGTTCAAGAAGGGCAAGAAGACTTCCACCGCGGTGCAGATCGACCATGTGGTGGCGTTGAGCGATGCGTGGCAGAAGGGCGCGCAGAAGCTCAGCGAGGAGCGCCGCACCGCATTGGCGAACGATCCGTACAATCTGCTGGCCGTGCAGGGGCGTGCCAACCAGAAGAAGTCCGATGGCGATGCGGCCACGTGGCTGCCGTCCAACAAGGGGTTCCGTTGCGAATACGTGGCGCGTCAGATCGGCGTGAAGCACAAATACTCACTGTGGGTCACGCAGGCCGAAAAGGAAGCCATGGCCAAGGTGCTGTCCTCCTGTCCGACGCAAACCGTGCCCGACTACACGGGGGTCAAGGATTCCACGGCCGAGAAGACCACCGAGTCCGAGCAGACCGAACAGACGCAAACCGAACAGTCAGCTGAGCAGGCCCAGCAGACTCAACAAACGACACAGGCACCTGCGCCCGAACCCGCTCCGGCTCCAGCTCCCGCGCCCCAGCCAGCGCCACAGCAGGATGTCTACTACCAGAACTGCACCGCGGCACGAGCCGCTGGCGCCGCGCCTATCTACCAGGGCCAGCCGGGCTACCGTTCACAACTGGATCGCGACCATGACGGAGTCGCCTGCGAATAAATCCAATGCAGCGTCTCCGCCTTTCCGGTTGTAAGACGTATGACGGTGAGGCATAGGAAAAGCGCCGGGTTATTCATCCGGCGCTTTTCCTATGCCTCAGCCTCTTTCCGCATTTTCCGCAGTACAGTCATGAGAACCGCTATGGTCTGCGCAGCCGCGCGATGTCGTCACGTAGCTGGTTGACGGTGTCCGTCAGTTCCCGCACATTGTGGCGCAACTGTTCCGTTTCCGATTCCGCCTCGTCCGCGCGCTTGTCGGTTTCGTCACGGACACGATCGACTATCCATGAGGCCAGTGTCGCGGTGACGATGCCGATCAGGGCCACGCCGGTTATCATCAGCCCGATGGCGATGCATCTTCCCTGCCATGTCACCGGGGACAAATCGCCATAGCCGACTGTGGTGACGGTCACGAACGACCACCATATCGCCTCGCCGAAATCGGTGATGGAAGCGCCTGGAACCCCACGTTCCACATCCAATTCGGCAAGGGCGCCGATATACATCAGCAGTGTCACGCTGCAGCATGTGTACAGTGTGATGCGCCCACGCACCGCCATGCCACCGGTACGGTTGAGCACGTTGAGCACCGCCACCAATCGCAGCAGCCTCAATGGTCTGAAGATGGGCAAGGCGATGGACACCAGCATCAGCAGATTGCCTTTGAACCAGGCTTTCTTGTCCTTCGCCAGCAGAATCGAAACGACGTAGTCGACGATGAACGCCATCCAGATGATGTTGATCACCGTTTCGCACAATACGATATGCGTCCTCGCCAGCACTTCCCACGAATACGCGAACAGAAACACCAACGCCAATGCGGTCATGAACCACTCGGTCATCCGCTGCCATTTGTCCAATGTCATATCTCCCGCCTTTCTCCCCATGGCTGCCATCATACGGGTTTGCCCGTTTTTGTGACGTATTCCGGGCGCGGTACATGTGCCTTCAGACCAGATAGACCTCCTCATGTGGTTCGTTTCAGAGTTCATCTCGGAGGCCGTCCGATTCGGACCATTCAGCCGACGACCGAAGGAGCGGATACCCACTTTTAATGAACGTCAGCCCTTGAGAGGCATGCGGTTGTCGAGCGATTGTCCGTTGGCGTAGCAGCGCACGTTGCCCAATGCGATGGCGATGATGCGCCGTTCGGTGGACTCCAAGTGGTTGCCGCCCGCCACATGCGGGGTGATCAGGCATTTCGGCTCGCTCCATAATGGCGATGCCGCCGGCAGCGGCTCCGGTTCGGTCACGTCGAGGCCAGCGCCGCGGATCATGCCGTTGGCGAGCGCGTCGGCGAGCGCCTGCGTGTCTATGGCGTCACCGCGGCCCGCGTTGATGACGGTGGCGTCGGTTTTGAGTTTTGCGATGCGTTCCGCGTTGAGCAGGTGGTGTGTGGATGGCGTGGATGGCACGCACATGGCGATCACGTCGGCGTATTGCAGCACGTCGTCGAGCGATTCGAATCCGACCATGTGGTCGATGCCCGGCGCTTCGACGGTGGGGTTGCGGCGGATGCCGATGGTCGACATGCCGACGCTCTTGCATAGGCGTGCGAAATGCGATCCGATGTCGCCGGTGCCGATGATGAGCGCGGTTTTGCCGTCGGGGCTGATGACGCGGCCGGCGTCCTGCCATGCGGCGTTCGGGTTGCCGACGGCGTAGATGTGCAGGTTTTTCATGATGGCCCACATCATGGCGAACATGTGTTCGGAGACGCTTTGTCCGTAGGCTCCGGTGGCGTTGGTGAGCATGGATCCGGGCTGTAGGATGCCGGGGTGCTGGTATTTGTCGACGCCGGCGCTCCAGGTCTGCAGCCATTCGAGTCTGGGGCATTGCGCGCATGTTTCGGGCGTGATGTTGCCGATGACCGCGGTTGCATACGCTTTGAGTTCGTCCGGTATTTCGGCGGTCCAGTTCATGGAGCCTCGTTGTGCCGGGTCGCCGACGAATTCCTGCGGCATGCCTTTTGCGGCGCGTGTGAACTGCGCGCGTTCGGCCTCGGTCAGCGGCAGGCAGTTGACGACCAGTTTGCGGTCATTCTCTATTCCCATGCGCCCAACCCTATGTCAACCATCAGATATGCGGCGCGGTTCAGATGCCGAGCTCGTCGGTGTCGAAAATGATGGTGACCGGACCATCGTTGGTAAGGCTTACGCGCATGTGGGCGCCGAATCTGCCTTCTTTGACGTCGAGTCCCTGCGCGCGCAACGCGTCGTTGAACGCATGCCATACCTGTTCGGCATGGTCGGGCGCGCCTGCTTTCACGAAGCTTGGCCGGTTGCCTTTGCGTACGTCCGCATACAGCGTGAACTGGGATATCGACAGCACGCTGCCGTCCACGTCGTGGATGGAACGGTTCATTTTGCCGTTCTCGTCTTCGAAAACGCGCAGGTTGGCGATTTTGTGGGCGAGCCAGTCGATTTGTTTCGCTCCGTCCGTATCTTCCACTCCGACAAGCAGCACATAGCCGATGCCTATATGCTGTGGTTCGAATGTGGTGTCGACTTCTCCGCTTGTCTCGTCGACCACGTCGACGGATCCTTCGCTGACCTTCTGCAATACGATGCGCATATTCCGTCTCGTTCTTTTCAGCCGGCGTAGTCGACGATGGCCTGCGTGACCTGTTTCAGATAGTCGAGCGATGTCTGCCAATCGTCCGGCACTTCGATGGAATGATTGGCACCAGCATACGTGCGCACATGGTCGGTGAGCAGATGCGCTTTGGCGTCATCGTAGTATGGGTCGGCGTCACCTGCGCAGATTAGCGGCATCGGGCTGCCGGCAGTTCCCGGCAGCGGCGCGGGAATGACCGACTTGTGCTTGTCGAATGGCGGCGGATTGAGTACCGGGGTGAGCAGCACCACGCGCAATCCTAGCTTTGCGGAATGCGGATATGAGAGTGTGGAGAGCGATTTGGTGACGACCAGCAAATGCGGCTCCTCACCCGATTCGGCAGCATGTTCGAGTGCCGCCTTGCGCCATTCGTCGACCACGCGTTCCATGCAGGCGATCATTTCCGGAAACTCGACGCTTTCCGTCAGTTTCAGGTCGAGCCGGTCCACGAACCATCCGTTGGCCGCAAGCGCCTGCGCTGCCCAGTACAGCAGCGGTCGGTCTACGGTGTATCCAATGCCCGGCATGATGAGTACGTGCTTGCCTGTTTCGGTGTTCTTCACACGGTTCTTGCCCCATGGCGTGACCGCGGGCGTCACATTCTTCGTTTTCGTTGACTTTGCGCTGTTTTCGTTGATTTTGCCCATGCCCTGCCGAATGTCTTTCGATGTCTTCGTATGGTTCGACCACCGTCTCGGTTTTCCGAAGACCGGTTTCCTTCAACGCATCATAGGGCACATAGGCTACATGGGCCCATATCCTTCCATATTGCGTTCATTCCGTTCGGAGAATACGGAAGAACCGTCACGAACGGTCGGTCGCCACGCGTCTGGTGGTGTCACGCAACATCAGCGTGGCCTCCTGCGATTCATAGGATGCGTCTGGCGTCTGTCCACGCAGAAGGGACAACGTCTTACGGGCGGCGTTGCGTCCCATTTCCAGCGGATTCTGTCGAACGGTGGTCAGATTCGCCGCCTGTGCGATGTCGGCATCATCGAACCCTATGACGGAGATATCTTCAGGAACATGCAATTGTTGCTTGCCGAGTTCCTTGATGACTGCGATTGCCACTTGATCGGTTTCGGCACAGATGGCGGTTGGCATGTGTGGCAATGACAGTAATTTCGCCACCAGTTGCGCAGCAAGGTCCGCTTTCGACAATGGCGCATCATGCTCGTCCGCGGTTATGACGTAGGCATACTCATCGTCGTAACCGTTTTGTTCAGCCGCTTCCAAGAACGCTTCCATACGCTGGCTGGTGCTGTAGACCATGTCGTCGGGAATGTAATCAACGACGAAAGCGATGCGCTGGTGTCCAAGCGATTTGAGCAGACGCACCGCCTTGGACATGCCATCGTAGTTGTCAACACCGATGGCTGCGTCGCAGAACGATTCGGCTGGAATGTTCACACCGACCGTCGGCATATCGGTGACACGCAGTTTCTCACGTGCGGATTCGTCGAGTTGGAACGACGAAATGATGATCGCGTCAGCATTGCGATTTTTAGGCAATTGTGCGAAGTAACGCTCCGTCTCCTGTCTGCCTGTGACAAATGTGGGCGACACGTCGTAGCCTTCCGGTTCCAACACTTCGCACACGCCCTGCAACACGTTGGCGTTGAACCATTCGTTGAGTTTGCCGGAAAACAGCAGGACAACCCGCATGGTTTTCCCGGACGCCAAAGACGATGCGCTTTTAGATAAGGTAAAGCCCAACCGGTCCGCAGCTGCCTCAACTTTGGCACGCGTTTTCGGAGCGACCTTGCCAACACCTCGCAATGCCCGCGAAACCGTCGCCTGAGATACTCCCGCCAGTTCCGCTACTTCGGCGATGGTGGCTCGTGCCATATCCACTCCAGTTTCCCATTGTTTATCCAGCGCTTTCATATTAGCAGAATCGTTGATTTCACAAGCAGACACGCCATAACAAAACAATTATTGCATTCACAGAATGAAAGCGCTATCATTTTAAGCAATACGAAGACGAGAACGAAGTGATTCTAATCGTCAAAACAGAGCGTTCTCAACAGAATGAACTAGTGAAAACGCTTCCATAAAAAGCCATAACAAAATCACAATGCATCCAATGAAGGAAGACAACCCAATGAGCAACGAAGCCAACGAGCGGCACATCGCTGACGATCCATCACTCTGGTGGAAGCAGGCGGTCGTCTATCAGGTCTACCCGCGTTCGTTCAAAGACACAACCGGGTCGGGCCTCGGAGACATCGCAGGAGTCGCACAACAAATCCCATATCTAAAAAGACTCGGCGTGGACGCCATCTGGCTCAGCCCGTTCTATCCGTCTCAACTGGCAGACGGCGGATACGATGTGGACGACTACCGCAACGTCGACCCGAAACTCGGCACCATGGACGACTTCGACCATCTCACCAAAACCGCACATGCGGCAGGCATCAAAATAGTCGTCGACATCGTACCGAACCACTCGTCCAACCAGCATAAATGGTTCAAGGCCGCGCTTGCCGCAGGCCCCGGCTCACCGGAGCGAGACCGTTATATTTTCCGTGACGGCAAAGGACCGAACGGCGACGAGCCACCCACCAACTGGATTGCCAGCTTCGGTGGATCCGCTTGGACTCGAGTGCCCGACGGACAATGGTATCTGCACATGTTTACCGTCGAACAGCCCGATTGGAATTGGAAGAATCCGGACGTGCGCGCCGATTTCATCAAGACCTTGCACTTCTGGCTCGACCATGGAGCGGACGGCTTCCGCGTGGATGTGGCGCACGGCCTGGCTAAGGATCTCGACCGTGACGATCTCGATGATTTCAAAATCATCGGAGGCGAGATGCATTGCGCCGACGGCACGCATCCGCTGTATGACAGGAACGAAGTGCACGACATCTATCGCGAATGGCGCAAGGTGTTCAACGAGTATGATCCGCCGGCATTCGCCGTCGCCGAAGCCTGGGTACCTCCGGAGCATCAATACCGGTATGCCTCGCCCGAAGAACTCGGCCAAGTGTTCAACTTCGAATTCGCCAAGAAAGACTGGATTCGCAACGACATGCACCTCGCCATCGAAGAAGGCATCGCCGCTGCGGAACGCTCCGGCTCCACCTCCACATGGGTAATGAGCAACCACGACATCCCCCGCCACGTCAGCCGCTATGGGCTGCCGCAGGTGCCGGCTGCAGCCCACCACCAACTTGCCAAGGATTGGCTGCTGCGCAACGGTACCTCTTACCATGAGGATCGCGAGCTCGGCACGAAGCGTGCGCGTGCGGCCATCCTGATGGAGCTCGCGCTACCAGGTTCCGCTTATATCTACCAGGGTGAGGAGCTCGGCCTGCCAGAGGTCGCCGACATCCCGTGGGACGAGTTGGAGGATCCGACCGCGTTCAACCGCGTCCGAGACCAGATCGAAAAGGGCCGCGACGGCTGCCGCGTCCCGCTGCCTTGGAAGGCCGGGACGCCGACCTTCGGCTTCTCCCCCGCCACCAAGCATGAAGGCGCCGGCGTGGACGCGAGCCAGGCGGGCGATCCGTGCGAGAAGCCGCATCTTCCGCAACCGCAATGGTTCGCCGACTACGCCGTAGACAGGGAGGACACGGACTCCGGCTCCATGCTCAACCTATACCGCAAGGCGCTCGGACTGCGTCACGAATGGATGACGGCCGACACGACCCTGACCTGGCTCGACTGCGACCGGTCCTCCGGCAAGCCGGACGGCGCCGAGGGGCACACCGGCGGCACCATCGCCTTCCGTAGGGCCAACGGCTGGGCCAGCGTCACCAACTTCGGTGCGGAACCGGCCGAACTGCCGGCAGGCGATATCCTGCTCGTCTCCGGACCCCTCACCGACGACGGCCGTCTGCCGCAGGACACCACCGCGTGGATCGCGCTCGGCTGACCGGACCCCATCAACCGCAATTCGCATTCAACAACCAAACAAAGGAGCACATCATGAACCGCAACATCACACGAATCGTCGCCATCGCGGCGACACTCGCCATGGGAACATCGCTGGCGGCCTGCGGCGGCAGCAGCGCCGATTCCAGCAAGGGCCACGTGTATTTCATGAACAACAAGGCCGAGGTCGTGGACCAGTACAAGGAACTGGCCAGCATGTACACCAAGAAGACCGGCGTGCAGGTGGACATCCAGACCGGAGCCGCCGGCACATACGATGCCACCATGAAATCCGAATTGGCCAAGGACAACGCACCAACCATGTTCAACGTCGCCGGCTTCGACCAGTTCGCCAAGTACCAGAAGTACGTCGAACCGCTGCAGGACACCGACGTGTTCAAACTGCTCAACGATACCGGCAAGGCTTACTCGTACACCATCGACGGCAATTCGTACACCCTGCCGTACGCCGCCGAATGGTACGGCATCATCTACAACAAGAAGATCATCAAGGATTATTGCGCCAAGAGCTACGCGGTGATCAAGTCCGCCGATGACATCAAGGACTACAAGACCTTGAAGCAGGTGGCGGAATCCATCGAGCAGCACAAGGACGACCTCGGCGTCGACGGCGCGTTCGCCACCCCGGGCTTGGATGCCTCCGACACGTACCGATTCGCTGCGCATATGACGCGTCTGCCGCTCTACTACGAGTATCGGGACGCGAACACCACGTTCTCGAAGACCATCAAGGGCACGTATCTCAAGAACTACAAGGACATGTTCGACCTGCAGCTCAAGACCAGCCCAACCGAGGCAAGCATGGTGAGCTCCAAGACCTACGATGACGTGACCTCCGAATTCGCGCTCGGCCAGGTGGCGTTCTACCCGAACGGCGTGTGGGCGTATTCGCAGATCAAGGGCAATGACGTGGCCGATGAGGACCTGGGCATGCTCCCCTACTACATGGGCATCAAGGGCGAGGAGGATTGCGGCCCCGTAGGAGTGTATGACGCGAGCTGGGCGGTGAACAAGAACGCCTCCGAAAAGGACAAGAAGGCCACGCTCGACTTCATCAAGTGGATGATCACCGACAACGAAGCCAAGAAGATCCTGTCCAAGGACATGGGATTCTCCGTACCGTTCACCACGTTCACCGATGACTACCAGCCGGACAATCCTCTGACCGAGGCCGCCCGAGCCTACAGCAATGACGGCAAGACCGAAGTGCGCAGCTTCACCATTCCGGATCAGCAGTGGCAGGACGACATCGCCTCCGCGCTGGTCGAATACGCACAGGGCACCGGCAAGTGGGACAAGGTGCAGAGCGCGTTCGTGGACGGCTGGTCCACCGAGTGGAACAACAACGAGGAATCGCTGGGTTCCGTGCCGGAAGCGCAGAAGTTCGACGCAAAGAGCTGACGCCATCCGACTCGTGGAAAAACGGCTGGACGCCGGTAGATAACACCCCAATCTACCGCCGTCCAGCCGTTTTTTCCATGCGACGGTCGTCCGATCCGCTGCCGTACACTTGGTCGTTATGAAAGTTTCCCTGCAACGCGTGTCCGAGGCGAGCGCCATCGTATTGAACGAGTTGGGCACACCGGATCCGACATTCGACATGGCGCAGATCGGGCCCGGATTGGTGCTGACCATTGAAGTGGAGCCCGATGATGATGAGGGAACGCTTGCACGGATGGCGCATCGTGTGCTCACGCTACGCTGTTTCGATTGTCCGCAGGGCAGACTGTCGCTGTCTGTTCAGGAGATGCGCGGCGAGATTCTGTCGATTCCACAGCCGCTCACCATACTGCGGCGTCCCGCGGTCGGCAGGCCGCAGCTAGTATCTCATGATGCCGATGATGAGCATGCGAATCTGATATGGATCCGGTTCAATGAAGCGCTGCGGTCGGGCGATGTTCCCGTGCGCGAAGGTCGGTTCGGCGCCCGCATGCGCGTCGGTTCCGTGGCGGACGGTCCCTTCCAATTCACGTTGCAGGAATGACCGCAACGCTTGCCAGCATGGATTCCAAAACGTTGATCACCCTTTCCCGAAGTATAAATGCGATATTACGAACGTAGAAGATTCCGCTATACGGAATGTGCTCCCGTATGGCATGATCTAGTGTATAGATAACAGCATGACATTCGCACTACAATTGCTTGTAGCTGTTACCTGCATATGATTAGGAGCAACCATGAGCGACACTGCGACGATTAGTTTCCGCACGGACCCAGCGATCAAGCGAGAGGCAAAGGAACTGTATGCCGATATGGGCATGGATCTGTCAACGGCAATCAACATCTTTCTGCGCCAATCAATCCGCGAAAACGGCATGCCTTTCAAGATCACCAGGGACAATCCGTCCAGCATTGAGGCACGCCGCCAAGCGGAAACCCATGACGGAGAATCCTTCACCAGCACGGATGCGTTGATGAAGGATCTGCTGGATGCTTAAATCGGTCTTTCGTACAACACAGTTCAAGAAGGATTTCAAGGTTCTGCTCAAAAAACACTATAGTCCCGATAAGCTTAAACAAGCCATTGACGCACTCATGGCTCAGAACAAGCAACTACTCAGCACAAAATACCGCGACCATCCGCTGACTGGAAATTGGAAAGGATATCGCGAAATCCATATCGAGGGTGACTGGCTTGTGATTTATCGCGTGGAAAAGCAGGAACTGCAACTCGTGCTCACACGGACCGGGTCGCATGATGATCTGTTCTAGCGATTACCCGATTACCGACTACTTGAACAGGTCGAACAGGCTGAACGTGGTCTTCTTGTAGATTGTGTTGTACAGCTTGCGCTTGGGATGCAACCACCCCATGCCCTTCTTGCCATAGCCGGGAATCAACGCTTTCTTGACCGCGCGGGTGACACGGCCTTTCGTACGCGCGGACAGGCTCTTCTTCCAGCTGGGTTTTCTCATTCCGTATTTCATGGCGGCCTCTTTTCGGACGGTTATGTATCGCTCAACATTGCATACGCATCGGCTGGATAAACTCAAAGATGAACATAGACGAACATCAAGTACAGTCAAGCAATTACTTACTGGCAGCTTCTTTGAGAGCGGCCTGCAGTTCAGGATCAACGGCGAATAAATACAATCCATGCACACCGCGTTTGAGCAGAACATTCAGTTCATTACGCAGATTGGATTGCGCGTAGCTGATTGAGCCGTTCCTCTTACTCACTGCACGTTTATTACAACTTGCCTTTTCGTTAAAAACGATTTTCCCTTCGCGATAGGTAACCGACGGTCCAATGATGACACCTACATAATTAAGATCAAACCCTTGAATAGAGAACGTTGATCCTACTTCATTAAGCGTATGCGGACTTTCCGCCCAGACAGCATCTAGGGAAAGACCCTTATCCCCTACCTTGATTTCGTAATTCCATGGATGACAGAAATAATCAGCTCTTCCATCAGGATTAAACGCATCGTATCCTCTCTGCATTCCCGGAGCCGCTCCCATGCGCCATACTCCCTGTGCATCGCGATGCATCTCAACATTCCAAAGACCATCGGGACTGGAATCGTTGATTTTGCCGCCCTTATACTCCCAATCATACGTAGCAACCACACGAGAAAGCCCGCATCCGTCAACGCCTGAAGCCTTTAGATATGCCTTCTCCTTTATGGCTTTAAACAGTCCAACCGGCGAATCGAATACTCTGATTTCAAATGGCTCGCGGACATATTCGCCTGTTTTTCTATCCTTCTCCCCAATGTCTTGAGGAATACGACCTATTCTCTTACCATCAGCGAAATCATCAATCCATCGAATCGTCGCATCATCCGCAGCAATGCGAAATTGCCTATGCAAGCATATGCGACTTAGCAAATAGTGATCACCCCACATATTCAATGGCACAAATCGCTCCAACTGCCCGCTATAGCCAGCAGCAGTTTTTTGCACGTCGCTTTCTGCTTGCTGCGGAAAGAGCATGTCCTGATCCTCTTCGCTCCAACGCTGCGAAGTTTGCAAAATCTGATTCGGGTCGAATACCGCAATAACCACTTTCGCACGACGCAATAAATCGTGCAGCATGTTCTTGCCCGAGTATCCTTGGTCACCCTGCGTCAACAGCAGATGAGCTTCATCAACAAGCACTACATCGGCTTTGCCTCGGGGCTTGTCCGCAATAGCTCGATTACTTGTTGTTTTCTCACTAAATCGATTGATGAATTGACTCGGTTTAAGAGCCACCTCGCCAAAATGTTTCTGCAAACCTAATTTGCTTGCAATTTGGTTATAGACGTGCATTTGCTGGTTATGGTTGACAAGGATATATGCTTTTCTGCGATCTTCCTTACTGATTTTTAGTGATGAATCGGTTTCCAGAATATCTTCATCATCTTCGTCATTGATGCGCCCATTGATATCCATTTCTGTTGCTATGCGATAAAACAGGTGACTTAGCAAAACCGTCTTTCCAGTACCCGCAACGCCTTGCACGAAAATCAGTCTCGATAAACCGGAATCGGCTGAATCACCAGAGCCGGCAAGAGCTTCAGAAAGCGCGTCCATAATCGATTCCTCCGCAGCTATCTGATCATCACTCAATTGGTGAAAAGGCGATGCTTTAAAAAGTGCAGAATCGCGAATAATCTCCTCAGCCGGAAATAGTTCCGGATCCTGTCGGTTCAGTTCCATCCAGATGTCCGAGAAAATCTGGTTGAATTCATCCTGCGTATAGTAGTCGCCTTGCGCATTGGTGCGACGATTGTTCAAATTCTTGACTGCATCAGAGCCAAGAAGATAATGCATCAGCCGGTTCTCCACGTCCAAAGTCAGAGATTTGTTGAAATGCGGATTGCCAATGACATACTGCCACACAGAACTAGCGTCGCTCTGCAAATTTTCTTGAAATTCCTTCCAATCAACTCTCGTTTTGGGATCTTCCCTCAGATGCTGCATTGTTCGACTACGAATATTATTCGTCTCTCCCACATACACCGTATATTCGGGACGTAAAGTATGCTGATTCCTCTTCTTTGAATGAACCACATACACCGTTGGATAATCGAAAATATAGTGCAAAGTCTCACGCTCAACAGCAGATAATGTCTCGTATCCCAATTGCTCGACAAAGGCTTTCTCTATTTCTGCTTTGTCATCAATGCTCTGATACGGCAAATCTATAATGATTGGCTTTGGAAGCGCGCTCTTCGTCATATGCTCATTATGCACCCGAGAGAGGCCTTCAGAAAAGATTCGACATACACTTACGTATTATGATTTCCGATTCAAGCATCAACGCGATCCGTAAATTCGTAGCAGAGCGGGACTGGTCTCAATTCCACACTCCCGGCAATCTTGCCAAATCTATCAGCATTGAGGCCGCAGAACTTCTGGAATGTTTTCAATGGAACGACGAGCCACAAGACAGCAATATCGAACATATTCATGAGGAAATAGCAGATGTACTCATGTATTGCATCATGCTATCTGACAAATTTGGATTTGACCTTGACGAGATAATCCTCGATAAGCTTGCGAAGAATGCTCAGAGATATCCGGTTGAATTTGCCTACGGCAATAGTAATAAAGCCAATTGACGCTGTATATACGTTCGTAGATAACACCTGAATAGTTGCACGCTGCCCAATCTGCATTCACTATGAGCCACGTTTTCTTCGCGAGCGCGACAGGGGTTCCAACAGATAGAACCTGCATCTAGGTTAGTAATCCGTCAGAATGCGTTCGCGCACTTTCATGCATTCTCGCGTACCAACATCTTGATTACATATTCTGTTCATGTACGGCACGTTCACTTGCCCAGGGATGTACAGTTCTGTGTATCAGCGCCCACCCAAGGCTACGTTTACGTCCTGAAACGCGGTGGGTCTCTTCTTCTCTGTAACAACGGTAGAGCATTCCTTGAGACACGCTCGAATCGACCAAGCGAACCAACTATGCTATCGTAACTAATAACAGTAGCCTCCAAGCCTCTTAACAATGCTCAAATCCGGGGGCTCTTTTTTTTATCAAGTCGCACAAGGATACGCCATGACGAAGCAGCCAAAAACAATACAGGAAATGATGACGCTTTTAGTCGAAGAACGCGGCTTGGATATCACCGGATTCTCCGATTTCAGCACCGTCCTCCTTGATTGCAACTATTACAGATTGTCCGGCTACTTCCGAGCCTTTCAGATTGATCCTTCTCATGGCAATAATCGCTTTCGAAATGGAACGCACATTAAGGATTTCATGATTCCTTATTTGATGGATGAACAGCTACGTCTACTCATCCTTCGTGGAACATCATCCTTAGAACAAACGCTTCGGGCCCATTTCGCTTACTACCTTGCTCAAAACGGAGGAGCCTACTCCTACACGGAACTCAGCTCATATAAGACAATCAAATATTCCGATGGCACCGAAGCCAGAGAAGTTCTAATTGAGAACATTCACAAATGGCTTGAACGTTCCAGCGAAGTATGCATTCGCCATTATCGGAATAACAACGAGCCTATTCCCATATGGGCGGCGGTCGAGGCGATGCCCTTTGACACTCTCTCAAAAATGATTTCATTGCATACCAACACAACAGCTGTTGACGAACTCAATCAGTCGCTTTCTCTAGGGAAAAATCGTCAACGTGCTGCGCAAATCATTCACAGCATGGTGTATCTACGCAACATTTGCTCGCACCATTGCCGTCTTTGGAACAGGGAGATTGTCCTTCCTCCCCCAGTCCTTGATGCCACAGCTGAGCGCTATGGCTCATATGCTTATGAAGACCGCTCCGTCTGGAAATCTCTTATTGTTCTCATGGATTTAATCGATGGAATAAAAAAGAATTCCACATATTCATCCATGCTTATAAAACAAGCTGAGTCGAATGATAACTATTTCTGGGGATTATGTCATCCTAAACGGTGGCATTAGACACAGCCACCTGACCAATATTTGTCAGCTCCCCGAATCTCATTGTCATGAGAAAGCCCAGTATCGAAGAAAATGATAAATATGACACACCTCAGATAATGCGGAACATCGGATTGGAGGTTATGGAATTGACGAATATCACACGCTGCATTTCAGCCAGTCTGTCCTGCAGTTCAGTGGTAATGTATCGTTTTTTCACCAAGTCGATCTCCCGACCAAAAGTCGATGCAAGATCATCACGCAAAGCCCACTCATCAATCATTGGATTGGCGGTGTCGTCAAACTGATAGATGAAATCGATATCCGAATCCGCATGCCCCTCCCCTCGAGCCATGGAACCGAACAGGTACAGTTCATTGACATGATGCCGCAGCGCGATAGGACGAGCAATCTCCGCTATCTGCTGCGGCATAGCGACCCGCGAAATCACATCAAGCGCTTTCATAGAGCTAGAACATGTGCAAGTTTCTTTTCCACCTGGCGCATGACATCATCTTCCAAAATTCCAATGCGTTGGCCCAATGCCGAAGTGTGCACTGCAAGAATCTTCTCCGTCATCACCCAACTTATTTTAATCAAACCATTCTGCGCAGTAGGAGGAACTTTAACCCGGGTAGTCATATCATCCGACGTAAAAGAAATCATCAGGCATACCACGGTAGAGTCAAAACCCTCGATTTCGTCATTCTGCACAACGACAACCGGCCGAGGCTTTCTCGCGTAACCATCAGCCAGCACAGTCCAGATCTCACCCCTCCTCATCAGCGATCATCCTCATCGACAAATCATTAGCGAAATCAGAAGCCTCCCGTTCATTCTCGAACGGTTCCGCAACCTGTCGAACTCGTACCTGGTATGGGAACCCCTGATATTCATTAAAGGACGAGACGAACATACGCAGCGCATCAGCCGTGGAAAGACCGAGCTTCTTTGTCGTTTCACGGAACTCTTCCGCCTGATCATCATCAACACGTGTCGCAAGCTGAACTACCATTGCCACTCCAATCACTATTTTTTATCATTTTATATCTTATTGACATGTTTTGCTAATATTCCATATCTGGATTACTAAAACTCTAGATTCACAGAATTTGCAATGTGGCAGCCGAACGCCAAAACCCGAAGCATGAGCGTTGGAATTCCAACGCTCATACTCGCCATAATCGCCAAACGGTGCCACAAACAAGCCAACAAGCGTTTTTGGGGAGAGTCATTCGCGTGATGTTGCGCTCTATCATTGATAAAAACATCCAGCAACCGCATACCGTAAGGAATCACATGCGCTATTTCACTTCGGACACGCATTTCGGCCACCCTCTGGTCACCGCACTGCGCGGATTCCTGAACAATGGCAGGCTCCGCACCGAATACCGTGATGTCTGGCAGGCGCAGGGTCGCGCCGCCGCGCACGCATGGATCAACAATACGTACGCGACAATCAGACGTCGTTCAAAGCAATCTGCGACATCACACGCCATGAGAACACCATCATCGGCAACATCAACGAGACCGTCGGGCGTGATGACGAGCTATGGATTCTCGGCGATCTCTCCTACCGTTGCACCGTCGAGCACACGCTCGACTGTCTACGCCGCATCAACTGCCGCCATCTGCACCTGATCATCGGCAACCACGACCGCAACTTCCGTCTCCGCTCCAATGACGCGCTATACGAGGACGTGTTCGAGACCATCGATGACTACCGCGAGATCGACATGGAGCTTCCCGTTCTCGACGGCTCCGGCAAGCCGACGGCCGCAACCGCACGGCAGACCATAGGCATGAGCCACTTCCCCAGGCTCTCGGCATTGGCCGAAGAACACGGCAACTGGCCGGAAAACTGGAACAAGTTCGCCGATGTGGCGCCGACCACCGAAGGTTGGCTGCTCTATGGTCATACGCATCAAGGCATTCCCGACGGCACCGATCCGCTCAGCGTGAATGTGGGGCTTGATGCGTGGGATTTCGAGCCCGTCAGCGAGCAGCAGCTCCTCGCCTGGTTCACATTCCGGCACGCCGACCAATCAAAGTAAATTCCCCCGAGCATGCGTCATCGTCCGGAGGCGAAGCGGGTGAGGACTCCCGACTTGGCCAAGGCTCGGTAGAGGACCCACGAACCGAACCCGGCGAATACGACCGCGCTCAGCAACTCGCATGCCATGCCGATGAGTCCACGCGGACTGAAGAACGAAAACGCCTGGTAATAGAAGAACAACAGGTAGAAGTTGTATACAATGCCGATCGCCACGGCCGACAGCAACGTGACGCCAAGCGTCCAACGACGGTAGCGGAACACCGCGAACACCGCTTCGGCGGCAAGCGCCTGCACAAGCGCGATCACCACCAGGCTCACACTGTATTTCGTACCAAGCACCACTTCGACGAACGAGGCGACCAACAGCACGTAGGCCGACGCGCCCGGTTTGCGTACGATCAGCAAGCTCAGTGTGGCGGGGAAATAGAACAATGCGTGCAGCAGTGCCGCGGAGCCTGGAAGTATCAGGGTCAGTAAAGGAAACAAGCCATAGGACATGCCATCGAACACCCAGAACATCACGCCGGACATTACGCCGACGGCCGCTCCGACGGCGATGTCGACGACACGCCATTTCAGGGATCTGCGTGTTTCCTCCGTTGTTTGCGGAGCATGCTTCAGCATCGGGATGCGTGGTTTTTGGGTAATCGTTTCAGAGGATGGCTCTGCCATGATGAATCCTTGCCTTGGTTGACGCCGCGCACCGTGAGTTGGAGATCGCGGCGGTCGCCGTGGGCCGTTCCTCGACCTGCGCGGCCCGGGCAGGAACGACGCGCGCCATTATACGGCCTATTGTTGCCGAAAATGTTCCATGCTCCGAGTTCCGGCCGTTTTCGCTCCTCAACGCATAGGAAATTCGCCGCTCGCTGGCATGCATGATGCCATGTGGGAAAGCCAAGAAGCCGCGCATCCAGTCCAAAATGTGTGGCTTCTTGCTTGAGCAAGCACTGTTTCAGTGGGGAATGACTTCAGCAACGTCCTTCGTACAGGAAGTAAGACATGGGCTCGTCATCCGCCAACAGGCTTGTCGTGCCGACCGTCAACCCGCTGGACGAGCTGTCTGTCGGATTCGGCCGCGAGGAACCATCGTTCCGGTCATCACGTTCGGCTTTGCGGATTAGTCCGCGATGGTCGTAGAAGCCGACATCGCATGTGCTGTCGGTGAACAGGAAGTATTCGCGCAGGCCGGCGTCATGGAATACGCCAAGCATATGGTTGAACAGTCTGCGCCCCACTCCCATGCCTCGTGCGGCCGGGGAAACGACGAACAGCACCACTTCGGCCTCGTACTCCTTGCCCGCGTCATGTTTCAACGCCTCGTCGGCCTGCAGAATGGCCAGCTGCGCAAGCAGACCGTGACGTCCCTCGTGGCTTGCCAGCAACGGCAACGTGAGGCAATGTCGGCGCAGCATATGGCGTGTCCGCTGCCGACCGGTGATATCCGAACGCAGCGATCCGAGAATCACGCCGAGCACCTGCCCATTAAGTTCGGCAACGTATGCTTTGGTGGTGCGGGCCAGGCAATCCTGCATGTCGATTGCGGCAAGTCGATGCATGTTGCGCAGACGGGTCGCCTTGCGTAGTTCGGCGCGATGCTTGTCTGGGCCTGACGTCTGTCCGACCTCGTCATGCGTGTTGTGTGAATCGTTGCCATCGTCGTACCATGCGAGCCGTATCAGCTCTTCCAAAGCGGGAAAATCGGTGCGACGCAACGGACGGATGGTAGGTGTTTCACAAGTCATGCAACCATCCTATACCTCGCCCCTATCGAAGATGCGCTCAGGGCAAATGCGAAAGAATCGTTCGCATTCGGGCACGGTACGGCACTCTGCGGGAATGATTTCATTACGCTGATACACGGTATGAAGTGATGTAGGACGATGACGACACGAGGCTTGCGATGAAGATGATGCTGCGACGGCTGGCGATTGTGGTGTGTGTTGCGCTGGCGTTGCTGTCGGCGGCCTACGCGTTCGCCGTGTTGAGGACGCATTCGGGCACGGGATTTTGGAAGGTCTGGCTGGTTCTCGCCGTTGTTTTCGCATTGCTGGCGATTGGCATCGCATGTCACTGGTGGGTGGCGCTTCCCCGGATCATCAGGGGCGCCATCATCGCTGTGGTGGCCATCGGCATTGTCGCGTTTTGCACAATAGAGGGTTGCATCATCGGCAATATGAACGCTCAGGGCGAGCCGGATCTTGATTATGTGATTGTGCTTGGCGCGCAGGTGCGCGAGTCAGGCCCCAGCAAAGCGTTGCGCTATCGGCTGGACAGAACCATCGATTATCTGGAGGAGAATCCGGATACCATCTGCATTGTTTCCGGCGGTCAGGGCCATAACGAGCCGTTCGCCGAAGCGCAGGGCATGGCCGATTATCTGCAGAAGCATGGGATTGCGGAAAACCGCATCATCCAGGAGTCCAAGTCGGAATCCACTATGGAGAACATCGTCAACAGCAAGAAGCTCATGCGGCAGGAGAACGCTTCGGTCGGTATCGTCACCAATGATTTCCACATGTTCCGTGCCTTGCAGATCGCACATGCCAATGGTCTGAAGCAGGCGCAGGGCATCGCGACAAGTTCCCCGAAGGACATGCTGGTCAACAATATGGTCCGTGAGTTCTTCGCCGAAATCAAATTCCTGTTCTCATAAGCGCCAATCAGCGTTTCAGTGCCCGTCGTCACTACGCAAGATGCGTGCCGCGCGGCAGCCATTCCTTCTTCGGCAGGGTTGCGAATGTGGGCCATTGTTCCGCAGCGGCACCGGCCGCGTCCAGCCGACGTTGGAAGCCGGGCCATTTCGGGTCGGCTTCCAACAGTCGTCCGAGCAGTATGGCGGTGGCGTGAGCGTCGCTTAACGCGCTATGCGCATCCTCGTTGGCAATGCCGAAATACTCGCAGCAGTCGGCGAGCTTGCCCCGTCCGATCAGGGAACGCGACAGTTTCATCGTGCACAGCATGGTGCTTTGATCGACCGGAATGGAAGCTCCCATACGCGAGTATTCCGCAAGTAGGAACCGTGAATCGAACGACACGTTGTGTGCCACGAACACGCGTCCGGCGAGCAGGTCGCGCAGCTCATGCGCGATACCTTCGAAATCGGGAGCATGCAGCAGTTCGCGTGCGGTAATGTGATGCACCCATGAGGCGCCGACACTGCGATCGACATGAATCAGCGTCTCATGCTCGTCTTCGAGCGTACCGTCCGGAGCCACATGCACCAGGCCGATTTCGATGGCCCGGTCGCCTTTTGCGGGACTTAAACCCGTGGTTTCGAAGTCGACTACCGCATATCCTTGAGAATTCATCACACCTGCCAGTATATAGGTCCGGTTAAGGTCCGGTTAGCTATCTCTGCTGCTCGTCAGACGTTCGCCGAAGCGGCATGCGCTATGGTTCGGATATCGTCTGGAGTCGTTCGGCAGCATCCTCCAATGAGTCGGGCTCCCGCGTCGATCCATTGCGGTACCAGATGGGCGAAGGCCGGTTCGGAACCGGTGGGATTAGGCGACCAGGTTTTGGTTTTCGGATCGTAGATGTCACCGTTGTTCGGATACACGATGATCGGCTTGTCCGTAACCTGTCGGATGGCCCGAATTGCTGGAAGCACACGATCACGACGGCCAAACCGGACACGGACACCAATACCAGATAAACCGTGGAAGCGGCCACGACGCTGGACAGCAATGCCAGCAGACCGCCGATCATGCTCAGGCGAAGCGCGGTCATCGGCACTCCCTGCTATTGGTTTTGGCGATGTTGTGTGGGATCATGTCTTCGTTCGCCAAGGACCACAGCATGCGTGTGGAGGCGTACAACCCGGAGTTCGCAGCCGAAAGAATCGCGGTGAGCACAACGAAGTTCATCGCGTCGCCGGCGAAAGGCAGACCAATGGAGTTGAACACCAGTACGAAGGGGCTTTCGTCCACACCGGCGTCCTGCCAAGGAATCAGCGAAGCCATGACCACGATGGAACCGATGAAGAAGATGACGAGACGGAACAGGGTGGTGTGGCTCGCCTTCGGGATGGCTTTGTCAGGATCTTTGGTCTCGCCGGCCGTTACGCCGATCAGCTCGGTGCCGGAGAAGGCGAAGTTCACCGTCAGCATGGTGGTGAACACCGGCATCCACCCGTTGGGGAACAATCCGTCCTTCACGAAGTTCTCGAATAGCGGCGCATGGTCATACCCTTGAATCGGCAGCACGCCGAACACCGCGCAACCGCCTATGAGGATGAACAGCACGATGGCCGCCACTTTGATGAAAGAGAACCAGAATTCGGTTTCCGCGAAGAAGCGCACGGAAAGCGCGTTCGAGGTGAAGATCACCACGATGAACAGGGCACTCCAAATCCATACCGGCGTGCCGGGGAACCATTTGCGCAGATAAGTCCGGCAGCGGTGAATTCGGACCCCAATGCGACCGTCCAGGTCAGCCAATACAGGATCGCGACGGTGAAGCCTGTTCCAGGACCGATGAATTTGGTCGCATACACATGGAATGAGCCGGTTTCCGGCATGGCGACGGAAAGCTCGCCGAGGCTGAGCATGACCAGATACACAATCACCGCGCCGATAGCGTAGGCGATGACCGTGCCCAATGGGCCCGCCTGGTTGTGATGGTGTAGCCGGAGCTGAGGAACAGTCCCGTACCTATCACGCCTCCCAGTGAAATCATGCGGAGGTGGCGTACCTCCATCTTGCGTTTCAAATCGGTATGCGTGGTCTTCGCAGGGTTCTCCCGCGTAGCGTCCTTCATTTGATTCTCCCCTCTATCGTCGGCGGAACATGTCGCCGACGCCTGATTCATAATATTGGTTGCATCATTGAGGAGAGTCGAACCTCCAGTATTTGAGAGAAAAACGAAGAAGGCTGGAATCATCAAAGGATTCCAGCCTTCTTTACGCGTTTGTCAGCGCTTTAGCCTATCGGCGGCAGCGATTCACTCGGCGTCCTTGTCGGCGGCGAGTGAATCGGCCACAGCGGCGGCTGCGGAAGCGGCTTCAACGCTCTCGGACTCTTCGTCTTCAGCGGCTTCGCCGAGGAAGGCGCTCAGGTCCAGGGTCTCGCCCTCGGACTTGAAGGTCACGGCGCGCATGCCGGAGAGCAGGCCCTTGGAGCGGCCGACTTCCTGCACGGCGGAACCGATCTGGCCGTTGCGGATGATGGCCTGGATGAAGGCGTTCGGGTCCATGCCGTACTGCTGGGCGATGGAGGCGAGGAAGTTGAAGACCTCACCCTGGGAGACCTTGACGTCCATGGTCTCGGCGAGCACGTCGAGCACCATCTGGTCGCGCAGTTCCTTCTCCACGGTTTCTTCGGCTTCGGCCTTCTGCTCCTTGGTGGCCTTGGACGGATCCGCGGTCACGTTCTTGAGCTGCTGCTCGACCATTTCGGCCTTGACGCCCTTCGGCACCGGAATCTCGAGGCCATCCTCGAGCTTGGCGATGAACGCGTCACGAGCGGCGGTGGCCTGACGGCTTTCGGCGTCCTGAGCGGCGACCTTCTTCAGGTCTTCCTTCAGCTCGTCGAGGGTGTCGAACTCGGAGGCTTCGGAAGCGAAGTCGTCATCGAGTTCCGGCAGTTCCTCGGCCTTGACGGAGTTGACCTTGACCTTGATCAGGGCCTTCTCGCCTTCGTGCTTGCCGGCCTCGAGGGTGCCTTCGAAGCTGGTTTCCTCACCGGCGGACAGGCCTTCGAGGGCCTCATCCAGGCCGTCGAGCATGGTGGCGGAGCCGAGCTCGTAGCTCACGCCCTCTTGGGAGTCGACGGTTTCGCCGTTGATTTCGGCGTTGAGGTCGATGTTGGCGTAGTCACCCTTGGCGGCCGGACGGTCGACGCTCACGAGGGTGCCGAAACGCTGGCGCAGGGCTTCCAGACGGTTGTTGATGTCCTCATCGGTGACCTCGGCCTTGGCGACCTCGATCTCCATGCCGTCAAGAGCCGGCAGTTCGATGTCCGGGCGACGCTCAACGGTGGCGACGAACTTCAGCTTGGTCTCATCCTTGGCGGATTCCGGCACGTCCTGAACGTCGATCTCCGGCTGGGCCATCGGGTGGATCTTCTTGGTTTCAAGAGCCTTGGAATACAGCTCCGGCACGCCGTTGTTCACAGCTTCGCCGGCGACGGCACCGAAGCCGATACGCTGGTCGATGATCTTGCCGGGCACGTGGCCCTTACGGAAGCCAGGCACGTTGACCTGCTTTGCGATTTCCTTGCGAGCCTCGTCGAGATACGGGTTGAACTCCTCCGGGTCGACGGTGACGGTGAGCTTCACCTTGGTCGGCTCAAGATTCCTGACGCTGATTTTCACGCTTGCGCTCCTGAAAAATACGGTTCTTCATATTTCTGCCGTTAGGCAACCTCTATATAATAGCGCGACTTACGGACTCTGCAACTAGGGAGACCTGCCAGTCGCGTGCGCCCTGTTCGCTGAGGAATCGCGCGACGTCACGCTTACGAGGTTCGTCCGTCCAGCACAGGTTACGCAAATACTGCGGTTTGATGACGATTTCCACAGGCGTGCGCGTGTCCTCCGCTATCTGGGAGACCGCCTTGCGCACCCTGTTGAGCACTTGCAGACGTTCCGGATACCGTTCCTTCCACACGCGAATCGATTTGGGAGCCGAGGCTGACTGCGATTCATGACGCCGCGCGGCGCCGCCGTCCACGTCCGGCCATTCGCTTGGCGGCAGGGCGAGCGCGTCCTGGATGATGTTCTTCCACATGCTCGGTTTGATTTTGCGTTGAATCGGCGCGTACCGTTCGAACATCTTGTCCTGTTCGGAATCGGTATGGATGCGCACACGTTCGTTGATGGAGCGAATCGAACGGAATTGCGCAGCGTTGTGTGGTTTGCGTTTCGCCACTTCGATAATGGAGCTGTCGGACAATAGCAGGGTCGGCGCGATGTCGTATTCGCGCGCGAGTTCGTCGCGTCGGGTCCATAGCGCGCGGACGATGGCCAGCGCCTGCCGGTCACGCATGACTTCAGTGATGTGCGAGACATGCATCCAGGGAATCAGATGCTCCTTGCGTGGTCCCAGACCTTCTTTGAGCGCGTAATCGAACTCTTCCTGAGCCCATTCCATCTTGCCTTGGCGTTTGAGTTCGGCGCGCATCTTCGTTTCAAGCTCGATGAGCAGTTCGACGTCCAACGCCGCGTAATTTCGCCAGTCGCGGGGCAACGGACGATACGACCAGTCAGCCGCAGAATGTTCTTTGGCAAGGGTCAGTCCAAGAAAATGCTCGGTGACAGCGGCGAGTCCGAATCGTTTCAATCCCAGCAGACGCGCGGCGATTTCCGTGTCGAACAGCCGTTGCGGTTCCATGCCGAGTTCGTCGAATCCCGGAAGATCCTGCAGGGAATCATGCAGAATCCATACCGCATCTCCGACGGCACGGTTGAAATCGTTCCAATCCGCCCCGGCCGCGGCGAGCGCCTGCGGATCGAGCAGGCCGATGCCGGCTCCGTCGCGTTTGAACTGCACCAACCAGTCCTCATGCCCATACCGGAAGCCGGATGCGCGTTCCGCGTCCGCGGCAAGGGAGCCATGTGAGGAAGCCAGCTCACTGCAATAGTCACGGAATGCCGGCAACGTGTCGATCACGTTGGGCACGCCTTCGCGCGGTTCCGCCAGCAGCTTCGGCTCATCAGTCAACGGGGTTTTCCTCCTCGGATTGCGTCATGGACCGGAGGAACGACGCCCACTGTCCGACTTGGGAGCCGGCGTCAAGGCCTCCATCGGCATAGTCTAGTGGAGTCCAAGACACCCGGATCTCGCAGCCCACCCTGGGCACGTCGGGGTCATGGCCGAATGCTGTGTTTTGGGTGACTGTGACGGTGCCGGATACATGTTCGGAATCGTTTGGATTGAGACGTTCCATCATCATGTCCCAGTACATGCCCGGAGTCAGGCAGTCGTCCTCCTTGTCGGGCAGTGGCAGGGATGCGAAAGCCACGCAACGCCAGTGGGAGTGCCAGTCCTCTCGGAATTTGAGCGAGTACAGGATCATGATCCAGCCGGATGCGTATGTTTCATCGCATTCCAACGCGACGCCGATGCCGAAGTTCGCCATGGAATTGGGCACCGGAATCTCACGGTATGTCATGCCTTTCAAACGCCGCATACGGTCCACGGAAAGCACCGCGTTCCAGACTTGGTCGGGAACGCCCTGCGGTCGCATAAGCATGGTCTGTGGGGCTTCGCCGCCCATATCCGCTTCCTTGCCATCGGCGCGCGCCACGTTGCGCGCATCTCGTGGAAAATCAAAGATGTCTGCCATAGTTCAAGGCTACGACAGAGAAGGGCATTTCGTAGTATTTCGAACCACTTTGCCACGCGTCGAATGTGAAGATTTTTCAGCGTATGAATAAATTGGTCCATGCCATCGATTCAGTCGGTGGCATGGACCGATATGAGGCGTTCCGCATATCCAGCGAATATGGGGAAGCCATTGAGAGGACGGGCGTTTAGTACACGGTGAAGCCGTGCGACTGGAACTGCTCGACCACACGTTGTTTCATTGCCGCGGACGGGCCTTTCTGGTCCTCCAACGGGTATGGGATGTTCAGCATGTGCCACTTCGGACGGCCAAGCTGGTGGAAGGGCAATACGTCGATATGTTCCAACGCGTCGCCGAAGGTCTCGCAGATCTTCGCCACGTTCTCGACGTTTTCTTCGGAGGATGTGAGGCCCGGCACGAGCACGAAACGCACCCAGATCTTCTTGCCTGCCTTGGCCAGACGCTGTCCGAAGTCGATGGTCGGCTGCAGGATGCCGCCGGTCACCTTATGGTAGGTCTCCTCATCGCCGGATTTGACGTCAAGCAGGCACAGGTCGATGTCATCCACCATGTCATCGGTGTAGCTCGCCCCGAGGAATCCGGACGTGTCGAGGCAGGTATGCACTCCCATCTGCTTGGCGGCATGGAACACGCGTGACACGAAAGCCGGCTGCATCATGGATTCGCCGCCGGAGAAAGTGATGCCGCCGCCGGTGGCCTTGAATAAATCGGCATACCGCTCGATTTTCTTGACCATGGCTTCGTAGTAGACGGGCTTGCCGTCGCGCATCTTCCAAGTATCCGGATTCTGGCAGTACTGGCAGCGCAGAGGGCATCCGCTCATGAACACGGTCATTCTGGTGCCAGGACCATCCACGGAAGTGTTGATGTCCCACGAGTGCACGAAACCGATATCGCCGCTTTTCAACGCCTTGATGCGGTCGAGACGGTCCAAGCCGATTGGCGATTCGAATCCGGACAGGCCTCCCATCAGCGTCTGATTGACGTAGTCCTTGGAATCCCTCAGCATGTGTCTGGTCGTGGAACGGAAAATATGTTCAGACATCAATGTCCCCTTTCATCTGCCATCCCAATCATATGGGAAAACGATATGGGAAAAGCGAAAGGGACGAAGCCACGAGCTCCGTCCCTTCGCATTACCGTCGTTTCATGCGGCGGCTTTCATTTGGCTGATTGTGCCGTTCAGTCGACGACAGCGCCCTGGTGGAACGTACGGGAGATCACGTCGAGCTGCTGTTCCTTGGTGAGCTTGACGAAGTTCACCGCGTAGCCGGAGACGCGCACGGTCAGGTGCGGGTACTTCTCCGGATGCTCGACGGCATCCTCGAGCTGCTCCTTGCGCAGCACGTTGATGTTGGCGTGGTACAGGCCGTGGCCGTTGCCGGCGTCCAGGATGCCAACGAGGTTGCCGATACGCTCTTCCTCGTCGCGGCCCAGACCATCAGGGGTGATGGTGTTGGTCAGCGAGATGCCGTCAAGAGCGTCGTTGTAGTCGATCTTGCCGACGGAGAACATGGACGGCAGCATGCCGTGGGAGTCCATGCCGTTCTCCGGGTTGGCGCCCGGAGCGTACGGGGTGCCCTTCTTGTGGCCGGACGGGAAGGCGCCGGTGGCCTTGCCGTATTCCACATTGGAGGTGATGGTCAGGATGGACTGGGTCGGGACGGCGTCGCGGTACACCGGCAGACGCTTGACCTGGCCCATGACGGTGGAGACGACCCACTTGGCGATGTCGTCGGCACGGTCATCATCGTTGCCGTACAGCGGGAAGTCGCCTTCGGTGCGGTAGCCGACGATCAGATCGTCATCGGCGCCTTCGACGTACTCGTTCTCGTGGCCCGGCGTGGTCTTGGCGTCCTTGTTGTAGATCGGGTAGACCTTGGCGTACTTGCATGCGGACAGGGAGTCGGCCGCGATCGACAGGCCGGACATGCCGCAGCCGAGGGTGCGGTACACTTCCTTGTCGTGCAGAGCCATCTCGATGGACTCGTAAGCGTACTTATCATGCATGTAATGGATGATGTTCAGAGCCATCACATAGGTCTCGGACAGCCATTCGAGGGCCTTCTCGTAGTTGGCCTTGACCTTCTCGTAATCCAGCGTGCCATCGGCTTCCGGCTTGATCGGGTCGATGACGCCCTTGTCGATGACCTGCATGCCGGTCATCTCGTCGCGTCCGCCGTTGATGGCGTACAGCAGGGCCTTGGCGGAGTTCACACGGGCGGCGAAGAACTGCATCTGCTTGCCCACGCGCATCGGGGAGACGCAGCATGCGATGGCGGCGTCGTCGCCCCAGTGGGAGCGGATTTCCTTATCGGACTCGTACTGGATGGCCGAGGTGTCGATGGAGATTCGGGCGCAGAAGCGCTTGTAGGCTTCCGGCAGCTTCGGATCCCAGAAGATGGTGATGTTCGGCTCCGGGCCAGGTCCGAGGTGCTCGAGGGTCAGGGTGTTGAGCAGACGGAACGAGGTCTTGGTGACCATGGTACGGCCGTCGTCGCCGAAGCCGGCGTCGGACCAAGTCGCCCAGTACGGATCGCCGGAGAAGATCGCGTCGTAATCCTTGGTGCGCAGGAAGCGCACGATGCGCAGCTTCATGACCAGGTTATCGATGATCTCCTGTGCGTCGGTCTCGGTGATCTTGCCGGCCTTCAGGTCGCGCTCGAAGTAGACGTCGAAGAAGGTGGAGACACGGCCGAAGGACATGGCGGCGCCGTCCTGGCTCTTGACGGAGGCGAGGTAGCCCATGTAGGTCCACTGCACGGCTTCCTGTGCGGTCTGTGCCGGGCGGGACAGGTCGAGGCCGTACTCGTTGCCGAGGTTGATCAGCTGCTTCAGGGCCTTGATCTGCTCGTCATGCTCCTCACGGAAGCGGATCCAGTGCTCGATCTCCGGCTCGGTGAAGTCGTTGCGGTACGGGATGGAGTCCTTGTCGCGCTGCTTGAACTTGATCAGCGCGTTCACGCCGTACAGGGCCACACGACGGTAATCGCCGATGATGCGGCCACGGCCGTAGGCATCCGGCAGGCCGGTGAGGATCTTGTTGTGGCGAGCTACCTTGATCTGCTTGGTGTAGACGCCGAAGACGCCGTCGTTGTGGGTCTTGCGGTACTTGGTGAAGATCTTCTTGATCTCCGGATCGGGCTCCTTGCCGGCTTCCTTGATGGCCTGCTCGACCATACGCCAGCCGCCGTTCGGCATCATGGCGCGCTTGCACGGCACATCGGTCTGCAGACCGACAATCACATTGTCGACTTCCGGGGAATCGATGTAGCCGGCCGGGAAGGCGTCGATGCCCGCCGGGGTGTGGGTGTCCACGTCGTAGACGCGCTGCTTGCGCTCCACGGACAGATAGTTGTCGTCCAGATACTTCCACAGGTGCTTGGTCTTGTCGGTGGCGTCAGCCAGGAAGGACTCGTCGCCCTCATATGGCGTGTAGTTCTTCTGGATGAAGTCGCGGACATCAATGTCCTTCTGCCAGTTGCCCTCGGTGAAGCCTTCCCAAGCCTTAGCCTCAAGTTCCTCCTGGGAGACCGCCGTTGCATCAACTGCTGCCATTTCCACTCCTTACTGGGTGTCGGTTGGCGACGCATCGTTACGCCGTCGCTACTTCACGATTGTAACGGCAATCATCTGCGAAAAGCCTGAAAACCACTCCCGAAATTAGTGACATAAATCACAATCGGGCGTGGTTTTCATATGGAATTCACTTTTCGGAAGATGCCGAGCCGTCCGCTGACCAGCGTTTCCATTCGCGGTCCTGTTCCTCCCATTTGAGATTGCGTTCCTGCACGATCTTCCACGCGTCGAGCGCGTCCTCACGGGTTCTGTACGGCCCCATGCGGTGGCTTGCCGGGGAAATCATGCCCAATTCCGGCTGCTCGGTGACGGTGTTGAAATACCACTGCTTTTCCATATCGGCTTCCTTCGGCTCTCGATGTTCTACTTGCGATCGCCGATTATTCGCGGAATGCGTTGGTGACCGGCAGACGGCGATCACGTCCAAACGCCAGCGCCGTCACCTTCGGTCCCAGCGGATACTGGCGACGCTTCCATTCGGCGCGGTCGACCAATCGCATGACCGTGTCGACGGTCGCCTCGTCGAAGCCGTCGGCCAGCAGGTCGGCGCGGCCATGAGCATGCTCGATGTACATCGCCAATACTTGGTCGAGCAGCGCGTATTCCGGCAGTGAATCGGAATCCTTCTGCCCTGGGCGCAATTCGGCGGACGGCGCCTTCTCGATCGAGTTGACGGGGATCATCACACCATCCGGCAGCGCAGTGCCCGCGCTCCCCTGCTCGTTGCCGACGACATGCAGACCGCCGATGCCCATGCCGGCGGCGGCAGCCTTGTTGCGCCAGCGGGAGATCTCCCACACGCGGGTCTTGAGCAGGTCCTTGATCGGCGCATAGCCGCCGACCGCATCGCCGTAGATCGTGGAATAGCCGCATGCCAGTTCGGACTTGTTGCCGGTGGCCACGGCCAGCAGTCCTTTGGAGTTCGAGTAGGCCATGACGATGACGCCGCGGATGCGCGCCTGCAGGTTCTCGGCGGCGACGCCTTCCAGTTCCAGCTGGTTTTGGAAGGAGACGAACAGCGGCTCGATGGGCTGGATGTCATAATGCGCGCCGATATTGCGCGCCAGATCAGCTGCATCGTCCTTGGATCCGTCGGACGAATACATGCTCGGCATGGAGATGCCGTACACGTTCTCGCCGCCCACCGCGTCGGCCGCCATGGCAGCCACGAGCGCGGAATCGATGCCGCCGGACAGGCCCAGGCACACGCCCTTGAAATGGTTCTTGGCCATGTAATCCTTCAGACCCAGCACGCAGGCGGTGTACACTTCCTCGTCCGGATCGGGCTTGGCTGCGATCGTACCGACCTTCTGATGCTCCGCGGACGTGTCCAAGTCGAAGAAGCTCAGATCCTCCATGAACATCGGCGAGCACTCAAGCAGGGTGCCGTTGGTGTCCACAACGAAGCTGCCGCCGTCGAAGACGAGGTCGTCCTGGCCGCCCACTTGGTTCAGGTAGATCATCGGGGCGTTCACTTCGGCCGCGCGGCGCACCGCGAGGTCGAGACGGGTGTCGGTTTTGCCTTCCTCGTATGGCGAACCGTTCATGGTCAGCAGCAGGTCGATGTTCTCCTTGGCGAGTTCGGCCACAGGGCCGCCGTCCTGCCAGATGTCCTCGCAGATGGCCACGCCGATGCGCGCGCCGTTCACGTCGAGCACCATGGATTTGTTGCCGGGGCTGAAGATGCGGAATTCGTCGAACACGCCGTAATTGGGCAGGAAATGCTTGTCGTAGCCGGCCCAGACAACGCCGTCGTGCAGGACGACGAGTCGGTTGCGCGGTTTGGAGGTTTCACGGTCGGTGCCTACAGTGCCGACCACCACATATAGTTCGCCGAGACTGTCGGATGCCAGTTCGGTGGCGAGCCAGTTGGCTTTGTCCCATGCGGCTTTGCGGAAGGTGGCACGCAGTGCGAGGTCTTCGATGGGGTATCCGGTCAATGTCATTTCCGGGAACACGACGACTTGCGCGCCCTGCCGAGCGGCGAGATGCGCGTATCGCATGACCTTGTCGGCGTTGGAATCAAGGTCTCCGACGCAGGTGTCGATTTGGGCGAGTGCGAAGCGAATGTCTGTCATAGCTGCCTAACCTACCGTTGATTTGTTGGATATGTTGTGTTTTTACGATTATGAAAATTACGATTACGGCGTTCCGCACGTGGCGTCACGACAGTTCGTTGAGCACCGTCAGCGCCGCGTTGGCGTAGAATTCCACGCCGGCTTGCAGCGATTCGTCAAGACCGACGAAATGCGGGCTGTGCCAATCCGGGCAGCCTTCCTCGCCGTTAGATCCGATGAAGGCGAACACAGGCATGGTGACGGGCATGAAATCGCAGAAGTCCTCCCCCGCCATCGACGGGTGGATGGGTTCGAGCTGGGCGTAATCGCGCACGTTGTCGGCGACTATCTTGGAAAGTTCCGTATCGGAGACGAGCGGGTTCTGGAAATCGTCCCAATCGATGTCGGCGGTGATGCCATAACCGGCCGCAATGGACTGGACCTGTTGCTTGAAGCGTTTCTCCACCAGTTCACCGTCGGACTTGTGGAAGTATCGTACGGTGCCTTGGAAGCTCGCCTTGTCGGGTACGACGTTCCACACGTGGCCGCCGTGCATCTCGGTGATGGACAGTACGAGCGGATGGAACGGCGAGACGTTACGGCTCACGATGGTCTGCAATGCGAGGACCATGGTGGCGAGCGCCTCGATCGGGCCGGTGCCCTTGTGCGGATAGCCGGCGTGTGTGCCGGTGGCGTGCAGGGTTACATGGAATTTCACGCAGCCGGCCATCATCGGTTCGGGGCCGACGGCGATCTGTCCGGGCGCGTAGTTCGGGTTGTTGTGCGCGCCGATGGCGGCTGATACGTCGGCGAGCAGTCCCGCGTCGACCATGGCCTTCGCGCCGAGGCCAAGTTCCTCGGCGGGCTGGAACAGCAGTTTAATGGAGCCCTTGATGCGCTTGCGATGCTTGGCGAGCCAGAACGCCGCGCCGAGCATGTACGACATGTGCAGGTCGTGGCCGCAGCCGTGCATCACGCCGTCGTTGACGGATGAGAACGGCAGACCGGTGTCTTCCTGGATGGGCAGACCATCGATGTCGGCGCGCAATGCGATGCGTGGTCCCGGCTGGTCGCCGCGGATCAGTCCGACCACGCCGGTTTCGAGCGGATTGTTGAGCACTTCGATGTCGTGTGCGCGCAGCAGCTTCTCAATGTAGGCGCTGGTCTCGTATTCCTTGAAGCTGCGTTCGGGGTGCGCATGCAGATAGTGCCTGATTTCGATGATCTCCGGCGTGATTTCGATATGTTCGCTCATGGTTGACGATTGTAGGCACATCCGGCCGTTTTTCCTATTTTCGTGGTCGTGTTCCGTGCCGTGCACGACGTTTTCGCATATATCCTCGTAAGCTGGATACCGGGTTTGACATGGTTTTTCATGGAGGCAGCATGGCTCAGGACATCAAGACGGCGTTTTTCGACATCGACGGCACGTTGACGAGTTTCGTCACGCATGTGGTGCCGCAGTCCACCGTCGACGCGTTGCATGCATTGCAGCGCAATGGCGTGAAGGTGTTCATCTGTTCGGGCCGCGCACCCTCCTACATGGGCGTGGTGCTTGATACCATTCCCGTCACGTTCGACGGCATCGTGGGACTTAACGGCCAGTATTGCACCACGCGCGACGGTCTCGACTACCGGCATCCGATCGACCAGGCCGACGTGAAGCTGATCACCGACTGGCTTGAAACGCATGCCGACGTGGTCGCCAACTATGCGGAAAGCGACTACGGGTATTTCAATCGCACGAACGCCGCATTGGAACGCACGTGGAACAGTCTCGGCAAGACCGCGCCGAAAATCGACGTGCATGATCCGCGCGAACGCATCGCAAACCATTCCACGTTCCAAATCAGCCCGTATGTGGACGAGACGATGGAAGCCGAAATCGCCAGCATGTGCGGCAACGTGCGCGGCGTCAGATGGCATCCCGCTTTCACCGATCTGATTCCCGCCGATGGAGGCAAGGCGGTTGGTATGCAGGTGATGCTGGAGCATTTCGGTTGGACGAAAGACAATGCGATCGCATTCGGCGACGGCGGCAACGATGTGGACATGCTACGATTCGCGGGAATCGGCGTGGCAATGGGCAACGCCACCGACGAGCCGAAAGCGGCGGCCGATTACGTCACCGACAGCGTCGACGACGCCGGCATAGCCAACGCGCTTAAGCATTTCGGCGTTATATGACGGTGTTTCCGCAAGATTATTTACGATTCACAAGTCTGTTTTTCGCATATTCCTGCGGTTTTTGCGCCCTTTATAAATAATTCCGATAAGCGCGCGACGTGTTGCCGTCACAGGTTCCTCTATATTGGTCAATCGTTGGCCCGCAACCGCAGTAAGCGTCCGGGCCGTGTAGCGAAATTGAGAGAGAGGAACTCAACCATGCGTAACAAGAAGATTCTCGGCGCACTGCTCGCCGTCACCACGCTCGCGACCTTCGGCCTGGCAGGCTGCGGCAATTCCGGTTCCAACGGTGCCGCCTCCAAGGAGGACGACAAGACCATCACCGTGGCCGCCTCCCCGACCCCGCACGCGGAGATTCTGAACAAGGCGGTCAAACCGCTCGTCGAGAAGGACGGCTACAAGCTGGTCGTCAAGGAGTTCACCGACTACGTGCAGCCGAACACCGCCACCGAGGATGGCGAGGTTGACGCCAACTACTTCCAGCACAAGCCGTACCTCGACAACTTCAACAAGGAGAAGGGCACGCATCTGGTGTCCGTGGAGGGCATCCATTTCGAGCCGTTCGGCCTGTACCCGGGCAAGACCAAGGAGCTGAAGGATCTTCAGGACGGCGCCACCGTGGCCGTACCGAATGATGCCACCAACGAGGCCCGCGCGCTTCTGCTGCTGCAGGATGCCGGCCTGATCAAGCTGAAGGATCCGAAGGACATCAACGCCACGCCGAAGGACATCACCTCCAATCCGAAGAACCTGAAGTTCAAGGAGCTTGAGGCCGCCGTCGTGCCGACCGTCATCAAGGATGTCGACATCGCAGCCCTGAACGGCAACTACGCCATCCAGGCCGGCTTCGACCCGACCAAGGACACGCTAGCCACCGAGAAGGCCGACGGTCTGGCCGCGAAGACCTACCAGAACATCCTCGTGGTGAAGGAAGGCAATGAGAACACCGCCAAGACCAAGGAGCTCAAGAAGGCTTTGAAGTCCGACGAGGTGCGTGACTACATCAACAAGAACTACAAGGGCGCTGTCGTTCCGGTCTTCTAAGACCCGTTTCGGCAGTAGGAGTTCAATGCCGCAGGTATACTACCCTGCGGCATTCTTGTTATGGAACACGATTAGGAACAGGACATTATGACGATTCAGATCGACCATCTGCACAAAAGCTACGGCAGTGGCGCCGAAGCGCATGAGGTGCTGCACGACATTAACCTGACCATCGATTCGGGTGAGGTCTTCGGCATTCTCGGCTCGTCCGGCGCGGGCAAATCGACATTGGTGCGTTGCATCAACCTGCTGGAACGCCCCACTTCCGGCAAGGTGCTCATCGACGGACGAGACATCACCGGCGTGAAAGGCAAGGAGCTGGCGGACGTACGCGCCGGAATCGGCATGATCTTCCAGAACTTCAGCCTGTTTCAACAGCGCACCGTGCTACGCAACGTGACCTTCCCGCTGGAACTCAACCACACGCCGAAAGCCAAGCGTGAGGAACGTGCGCGGTATCTGCTCGATCTGGTCGGTCTGGCTGATCTGGCCGACCGCTACCCCAGCCAGCTGTCCGGCGGCCAGCAGCAGCGCGTGGCCATCGCACGCGCGTTGGCCAACAATCCGTCCATCATGCTGTGCGATGAGGCCACCAGCGCGCTCGACTCCACCACGACGGCGCAGATCCTCGACCTGCTGCGTCGCATCAACCGTGAACTTAATGTGACGCTGGTCGTCATCACGCATTCGCTGTCCGTGGCACGCAACATCTGCGACCGTGTGGCCATGATAGACGGAGGCCGCATTGTGGAAATGGGCGATACGGAAGCGCTGTTCGCCGATCCGCACAGTGACATTCTGAAGACTTTGATCGCCGACGCGAAGGTGACGAACCATCGGCATACGCACGAAACGGCGGATGGCGCGAAGAATGGGACGGCCGATGATTCCGCCCAGAAAGAGGTGAAGTGAGATGGGACAGGTGGTTTCGCAATTCATCGCCGATTATGGCGAACTGCTGGTCGAAGGCGTGCGTGACACGATCATCATGACTGCTGTGGCGACGCTGCTGGCATATGTGATCGGCCTGCCGGTCGGCGTGCTGCTCATCACGTCCGCGAAAAAGGGCATCCGTCCGAATGCACCGCTCAACACCGTGCTCGGCTGGATCGTGAACATCGTGCGTTCCGTGCCGTTCATCATTCTGCTGGTGGCCATCATCCCGCTGACCCGACTGATTGTCGGCACCTCGCTCGGCGTGCCGGGCGCCATCGTGCCGCTGGTCATCACCGCGGCTCCGTTCGTGGCGCGCGTGGTGGAACAGTCGCTCGCCGAAGTGGACGGCAGTCTGGTGGAGGCCGCGCAAAGCTTCGGTGCCAGCAACCTGCAGATCGTGTTCAAGGTGCTGCTGTTCGAAAGCCTGCCATCGCTGGTGCGCGGTGCGGCACTGACGTTCATCACTCTGTTCGGCTTCTCCGCCATGGCCGGTACCGTCGGCGCGGGCGGCCTGGGCGATATCGCCATCCGTTACGGCTACCAGCGTTACCAGTACGACGTGATGACCGTTGCCGTGATCCTGTGCGTCATTCTCGTGCAGATCGTGCAGACCATCGGCGACGTGGTGTCCGACCATATCGACCATCACGAGCGTTGAGCCAGCACATTCGCGTTCCTTATGAAAAGCGGGTCCAAACGTTTGTTGTTTGGACCCGCTTTTCGTACGCGGAAAGAGACGCTGCTCGTAGACGATTACTTGTTGAGCTCGGCCTTGACCAGACCGGCCAGCTTGCCGCCATCGATGGTTTTGCCGGCAAGCGCGGCACGAGCGGCTTTGACGACGCGACCCATGTCCTTGGGGCCGGCCGGGTTCACTTCTGCCACGGCGTCGGCGACGGCTTTGGCGTAGTCCTCGTCGCTGGCGGCCGCCGGCAGGAAGGTTTCCAGGAAATCGGCCTCGGCGGTTTCGGGAGCGGCCTTGTCCGCCAGTCCCTTGTCTTCGTACAGTTTGGCGGTCTCACGACGGGTCTTGACGCCCTTCTGGATGACCTTGAGCACTTCCTCGTCGGTCGCTTCGTGACCGTTGGCGATCTCCAGGTTCTGGATGTCCGCCAACGTCAGGTTGATCGGGTTGAGCTTGGCCTTGTCCTTGGCTTTCATCGCCGCGATCTTGGCTTTCTTCAGCGTGTCCTTCATCGACATGTTCGTTCCTCTTTTCTTGACCGTTCGAACACCGTCTTAATACTACGCGTCTACCAATCCGCCGTCCTGTATCCGTGCCGTCGGCATCCACGCCGGTCTCAAGCCCATGAGACACTTGGAGCCATGACTACAGTTATCATGCGCACCTCCGAAGGTGACATCAAAATCAACCTGTTCGACGACGAAACCCCGGAAACCGTGGCCAATTTCCTCGGCCTTGCCACCGGCGAGAAGGAATGGATCGATCCGATGACCGGCCAGCCTTCCCATGAGCCGTTCTACAACGGTCTAACCTTCCACCGCATCATCAAGGATTTCATGATTCAGGGTGGCTGCCCGCTGGGCAACGGCACCGGCGGCCCGGGCTACGACTTCGACGATGAGATCGTTCCTGATCTGAAGTTCGACCACCCGTACCTGCTGGCCATGGCGAACGCCGGCCTGCGTCGTGGCATGGACGGCAAGATCCACGGCACCAACGGTTCCCAGTTCTTCATCACCACCGTGCCGACCCCGTGGCTCGACGGCCACCACACCATCTTCGGCGAGGTTGCGGATGACGATTCCAAGGCAGTGGTCGACAAGCTCGAAGCCGTGAACACCGATCGCATGGACCGTCCGACCGAGCCGGTCGGCATCGTGTCCGTGGAAGTGCTCAAGTAAGCGTTTCCCGCACAGCCGTACAATATAGGAAAGCCCCTCGATTGAGGGGCTTTCTTCATTTTATTTATAGAGGCGTTTGCTTGCAATCACCGGCTTATGTGATTCGTCAACATCACATTTTGCGCAGTCGCGGTTCCGCGGAATCCTTCGCGCCGGTGATGCGGTACACGTCGAACACGCCTTCGATTTTACGCACGGCGGCGAGCAGAGTGTTCAGATGCTGCGGATCGGCCATTTCGAAGCTGAATTGGCTGGTGGCCACGCAGTCGGTGCCGGTGGAAATCGAGCCGGAGATAATGTTCACGCCGTGGTCGGACAGCACGCGTGTCACATCGCTCAGCAGATGCGGACGGTCAAGCGCCTCGACCTGGATCTTGACCATGAACACGCCCTTGGTGCTGGTCCACTGCACATCCACCACACGTTCGGGCTGGCGTTTCTCCAGTTCGAGCATGTTCTGGCAGTCCACGCGATGCACGGACACGCCTTGGTTGCGGGTGATGAAGCCGATGATCTTGTCTCCAGGAACCGGCATGCAGCATCGGGCCAATTTGACCCAGATGTCACCCACACCCTTAACGGAGATGCCGAGCGAGCTGGTGGTCTTCTTGGTACGCTCCACCTGCTTGAGCGGCAACGCCTCCTGCTCGACTTCCTCATCCACCTCGTCACTGCCCGCGTCACGGACCAGATGCGAGATGACGTTCTGCGTGGAGATCTGGCCATCACCAATCGCCACGAACACGGCTTCCGCGTTGGCAAGGTTCAACTCGTCGGCGACACCCACCAATGCTTCCGGAGTCAGCAGCGTGGTGATTGGCAGGTTGCGCTTGCGCATGGCGCGCGTCAGCTCGTCACGGCCTTCCTCGACGGCTTCGGTACGGCGTTCCTTGCTGAACCATTGACGAATCTTGTTGCGTGCCTTCGGGCTCTTGGCGAAGCTCAGCCAATCACGCGACGGACCTGCGGATTCGGACTTGGATGTCAATATTTCAACGGTATCGCCATTCTCGAGCTTGGTATCAAGCGGCACCAATCGTCCGTTCACGCGCGCACCCATGGTACGGTGACCGACTTCGGTGTGCACCGCATAAGCGAAATCAATCGGAGTGGCTTCGGCGGGAAGCGAGACGATCTTGCCTTTCGGCGTGAACACGTAGACCTCTGCCGCGCCCAAATCCTCTTTGAGGGAGCCAAGGAATTCGTCGGAATCCGGCGTTTCGCTCGTCCAGTCGGCAAGTTGCTGAATCCATTTGAGGTTGTCGGCCTCGCTCAGCTCCTGGTTTTCGCCACGCTTGCGGTCGAACTTGTCAGGCGAGCTCAACGCGCGTCCGGCTTGGCCGTTCTCCTTGTACTTCCAATGCGCAGCGATGCCGAATTCCGCGCGGCGGTGCATGTCCCACGTGCGGATCTGAATCTCCACCGGCTTGCCGCCGGGGCCGACCACCGTGGTGTGCAGGCTCTGGTACATGTTGAGCTTCGGCATGGCGATATAGTCTTTGAAACGGCCGGGAACAGGGTTCCACCGCGCATGCACGGCACCCAACGCCGCATAGCAGTCCTGAATCGTGTCGACGATGATACGCACGCCCACCAAATCATAAATGTTGGCGAAATCGTGCCCGCGCACGATCATCTTCTGGTAAATGGAGAAGTAGTCCTTCGGGCGGCCTGTCACATAGGCTTTGATGTGCTGTTCGTCGAGATCCTCATTGATTTCGGCGAGAATCTGCTTCAGGTACACGTCGCGTTGTCCGGCGCGACGGGCCACCAATACCACAATCTCGTTGTAGATCTTCGGATACAGAACCTTGAAGCTGAGTTCTTCCAACTCGGTTTTGATGGCGTTCATGCCAAGACGGTTGGCGAGCGGCGCATACACATCCAGCGTTTCACGTGCCTTTTTCTGCGCGTTCGACTGCTTGACGTAACGCCATGTGCGGGCGTTGTGCACACGATCGGCGAGCTTGACCACCAATACGCGCACGTCGCGGCTCATCGCCACCACCATTTTGCGGATGGTCTCGGCCTGGGCGGAATCGCCGTATTCCATTTTGGAAAGCTTCGTGACACCGTCCACCAGGCCGGTCACCGTGTCGCCGAATTCGGCGCGGCATTCGTCGAGCGTGTAGTCGGTGTCCTCCACCGTGTCGTGCAGAAGGCCCGCTGCCACAACCAGCGGCCCCATGCCAAGATCGGCGAGGATCTGCGCCACTGCAAGCGGATGGATGATGTACGGTTCGCCGGATTTACGCCGTTGCGACGAATGCTGGGTGACGGCGCGCCGATAGGCTCTCGCGAGAATGCTCATGTCCTCGTCGGGATGGTGGTATTCGCACATCTTGAGGATTGGTTCAAGCGGGTCAAGCGGATTCGTGCTGATCTCGCAGCCCAACATTCTGGCCGAACGAACCTCATGATCCATGTCGCTCATTTCGCTCCTCCTCGCTTGGAATGTACCCTATAGTACCCGCGCATCACCATATGACGGATGTATCCGGCCGCGTGTTGCACGGCCGGATACATCCTCGGTCTTTGTGTATTGCAGTCCCGTCAGGACGCAACGCCGGTTGATCCGAAGCCACGTTCCGCGCGGTCGGATCCGGGCAGGGTCTGCGCCTCGATGAATTTTGCCTCGACGTAGCGTTGGATGACCAGCTGTGCGATGCGGTCGCCCGGATGGAACGTCACGGCGCGTTCCGGATCGAGGTTGATCAACGGCACCTTGATTTCGCCACGGTACCCAGCGTCGATGGTTCCCGGCGCGTTAAGCACCGTGACGCCCTGCTTGACGGCGAGTCCCGAACGCGGATGCACCAGCGCCACATAGCCGGCAGGCAATGCGATTGCCGTTCCCGTGGGCACCAGCGCCCGCTGGAACGGCTTCAACGTCACTTCTTCGGTGGTGCGCAAATCGGCACCGGCGTCTCCGGCATGGGCGTAATGCAGCTGAGCCGGCTGCCCGGGATCCAGCGACTTTACCAGAACCTCGACGTTTTCCGGCTCGTTGTATGCCTCGTCGAACGCCATCAGGCCGCACACTCCTTGCATACCGGCTGTCCGTCGTCGGTAGTGTAGGCAAGCTGGCTGCGATGCTTCACCAGGAAGCATTCGGAGCAGATGAACTCGTCGCCCTGCATCGGAATGACGGTCACCGAAGCGTCCTCATTGCTCAAATCGGCGCCCGGCAGCTCGTAGTCTTCGGCAATGGCGTTCTCGTCATCGTCCATATCGTTGGAATTGTTCTGAGAACCCTTGCTCAAAGCCTGGAGCGACTCCTCGTCCTCGTCTTTGTTGCGCGGGGAATCATAATCCTGTGCCATCGAGATTCCTTTCGTCATCTATGGTGCTTATGCGCCATAGAATACATGACTTTTCCCCCGCTAGGATACACGAATTGAAATACTCGTAAAATCCGACACGTGGGGCACAATAGAATTAATAGAAAAATCTAAGGGAAAGTGGTGTGTTGTGCCTGAGAATGCGCTCGAAGATGCACGGTTCGATCATGTGAGTGAAACCGGTGAGCTCGTCTTTGTTTCAGGTGCCGGCAAATTCGCCGTCAAGGTCGATGAAGCGCTTGAAAGAGCCATTTTGGAGGCAAAGCAGATTCGCACCGAAACCCAAGAGGAGCGTCAGCAGCAAGCGCCTTCCACGCTGCCGATCTCCCAAATCCAATCCTTGATTCGAGCCGGAGCCAATCCGACCCGCGTGGCGGAGCGATATTCGTTGAGCGAAGCGCTTGTTCGGCGTTTCTCGGCGGCGGTGGAAACCGAAAAGCAATATGCGATCGAACAGTTCCTGGCGGTTCCCGCGCCGAAGGAAAGCCGTGTGCGCACGCTTTCCGAACTGATCGAACGCACTTTCGCCGCAGCCCACGTACGGTTGGAGGATGTGCGGTGGAAGGCCACCAGACGCGGTTTGGAACCGTGGAAGATTACCGCGGAGTTCGATTCCGCAGGTCATGCCGCCCGTGCGGAATGGTCTTGGAACATGCATGACAACGCGGTCAACTGTCTGAACGCAACGGCACGCAAGCTCATCGGCGAACAAGACACGCCGACGGAAGGACACGCCGAGAAGCAGGTCGACCAGAATTTTCTCGCATCATTGAATTTGCCGGGCGATTCCGCACGTTCCGCACGTATCGAACAGACGGTGTCCGCTTGGAATGCTCCGGAACCGGTTGCACCACAAGCCACGAATATCAAGACCACCGTTGAGACTCAGCCATCGGCGACCGTTCCGCTGCCGAACCGTCCGGAAATCGCGACGACGCAGCACCCCGCCCCTTCAACGACGGAACCTGCCCAAAACTCGCAAAACACGCAATCCGCCGGCGAGCAGCAGTCCGATAAGTCCAAGATGGCATCATCCGATCCTCATAGTCAGAGCACCACCAAATCGAAGCGCCGTGCAGGACGCTCCGCAGTGCCGAGTTGGGATGAAATTCTGTTCGGTGACTGATTAACGTTCCCTAACATCCCACGGCAACATCCGTTCAGACGTTCGGATCATTCGATCAAGCCACGTCAATCAGGCATGGAATATCAGATTCCATGTAGGTCAGCGACCCGTGCACGCTGGGCAGATGCATCGCCTTCTCCGCCTGTGTGCGGGAATCGACAATGGTGGTAGAGCCCGCAGCGGAGACGACCACATCGCCGATCATCGACTTGACGCGTTCATCGACTGGTCCGTAGACGCCTTCCTCGATTGCCTGCCGGCGGGTGCGCACCTGGGCGCGCTCCCCCAGCACGTCACGCCAACGAGCGGCGATGTCCTCCGGATTCTCGCCATCCTCGCCATAAAGCATGACACAGCGTGGTTCGCCGCCGACATTCGCGACGCCCCGCATCAGCTGGGGTTCGGACGCTATGTCGATGCAGGCTTCCGGGTCGGCGGTTATCATGCCATGATCCGCCACGATGACGATCAGCGTGTTCTTCGGCACACTTCGACGCAGCAAAGACAACTGGGCGTCGATACGCTCATATGTGCCGATCCACTTGTCGGAGTCCCAGCCGTAATTGTGTCCGATCTTGTCCACGTCGCGCAGGTACACGTATGTCAGTCCGGGCGTGTTCGCCGCTTTCGCCGCGGTCATGATACGTCGGCGTGGATCGTCATTGGAGATGTAGTCGCTGCCACGTAACGCCGCCTGAGTCAACGCGGAGAACGCGAATTTCGGCAGTCCCGAACTGGTGACGCGAACGTCCTGTTCCGCCAATCGTTCGAATATGGTCGGCTGCTGTTGCAGTTTCAGCGGTGCGGGCGCGTTTTTGAAAGAGATGAGCTGGCAGATTTCGCCATTGTCGGGATTGAGCTGCGTATATCCCGTCATGCCGGTTAATCCGGGGCATGTGCCGGTGCCGAACGTGGACATTGCGGCCACGGTGGTGCTGGGCATGCATGTGGCGATTGGCCGCTGGTTAACGCCATCCGCCATCAGCGACCGTAGATAGGGTGAATGTCCCAATCTCATATTGATGTTCCAATATCCGAGACCGTCCACCAGGACCACGACTGCCGAACGCGCGTCCGGCAGGCCAAGTGCCTCTTGGAGTCGTTTCGGATCGGCATGGATGGCCGTTGGAATCGGATGCCCGATGGCGCTGGAAATGGCGGGAAGTACCGAGGATAGGTGAAGAGCACCGCCGCGGCCGCCCTCATCCGGCAGTTCGTCGCCATATCGTGCCGGACTGGTCATGGCTAGCAGCTGGTCGATTTCGGGCACTTCAACACTCATGGTTCCCATTCAAGCACCGCGGCAGTACCAGCTGGTAATATTGCTAGGTTGATTACCATAACCTTTCCGTGAGGAGAACCACCGCATGGTGTCGCACCGCAAACCGGCAAAACCAGCCTTTGACCCGCGTACGGTCAAGGAGAACATCGTCGAAACGCCGTTGAACGAGGAAATGAGCAAGTCGTTCCTCGAATACGCGTATTCGGTGATTTACGCCCGAGCGCTGCCTGATGCCAGGGACGGTCTCAAGCCGGTGCAACGACGCATCATCTATCAGATGGGTCAGATGAACCTCAATCCGGACCGGCCGTATATGAAGTCGGCGCGTGTGGTTGGCGAAGTGATGGGCAAGCTCCATCCGCATGGCGATTCCGCGATTTACGAGGCGATGGTACGTTTGGCGCAGCCGTTCGCGATGCGGCTGCCATTGGTGGACGGTCACGGCAATTTCGGTTCTCTCGATGACGGTCCTGCTGCTTCTCGTTATACCGAGGCTCGTATGGCGCCGGCCGCGTTGGGCATGAATGCCGATATCGCCGAAAATACCGTCGATTTCACGCCGAATTACGATAACAAGCTTCAGGAGCCGACTGTGCTGCCTGCCGCGATTCCGAACCTGCTGGTCAATGGTGGTTCCGGCATTGCCGTCGGCATGGCCACGAATATGGCCACGCACAATCTTGGCGAGGTGGTGGCCGCAGCCAAGCATCTTATGCGCCATCCCGACGCGACGTTAGAGGAGTTGATGCGCTACGTGCCGGGTCCGGATTGGCCGGGCGGCGGCGTGATTGTGGGCCGCAAGGGCATCCGCGAGGCGTACGAGACGGGTCGTGGCGCGTTGACCACGCGTTCCGTGACGCATATCGAAAACGTGACGGCTCGCAAAAAGGCCATCGTCGTGACGGAACTGCCGTTCATGGTGGGTCCGGAACGTGTGTTGGAACGTATTTCCGAAGGTGTGAAGAACCGTAAGCTGGACGGCATTTCCGGTGCCATCGATCTGACTGACCGGCATAACGGCACGCGCCTCGTCATCGAAATCAAAACCGGGTTCGATCCGAACGCGGTGCTGGCGCAGCTGTTCAAACACACGCCGTTGCAGGACAATTTCACCATCAACAATGTGGCGTTGGTCAATGGCCGTCCGCACACCATGGGATTGAAGGAAATGCTTCAGGTGTGGGTGGACCATCGTCGTGTGGTGATCCGCCGACGCAGTGAATTCCGCAGGAAGAAGGCGCTTGAGCGGCTGCACTTGGTGGAGGGCTTGCTGCTCGCCATGGTGGACATCGATGAAGTCATTCAGGTGATTCGCTCTTCTGATGATGCCGAGGCCGCGAAAACAAAGCTTATCGCCGTATTCGATCTGGATGAGATTCAGGCACAGTACATTCTTGACTTGCGGCTGCGCCGTCTGACCAAGATGAGTCGTATCGAGCTTGAGGCGGAACGCGACGACCTGAAGCGGCGTATCGAAGAGCTTGAACGCATTCTTGCTTCCGATGAGGCGCTTGACGGCGTGGTCATTGACGAAATGGATGACGCCGTGGCCAAATACGGCACTCCCCGGCGCACGGTGCTGCTGGATGAGGATGAGGAAGGCAATTTGACGCCTGTTGTGGCGCATGGCGATGATGGCGTCTCTGCAAACGCGATGGCTGCCGCGCGCGCCGCCGCGACCGTATCCTCCGCAGCAGCCGATGTCGCCGCAGCCGCAAAGGCCGCAAAGAAAGCCGGCGATGAGAATGCCACCGCATCGGCTCTGCAGATTGATGACGAGCCGTGCGCGGTGATGCTGTCCGCCACGGGCCTGATCGCACGCACTTCCGAGGATGCGGTGGAACGTTGGGAGAATCGTTCGGCTTCCGACGGACGCGCCAAGGATGATCAGATCGTTTCGATGTTCCGCACGTCCACACGTTCCTCATACGGCTTGGTTACTTCAGCGGGTCGTCTGGTGCTGGCCCATGTGGTCGAATTGCCGAAGGTTTCCGCGGATGGGCCGCTCAGTGTCACGGGTGGTGTGAAGGCCGAGGAACTGCTGGGCATGACGGAGAACACCGATCCGATCCGCGGCGAACGGGTGATTGCTGCGATTGATATGCCGTCCACGGATGACGACGGTCAGCTTGTTCCTTTGGCGTTGGGCACCCGCAACGGCGTGGTCAAGCGTTGGAACCGTGAATCTCCGACCACAATGGATTCGTGGAGCGTCATCGATTTGAAGGATGATGACGAAGTGCTTGCCGCTGCCGAAGCCCGTGATGAGGATCGTCTGGTGTTTGTGTCCACCGATTCCTCGTTGTTGACGTTCGAAGCGAAGAATGTGCGTCCGCAGGGCCGTACCGCTGGCGGCATGGCGGGCATTCGTCTGGCTGAGGGGTGTTCGGCGGCCGCGTTCGCGGTGGTGCCTGACGGCAAGGTGACATGGAATTACGAAGAAGGCGAGAATGGACTGTTCTCCGCTTCCGGAGCCGTGGTGTTGACGGTTGCCGGCGATTCCGAAGCGTTGCCTGGCACTGAAAACGGTGCCGCGAAGGTCACGCCGTTGGAGATGTATCCGACGAAGGGCCGTGGTACGGGTGGCGTGCGTTCGCAGCGATTCCTCAAGGGGCAGGATACGTTGATTCTCGCGTTCGTGGGCGCGTATCCGTTGCATGCTTCCACGCAAAGCGGCGCTCCTGTGGAATTGCCGAAGCCTGATATGCGACGCGATGGTTCCGGTACGGATCTGTCGGCGCCGATTGCGGTGGTCGGCTGATTCGACGAAATCGATTGGCGGGGCTCTGGACTGGTTCTTCTTCCGGTTCAGGGCCTTCCCGTTTTGCGCACTTGGGCCGCCAGGTTGAATGAGCAGGCTGGGTGAAAGTGCCTCCGGCTTGGTTCAGCCATATAGCTTCATGCCTTGTGGGCTGTCCACGAACCCGGCAGCATGCAGCAAACGTCTGTATTCGTTGCGTTCCTTCAATGATTCACCGTTCATTTCGGCGAAGCTGACGCTGCCCTTGGACTGATGCTGCAATGCATAGGCAAGTTCCGTACATGCCGGCTGCAATATTCGCTCGTCATCGGTGAAGCTGACGATTCTGTGGCTTTTCGGCACGGCGAACAGCACCGGCATGCCGTGGTCGAGCACGATGACCGATTCCGCTCTGCACGCCGGTTTCATATGGTGTTGTTCGGGCCATGTGATCGCGGAGCCTGTCAGGTTGGCCGGGTCGGTCACGTCGAGCGCCACGCAGGATTGGCTGCGCGCCTCGTCGTCGCCGCGCAAGGCGTCCACTGTGTCACGTCCGGCGAATTGGGCCGCTCCGAATCCTTTGACGAACATGCCTCTGACCAGATTGCCGTGTTCTTCCATACGTTTGAGTACCGGGTATAGTCCGGAGAATCCGCCTGCGACCTGCTCCTTGTCGATTAGCGGAGCGGCGATCACGCCATATCGGTCGAGCAGCGATTCGATCAATGCGATGTCGTATTCCTCGATGCCGGCTGTTGGTTTGCCGGCGGTATCGTCCGTTTGATCCGGTATCGCCATTGGACTGGTCCGGGACGAGTCGACCGCGGACCATAATCCACCGAGCGTCGCCGGTGTCGAGGCGTGGATCCGTACGCGTCTGCGTGCGGCAGTGCGTGGCGCGCGCACTGAAACCGTGCCTTGAGTCAAGGCCCGAACGGGAGCGAATGAACTGTTCGTCACTTTGCCTTGCCATACCAAGGACCACAAGGCTTCCTCGAACTGGCTTTCGCCCCATGCGGGAAGGATGATTTCCCCTGTTTCAGGATTCACGTTGACTTCCGCATGTTCCTGCCAGATGGCTTTGGCGGCTGTGGAAAGCTGCCGCGCATGGAAGGCTCCCCCATTCGATAATACGGCAAGTATCGTCTCCGGCACGGTCATGGTTCCGGCACTATAGGCATTGTTCTGCGATTGTTCGCCGGGTTTCGTCAGCAGCCGTGAATCAGCTGGATGGAATGCGATGCCGCCGGCTTCCTTGGCGTTGGAACCATTGATTTTGGAGCCGACCCATACCACGTCTCCGGATGCGAGCAATTCGTCCAACATACTCGGTTGGTAGTCGCGAACGCGTGCGGGGAAGACCGAGGATTCCCAAACGGAGGCGTTGAGGTATATGCCTTCAAGCTGTTCGATCACACGCATCAGCCCGTCGACGCTTTCATATCGGGCGCCACCCACAGGTCCGACACCTTGTCTGTCCAACAGGAACGCCTGATAGACGGCCGGTTCCACCGGCTTGATGGCTTTGCGTGCCTTGGCAAGCGAAAGCGCGCGGATACGCCGAAACACGTCTTTGTGGAGCCATTGCTGGGGCGTTTGCCGAGGTGACCGTTCCGATGCTGAATCATCGGAACCATTGGCGTCCGCTCCGGCCGCATCATCGACGAAATGGCCTTTCAGCAGTTCGCCTTTGGCATGTAATTCATCCAACATGCGTACGCCTTGGACAGCGTCCAATCCCAGTTCGGCGATCATCTGATCCGCGGTGAATGGGCCATGCGTTTTGACATATCGCGCCACACGGCCGGCAATGTCGGTCTCGTCCAAATCGTTCCAGAACGTCCGTCCGGCAAGCTCCTTCCCAACCTGCGCGATGACGTCGGCATCCAACAGCGAAGCCATGTCCGTGGCTCCCAGAAGACGTTCCAGCACTTCCGGGTCCATGGACAGCAGTTGCGTGCTGCGTTCGGCTTGCGGCACGTCGTATTGGTACATGACCGCGCCCACGTATCCGAACAGCATGTTTTCCGCGAACGGCGACGGCGTTTCCGTGACGGTCTCGCTCAAAGAGATGACGCCGGAGCGTAATCCGGACATCACATGTTTCAGCGCGGGCAGATCGTACACGTCCTGTAGGCATTCGCGTGCGGTTTCCAACAGCAACGGGAAGTTCTTCCGAGTTCGGGCGGCGTTGAGCAGTTGCGCCGCGCGCAGCCGCTGCTGCCATAAGGGGACGCGTCTGCCGGGGTTGGCGCGTGGCAGGAACAGCGATCGCGCCGCGCATTCTCGGAATCGTGCGGCATACAGCACGCTTTCGCCGACTTGCGTTTCGATGATGCGTTGCAGCTCTTCCGTGTCGAACAGCAGCAGCTCGCGGATCGGCAGGTTGCCGTCGCCGTCCGGGAGGCGGATGATGATGCCGTCGTCGGCCGCGTATACCTGCCCATCGAACCCGTATCGTTGTTTGATACGTGTGGTGATGGCCATGGCCCATGGTTCGTGCACGCGTCTGCCGTATGGCGAGTGGACGATCACACGCCAATCGCCTTCTTCATCCTGGCAGCGTTCGACGACCAGCTCACGGTCGTTGGGAATCGTTCCCGTGGCGGCGCGCTGTTCGGCAAGCAGGTCGGCAAGATTGCCGATGGCGTTGTCGTCCAATCCGTCACGACGTAGACGTGCGATTGTTGTCGTGTCGAATCGGCTGGTCTTGTCTCCTGCGATGCCGTCCGAGACTTCCGCGCGTAGTCCTTGCGCCATATCGCGTATGAATCGGCCTTGGGACCGTCCGAATGCCGCGTCCCGCCCGTCGCCTTCGCCATGCCAGAACGGCAGTCGGGCGGTACGCCCTGGAGCAGGAACCACCACCACACGGTCCCGGGTGATTTCCTGGATCTGCCAGGTCGATGTGCCGAGGGTGATGACGTCTCCAACCCGGGATTCGTACACCATTTCCTCATCCAGCTCCCCCACTTTGCGTGGGCCCGGTCCGGAGCCTTCTTCGGGAAGCACCACGGTGTAGGTTCCTCGGTCGGGTATGGTGCCTCCGCTGGTCACGGCCAGTCGTTGAGCGCCAGGGCGCGCGGAGATGAGACCCGCCTCTTCGTTGTATTGCAATGGAGGTCGGAAGGCGGAGAAATCCTCGCCGTTGTAGGCACCGGTCATCATGCCCATCACAGCATCGAACATGGTTCTGTCGAGATCTTCGAATGGCGCGGCCTTGCGCACGGTCACGTACCAGTCGTCTGGTTTCAGATCATCCATCGCCGCGGCGGCGACGGTTTGCTGGGCAAGCACGTCCAAGGGGGTGCATGGAATGGTCAGTGTTTCGATGTCTCCGGAGCGCATGCATTCGATGCTTGCGGCCGTGCCGATGATTTGCTCTCGTGTAATCGGGTAGAACAGTGCATGCGAGACTCCCCCGACCTTGTGGTCGGCGCGCCCCACCCGCTGCAATCCCGAGGACACGGACAATGGCGGTGCGATCTGGATGACCAGATCCACTGAACCCATGTCGATGCCGAGTTCAAGGCTCGATGTGGCGACCACGCAACGCAATTGGCCGCGTTTGAGCTGCTCTTCGATCTGTTTGCGCCGGTCTTTGGAAACGGAACCATGATGCGCCATGGCGATCGCGTCGGCGTCCGCATGCGAGGAGACCAGCATGGTGGTGGATCCGACCACGGAATCGTAGTGTTTGGCGAAGCCTTCACGGCCTTCCGGGGAGCCCAGATCCGGATACGGCTGGGTGGAATCACTGGCTGTGGACTCCGGCTGGGATGCGTTGTCCGACACACTCAAGTCCGTTCGGCCAAGCCTACGGTCGGACAGCGCATCCCGCCCTGCGTCCGCTTTGACGGCGGTTTCAGACCCAGTTTTCCGGGATGTGCACAATTGCGCATACAGGTCGTTGAGCCGTGCGGTGAGTTTTTCCGCAAGGCCACGGGAGTTGACGAACACGAGGGTGGTGTGGTGTTTCAGCACTTCGTCAAGCACGCTGCGTTCGATGGCCGGCCATACCGAACCTCCGGTTGAAACCCGTGAGGTATGTTCGTCTCCCCCGACCGAAGTCAGTCCTTTACGTTCCGCCAATGCTTCCATGGCAGGACTCACCCCGGAAATATGCGTGGTATGGCGGTTCGGAAGTTTCACGGCGCCTGCCCTCCGCCCTGCGTCGTCGGAGACGGGATCGCGCATGGCCGAAAGCGGTTCCACCACTTTCAGATCCATGTCGGGGTGCGATTCGGGTCTGATGACGCGTACCGGCCGTATGCCGCCAAGGAAACGTGCGGCTTCGGCCGGCGGTTCCACAGTGGCGGAAAGCCCGATGCGTTGGACAGACCGGCCGGCAAGGCTTTCCAATCGTTCCAAGCTCAGCGCCAGGTGCGCGCCACGTTTGGAGCCCGCGATGGCGTGCACTTCATCCACGATAACGGTATCAACGGCGGAAAGTATCCGTCGCGCCTTGGAGGTGAGCAGCAGGAACAGCGATTCTGGCGTGGTTACGAGGATATCCGGCGGATGGCTGACGATTCTGCGCCGTTCCTGCGGCGTGGTGTCGCCGCTTCGTATGCCCACGCTGACTTTCGGCGATGGCAATCCCATCGCCTCGCACTGTCCGGCGATGCCGGCCAATGGCGCTTGGAGGTTCTTGGCCACATCCACGCCCAGAGCCTTCAATGGCGAAATATACAGGACCTTGACGCCGCGGACGGGTTTGCGTTTCTTGGCATTGCAATCGGATTCAGCCGTGCCGTCCCCACCGCCGGACGTCCGCAATAAGTCATCGCCCTCCTTCGTCATCAGACGGTCGATTGCGGAAAGGAAGGCGCACAATGTCTTGCCGAAGCCGGTGGGCGCCACCACCAATACGTTCTCGCCGGAACGGATGGCCGGCCATGCCAAACGTTGCGCCTCCGTCGGAGCATTGAACGCATGCTTGAACCAGGCCTTGGTAGGCTCCGAGAACAAGTCCATGCATTCGTACATACGTTCGATTATGGCATCGCCTTCAGACATCATCCACAACCGGCGGAAAGCTCGTCATCCACCGTCGTCGGCTCATTCGAGCACACCGCCCGGCTGACACATTCGAGCGTCTCACATATGGCGTCGTCAGGCGGCCGCACGGTCGCCGCACTTGCGGCGCAAAGTCTCATGCATGGCGACCATCAGCGCCAGGAACACCACCAGATAGAACGGGAACAGGTTGACCGAAACATGTTGCGCGATCAGCCCGAACAGCGGCGGCATGCACATCGATCCCACATAGGCGCAAGCCATCTGCATGCCGACGATGGCCTGCGATTTGTCCTCGCCGAAATAAGCAGGAGTGGAATGGATGACGCACGGATAGATCGGCGCGCAGCCCAAACCGATGACCATTAGTCCCGCGATGGTGCCGATATTGTGCGGCAACGGCAGGAGCATGATGACGATGCCGGTCAGCACCAACGCCTGGCCAAGACGAATCATGGCCGGATCGTTCAGTTTCATGGTCAGGAAACCGCTGGCGAGACGTCCGACGGTGATGCCGATGCAAAACAGGCTTCCCCACATGGCCGCCGTGGTCTTGTCGATGCCCTTGCCAAGCGCCATATAGCTGCTGGCCCACAACATGGCGGTCGATTCGAGCGCGGAATAGCAGAAGAACATCACGAGGATCTCGCGGGCGCCACGGATGGCGAGCACACCGCGAATACCAAGCGGCTTGCGCCGGTCAGCTGTTTCCCCTTCCGATTGCTCGGACTGCGCGGATTGCACGGAAGAGGTTTCACTCGTCCGCTGCGGTTCGACGGTCTTACGCGCCTTCCACAACGGCAGGCTCAGCACCAGCACCGCGGTGAGCACGACCTGCAGAATGGAGATGGTCCGGTAGCCCCACGCCCAGCCATGGCCGGCACCCAATGCGCTTGCCATGATGTACGGGCCAAGCAGAGTGCCCAAGCCCCACATGGCGTGCAGCCAGCTCATGTGACGGCTTTCGTAGTGGATTGCCACATAGTTGTTGAGCGCCGCATCGACGCCGCCCGCGCCCAAGCCGTACGGAATGGCGAAGAGCAGCAGCATCCAGTAATTCGGCGAGATGGAGAAGCCGAACAATGCGAACGCCGTTAACGCAACGGACACTGCCGTGACCTTGCCTGCACCGAACCGCAAGGTCATGCGGTCTGATAGCAGCGCGGACACGATGGTGCCGGCGGAAATCGTCATGGAAATGCCACCCGCCCAGGAAATCGGCGCATGCAGGTCGCCGCTCATCGTCGGCCATGCGGCGCCGAGCACCGCGTCCGGCAGACCCAGACTGATGAAGGCGATGTAAATCACGGCGAGCAGCAGATTGGCCACAGTCAGCTCCTTGTATGTTTTATGTTTGCGGCAATAAAATCACGAAAATACTCCGCTATTTTATCCAAAGTTACCTACCAAACGGTATTTTGTATCTTGCACTATCGACCGACGTTTTTGCATTATCGTGCATACACGAAAAGCGGGTCTCCGCCGTAACGCAAGACCCGCCAATCGCAATCGCCATGCAATATCAGGTGTCGATCTTGGAACGGTCGAAATCGTCGGCGTTCTCCACGATGAACGCCTTGCGCGGCGGCACGTCATCACCCATGAGCAGGCTGAAGATGTGGCTGGCCTGTTCGGCGTCCTCCATGCGGATACGGCGCAGCATGCGGGTGCGCGGATCCATGGTGGTATCGGCCAGCTGGTCGGCGTCCATCTCACCCAAACCCTTGTAACGCTGGATGTCCTCGTTGTAGCCGATGTGCTTTTTATCAAGCTCGGCGAGTTTGCCTGCCAACTCATCATCGGAATACGTGTAGATGTACTCGCCCTTATGCGTACCCGTCAACGCGATACGATGCAGCGGCGGCACGGCGGCATACACATGACCGTATTCGATAAGCGGCCGCATGTACCGGTAGAACAGCGTCAGCAGCAGGATGCGGATGTGCGCGCCGTCGACATCGGCATCGGTCATCATGATGATCTTGTTGTATCGGGCCTGTTCGATGTCGAAGCTTGCGCCGGATCCTGCGCCGACCACCTGGATGATGGCTGCGCATTCCTTGTTGGACAGCATCTGCGCGAGCGATGCCTTCTGCACGTTGAGTATTTTGCCTCGAATCGGCAGCAACGCTTGGAAACCGGAATTACGGGCGGCCTTGGCTGTGCCCAATGCGGAATCACCCTCGACGATGAACAGTTCGGCCACATCGTCATTGCCGGGCTGGCAGTCGGACAGTTTCGGCGGCATGGACGCGGATTCAAGCGCGTTCTTACGGCGTGTGACTTCCTTGGTCTTGCGCGCCTGCACGCGGGCATGCATTTCGCCGACGATTTTCTCCAGCACGCGGCCGGACTGTTCCTTGTAACCGCGTTTGGAGCCGGTAATCATCTCACCGAACTGCTTATCGGTCATTCTGGAGACGATCGGCTTGACTTGCGCGGTGCCGAGCACGTCCTTGGTCTGGCCTTGGAACTGCGGTTCGGCGATGCGGACGGTGACGACGGCCACCAGACCGGCGAGAATGTCGTCACGTTCCACCTTCATATGGGAATCCTTGAGATTCACCTTGAGTTTGCGCGCGTTGTCCTCGATGGCCTTGCGCACCTGCTTGGTGATGCCTTGGAGGAAGCCGTCCACGTGCATGCCGCCGCCGGGCGTCTCCACCACGTTGACGAAGCTGCGCATGGTGGTGTCGTAGCCGTTGGTCCATCGCATGGCGATATCGACTGCGCAATCACGCGTCACCTTCTGCGCATGCAGTTCACCATCGTCTCCGACCGCCTGCGTTTCTTCAACATACGTGTCCTCGCCGGCGATGCGCCAAATATCGGAGACCGCTTCGCCTTTGGACAGGAAGTCGACGAAATCCTTCACGCCTCCGGTATGGCAGAATTCTTCGACGCGCGCATGCGGATATTTCGGCTGCACGGGTTGGGAAACGGTTTCCTGCGATTGCGTGGCAGCATCGTTTTCTTGCGATTCGGCTGATTCATCAGCTTCGGCTGAATCCTCCTGCAGTATGTCGGCAGAGGTTCCGATATCATCCGTTTCAGCGGACGTGTTCTCTTCCGTCACCTGTTCGATGACATTGTCATCGACTTCCAGCATTTCGTCAATGGACTCGTCGCCGGTTTCGGGAATGTTCTCGTCGATGACGGTGATTTTCAGCCCTGGCACCAGGAAACTGGTCTGCCGTACACGGTCGATGAGCTGGTCATAGCTGAATTCAGCGGTGTCGTTGAAAATCTCCGGATCCGCCCAATAGCGGATGCGGGTACCCGTGGTCTTCGGACTGACTTTGCCGATGATCTCAAGTTCGGTGGGACGATTCTTGCGCGTCTTCTTGAATGGCGAATCGGGAGACGGGTGTTCCGGATCAACGTCGGAATACACTCCGGGGTGGCCCTGATGGAAAGCCATGTGGTGGGTTTTGCCGTCACGATCCACTTCCACGTCGAGACGGGAGCTCAATGCGTTCACAACGGATGAGCCGACACCATGCAGACCGCCGGAAGCGCCATACGAGGAATTGCCGAATTTGGCGCCGGCATGCAGCTTGGTCAGCACCACTTCCACGCCGGTGAGCTTGGTTTTCGGCTCCACGTCCACCGGAATGCCTCGGCCATTGTCCGCCACTTCAACGGAACCATCGTCATGCAAGGTCACGATGATGTGGTTGCAGGCTCCCGCAAGAGCCTCATCGACGGCATTGTCGATGATCTCCCACAGGCAGTGCATCAGGCCCTGGCTGTCGGTCGTGCCGATGTACATGCCCGGACGTTTGCGCACCGCATCCAAGCCTTCGAGCACGGTAAGACTCTCAGCACCGTAATTATCCTTAGCCATGTTCCCTTTCAATTGTCGCCTTACAAGACATGAAGTCGAGAAACCCTGCGTTCATGCCGGTTTCTCGACTTCATTTACTCGCGTCTGATTACTATCACTGGTCCAGGAAGTCGCGCAGCGTCTGCGAACGGGACGGATGGCGCAGCTTGGACATGGTCTTCGATTCGATTTGGCGGATACGTTCGCGCGTCACGCCATACACACGTCCGATATCATCCAGCGTCTTCGGCTGGCCGTCCTCCAAACCGTAGCGCATCTTGATGACGCCAGCTTCACGCGGAGACAGCGTTTCAAGCACCTGCTTGAACTGCTCCTGCAACAGCGAGAAGGCGACGGCATCGGACGGTGCGATGGCGTCGGTGTCTTCGATCAGATCACCGAACTCGGAATCGCCATCCTCGCCCAGCGGCGTGTGCAGGGAAATCGGCTCACGCCCGTACTTCTGCACTTCCTGCACCTTCTCGACCGGCATGTCGAGCTCGCGGGCTAGTTCGTCCGGCGTAGGTTCGCGGCCGAGGTCCTGAAGCATCTGGCGCTGCACGCGGGACAGCTTGTTGATGACTTCCACCATATGCACAGGCACACGAATGGTGCGGGCCTGATCAGCCATGGCACGGGTGATGGCCTGGCGAATCCACCATGTGGCGTACGTGGAGAACTTGAAGCCCTTCTTCCAGTCGAACTTCTCTACGGCACGAATCAGACCAAGATTGCCTTCCTGAATCAAATCGAGGAACAGCATGCCACGGCCCGTATAGCGCTTGGCAAGAGAGACCACGAGTCGAAGGTTGGCTTCCAGCAGATGGTCCTTGGCGCGCTTGCCGTCGTTCGCGGCCCACTTCAGTTCACGCCGGCGCTTGAAATCCATCTTGTCGGATTCCGTGTCCAGCAGATGTTGGGCGTACAGACCGGCCTCGATGCGTTCGGACAGGTCGACTTCCTGTTCGGCGTTCAGCAGGTTCACTCGGCCTATCTGCTTCAGGTAATCCTTGACCGGATCTGCGGTGGCGCCGGCTGCGATCACACGACGCTTCGGATTGCCGGACGGCGTCAGATTGTCGTCGTCATCATCGTCACGCACCACGAAAGCGCCTTTTTCCTTGGGCTCTTCCGGCTTTTTGCGCTTGTCTTCGTCATCGTCTTCCAGTTCGGAATCGTCATCCTCGTCGATATTGTCCTCGTCGAGGTCGTCATCCTCCCCTTCGTCGTCCACGTCATCAAGGTCATCGTCGAAATCATCAAGATCGGCATCCTCGACGGGATCGTCTTCAGGAGCGTCCTGCTCGATCAGGTTCTCTTCTTCTTCTTCCGCTTTCTTGCTTTTCTTGGCGGCGGAGGTCTTCTTCGCGGCCGTCTTGCGCGACGTCTTCGTAGCGGTCTTTGAGGACTCGCTCTTCTTGGCAGCAGGCTTGCGCGTGGAGGCCTTTTTTCCGGAGGTGGTCTTTTCGGTCAGATCAGTCTGTTCCGTATTTACCGTCGTTTCCTTGGTGGCCAAACTTATCCTCCTATTGATCCCGCCGGAAGCGTATACCATATGGACCCACTTCTGGCAAGGGCAAATCGTCAACTATGTGAGTTAACCATCTTGCGAGGACGATTATTCCCGCGTGTTGAGCTCACCATGCGCAAGTACCGCTTCCTTTCGGCGTGTTGCTCTATGTCTCTTCGGCCCATGCCGGTCCGATATGACGATGCGCCGCGGAGCAGATGATCGCCGCGAGCGAACAATTCTCATCCAACGCGAGCGCACGCATCGCGCACAGCATGGCGCGCTCATCGCCCATCCACCACAGCACATAACTGATGATGGCCAATGGCTGCACATGATACCGTTCGGGGACCATCCCGATGATGTCGAACATCATGTTGACGCCGTTGTCGCAACGTTTCGTGTCGGGTTTTCTTGATGCGTCACGGAACGATCCGTTGAGGGATTCCTCCAGATGACGCGTGTTGCCGGGAAGTGTCGGATTGGCCATGAATCCCATGAGAAAGTCACGTGACGAACGTCGTTCATCCACGATGATGGAGACCAGCAGCGCGTCACGCACCGCCATGGTCTGCTGCATGGCGATGGCAAGTGCTCCCGCACCGTTTCTGGACAGTCTGCATTCTGGCGATGAATCGTCACCTCCCGACGATTCATCGGCCAGCTCATCCATCCATTCCGAGAATGGCTCCTGCAGGAAATCGCGTATGCTCTCCGCCATGCCCAGCGATTTGCAATCCTCCACCAATTGGTCTTCAAGCCGTTCCATCTCGGCTTCGCATATCGGCATGGGCTCGTCGATCGTCTTCATGTCTCGTCCTCCTTGGCGTATCGGAGCGGTCGCTTGATGCAGGCCGCTTTGTTGGAACTATGCATCATCCGGCAATGCAATGAGGCGTTTCGGCACCCCTGTGGTCGGAGAACGTGAAGCTCGGCGTGTCACGAAACGTCCGGCACCGTCTCACCCGCTGCAATCATTATGTTTTCCTCTTGTCGAATGTGTGTGGATAACCTTGACCCATGACTAGCTCTTCCGATTTGGAACAGATTGAAACGCGCACGCTCTCGCTGGTAAGGGATTTTTCGTTCCTGCATGCGGACGATCCGGTGGCGAATTCCTGCAAAGCCGTCGCTGATGCGGTGGCGCAGCAGGCGGTCACGTCAAGTGAGGGCGGCAAACGTCTGCGGGCGTTGCTGACGTTGGATGCGTTCCGTGCGTTCGCGCCGCAGGATGTGGCGGAACGTGATATGGATGCGGTGTTGGATCTGGCATGCGCGATCGAAGTGTTTCAGACCGGCGCGTTGGTGCATGACGACATCATCGACGATTCCGATCTGCGCCGTGGCAAGCCGTCCGCTCATCGTGCGCTTGCCACGGATACCCATAGTGATGCCATCGGCCATGGTTTGGGCATCATGTTGGGTGATATGCTGGCCACCGCGAGCGTGGATATCGCCAATAAAGCGGCTTGCCGGCTTGGCTCCGGGTCTTCCGTGGTGTCGGCCTTCCTGAATATGCACCGTGAAGTGGAAATCGGCCAAGTACTCGATTTGGCCGTGGAACTCAATACGTTAGACGATCCTGAAGAGCTGGCGTCGGCCTCTTTGAATGTCTTCCGTTGGAAGACCGCCAGTTATACCACTATCGCACCTTTGGAATTCGGTATGCTTGCCGCCGGCCTCGCCCCTGCGGACGCGCGCAGGCTCGCACTGGCGATTGGATTGCCTCTTGGTTTGGCGTTCCAGCTCGCGGATGATCTTCTGGACGTCATCGGGTCGAGCCGCAATACCGGCAAACCGGTGGGCGGTGATATCCGTGAAGGCAAACGCACGGTGTTGCTGGCCGATGCGATTGAGGCTGCCGGCGATGTCGAACGACGTGAACTCATCGACATGTGGGAAGCCGAATCACGTGACGAGGCACATGTTAGGCGTGCCATCGCATTGTTCGAGTCCACTGGTGCCATCGCACGTTCCAAGGAACGGATCGCCGGTCTGTGGCTCGAGTCGAAGGCCGCCATCGAGACGCTTGAACTATCGCAGGATCGCAAAGACATGCTTACCGAGGCATGCGCACGTTTCGTACCGATTGTGCGGGAACAGGGCTGATGCCGCCGCACTGTGAAAGACCCGTGTTCATCGCATCTTCCGCAAACCATTCCTTGTAGACTACAAGTGAACACATCTTTGTCGCGAAACGTTTTTTGAAGAAGGAATCGTACCGATTAGCCATGAGTGAAGCCCAGCATGCCCCCGAAGGCCAGGTCATCGAAGGCCGGTACCGAGTCGTCAGCAGAATCGCCGATGGCGGCATGGCCACGGTGTATCAAGCTGTTGACGAGCGTCTGGGACGCACCGTCGCCATTAAGATCATGCACACGCAGCTGGCACAGGGCCCACAACGCGACCAGTTCGTGGAACGTTTCCATCGCGAGGCCCGTTCCGCAGCAGCAATAGCCAATCCCCATATCGTGCAGGTGTATGACACCGGTGAGTTCGATGGACTGGATTTTCTTGTCATGGAGTACGTGCATGGCGTGAACCTGCGGTACGAAATGAACCAGCAAGTCACGTTCAGCGTTCGTGAGACGCTACGCATAGTCGGTGAGACGTTGGACGGCTTGGCTTCGGCGCATCGCGCAGGCGTGGTGCACCGCGATATCAAACCGGAGAATATTCTGCTCAATGACCGAGGACATGTGCAGATCACCGATTTCGGCCTGGCCAAGGCGGTGTCGCAGGCCACGCTGTCCTCCACCGGCATGCTGCTGGGCACGGCCGCCTATCTGGCGCCAGAAATGATTCAGCACAATCAGGCAACGCCGCAGGGAGACCTGTATTCCGTAGGCATCATGGCTTGGGAGATGCTGGCCGGCAAGGTGCCGTTCACCGCGGACAATCCGGTGACGCTGGTGTTCAAGCACGTGCATGAGGATGTGCCGGATATCACGACCGCTTGTCCGGGCATCAATGCAGGCGTGGCCGCATTCCTCGCCCGTCTTACGGCGCGCGCGGTCGAGGACCGTCCCCAGGATGCGTCCGTGGCATTCGACGAATTGCAGCAGTTGCAATCGAACCTCACCATCGACGACTGGCAATACCGTCTGTCAGCCGTTTCCCCGGCCGCAAACGATGCCGCCGACACCATGCCCGGCGATGGCACCCGGCAGATGCCGCTACCGCCCGCTCCCCCAGCACCGCCTGTGCGTCAGAACGACGATCGTACACGACAGTTCAATCCGGAAAACCCGAACAAAACCACCGTCATGCCGGCGCAGCAGGCAGATCCGGAGGCAACCACCCGCTTGGCTTTGGAAAAGAACGACGTCCCCGCCAACAACGTTCCAGCTTCCCCCTCGAACGGTCCGGTCAGTGGTGGACAGCCGAAACGCAGTGGCAAGCGTGCACCTGTCATCATCGCCGTCGTAGCAGCCATCGTGCTTGCCTGCGCAGGCGGTGGAGGCTATGCCTGGTGGTATTTCCGAGGACCGGGCAGCTACTGGACCATGCCTCAGCCGGCAGATCTCACATGTTCCGATTCGGAGCCCTGCCGTATTTCCAACATCAAATGGAACGCCTATGAGGAACTGCTGAAATTCTCCAACATCGAGTACGAAGAGACCGAGGCGTTCAGTGATTCCGTCAAGGCTGGCAATGTCATCTCCACCGACCCGGAGAATGTCGGTTCGCATGTGAGCAAACGTCATCATCAGAAGGTCAAGGTGGTAGTGTCCAAGGGTATTAAGCAGGGCACTGTTCCCACAGACATTCTCGATGCCACCAGTGCGAACGGCAAGGATCCGATCAACGCGTTGAAGCGTGCCGGCTTCGACAACATCGAACAGACTCCGGCCAATGATGACGCATATTCCATGGACGTACCTCAGGGCGCGTTGCTTGATTTAAGCGTGGATCCCGGCGCGACTCTGCCCCATAACGCGAAGATTACCGTCACGCTGTCCCAAGGACCGAAACCGGTTACCATGCCGGACGTCGTGGGCAAATCGAAGGATGAGGCGCAGCAGACGCTTGATGCGCTCAAGCTCACCGTCAACTGGACCGAGCAATTCGATGACAAGATTCCGCAAGGACAGGTGATTTCCGCTTCCGCGAAGACCGGAGACGAGTTGCACTGGGGCGATAGCGTCAATGCGGTGGTGTCGAAGGGACCGGAAACCGTAACGCTGCCGAATTATGTCGGACAGAAAGCCGCCGCTGCCAAAGCCGCATTGGAGAAGCTGGGATTCAGTGTGAAGATCAGCTCGCAACTGACACTTGACTCCAGTCAAGACAAGAAGGTCGCTTCGCAGGATCCGGTAGGAGGCACCGAGGTGCGACTGCGTCAGGAGGATGGCACGCCGAATACCGTCACCTTGAAAATGTATTCGTCGCTGTTCGACTGATTATCCTGATTACAAAATAGAAATCAGGGGTGTCTGTTCCGAAAACATTCTTCGGAACAGACACCCCTGATTGGTTTGGAATGAACCTCGCTGAAAACTTATGCCTTCTTGGCAGCGGATTCGGCTTGTGCCTGCGCTTCGGCCTCCTGCTGGGCTTTGAGCTCGGCCTTGACCTTCTGCGCGTATTCGTCGACGTATTCCTGTCCGCTCATCTTCTGGATCTCACGGGCCACGCGGTCGGTAAGCGAACGCAAATCATCGTGGGTAATCTGGTCGGCGGATTTCTTCTCGACTTCAATCGGCTTGCCGTAAATCACCTTGGACTTGCCTTTGTTCGGAATGACCTGTCCTGGCTTCTGCAGTTCACGCGAACCGATGATGGCGGCCGGAATAATGGGGCAACCGGTTTCGAATGCCAGACGCGCCGCGCCGGTGTGTCCTTTGTAAAGACGTCCATCGGGGCTGCGAGTACCTTCGATGTGAATGCCGAACAGATGTCCGTCCTCGATGATCTCACGGGCGTGGTTCAGTGCGCCAAGTGATTTGGAACCGCCGGAACGGTCCACGGGGAACACGCCGACTGACGTGAACCACCATTTCTTGAATTTGCCTTTGATGCCTTTGCCTTCGAAATATTCGGCCTTGCCCATGAAATGAATCATGCGCGGGCAGGTCAACGGCAGCAACGCATCGTCGATGACGGCAAGATGGTTGGCTGCGATGATGGCGCCACCTTCGTGCGGAATGTTCTCAAGTCCTTGCGCGGTCGGTCCCAAACGGTGGATGGCGATTGGTCCCAAGCCTTTTACGAAAAACCAATAGAGCATTCTTCACGATCCTCCCGGCGGATTGGCCTCCGCCCGATTAGAGTATAAGTATGACTGACCTCAACAATAGCAATGACGATGAAGAACGCCCAAATGACGCGTCGCATGGTGGCGGCTCTCCAATGGACGACTTGGATGCGGCTTGGGCCGAGTTTGCGGATTCGCATGCTGACGATTTGAAGGCCGTGGAACGTTCGCGTAGTGCGAAACGTTTCGAGAAGCATGCGCAACGTCGGGAAAAAGAGGCTTTGCTGTCCATCGATGACTTGGATCAGGGCACGTTCACCAATGATGCGCCGGCGAATGGTCGTGGGCCGCGCGATTTCACTGGTTCGAGCTGGCTTGACACGGATCGGGTCATGGACCGTTACGGTGACGACTTCGTGCCGCCGAATCCTGAAATCGGCCATGTGAAACTGTCAAAACTGGTGTTCTGGATATTGCTGGTGGCCGGCGTCATCGGCATTATCGCTTCCGTGTTCGTTCCGGCGTTGGCTTCGATTCTTGGTTCGATTTTCGGTTTGTGTGCGCTGGTCGGCGCCGCTGGCCTCATCGTGCAGCATAAAGGGCATCGTGAAACGCGTACCGACGAATTCGATGATGGAGCACGCGTCTGACGATTCTTTGGCGACAAACTGAATACATCCATCTATGTGAAGGCCCCGGCGGTTATTGAACTGCGCCCCGTTTGTTGGACGTTGTTAATTGGGATACAGGGTCAGACCGCGAGGGACATGCTCCGGAACTCCTCCGGGGTGCGTCCCTCGAGTCGTATCTGGCGTCGTCTGGTGTTCCAATGGATGATGTAGGCGTCCAGCTCGCGTTTGAACTGTTCGTACGAGTCGAACACACGGCCGCGGTAGAACTCGTCCTTCAAGTGGCCGAAGACCTGCTCGGCCGCCGCGTTGTCCAGGCAGTTGCCCTTGCGGCTCATGGACCGGCGGATGCCGAGGCGTTCGAGCTCCTTCCTCCACCATTGGTGCTGGTACTGCCATCCCATGTCCGAGTGCAGGATCGGCTCCGCGCCGGCGGGCAGGCGCTCCGCGAGCATGGCGGGCAGACGCTTCTGCTGACCGAGGTCCGGACTGCGGCTCACGTCCCAGGCCACGATCTCCTTGCTGGCCATGTCGTACACGGGAGCGAGGTACGCCTTGGATCCGGCGACCTTGAACTCGGTGACGTCGGTGCCGAGCCTGGAGAACGGACGGGCCGCGTCGAAGTCGCGTTCGGGCAGGTTATGCACGCGGTCGCCCGTCTCGCCCCTGTACGAGCTGTAGCGTATCCACGGGTTCCTGGAGCGGATGGCGCATCTCAGCCCATACGGCGCATGACCCTGAGCACGGTCTTGGCGGATATGCGCGTGCCGAACTCGTGGACCAGGCACATGCGCACCTGCCGGTGGCCGCACCCGTTCGGGGTGCGCTCCCATATCTCCCGTACCATCGGCTCCACGTCCGGCCTGGACACGTGTGCCGGGCGCGACAGGTGGTGGTAGTACGTGGATTTCGGCAGCCCGGCTATCCTCAGGAGGTGGTCGAGCCGGTGTCCCCGCCCTGCGAGCAGTCGGACGACGGCGCTTCGCTCGCGCCGCGTGACTTGGACGCCCGCAGGGCCCGGAGTTTTTCCAGGTACGCGACCTTCGCCTTCAGGTACGCGACCTGTTCGGCGAGCTCCTGCTCGCGCGTCGGTTCGGGCTTCGGTTTGGATTTCGCGCCTTTCGGCCTGCCCTTGGGTTTCGGCCTGAGCGCCTCCGGACCGGTAGTCGCGGCACCAGCGCTCCAGGGACGCGATGCTCGCGATCCCGTGCCTGGCCATGGCCTCCGTCTTGGTCAGACCGTTCTCGACGTGGTCGCGCGACGCGGCGACCTTCGTCTCCCAGTCGTAGCGTCTGCTGCCGCCGCCTCCCATGACCGCCTCCTCGCCGTTGGACCTGTACAGCCCGATCCAGTTTCTCGCGATATACACCGGTATGGCAAGCCTTCTGGCGAGCGTGTCCTTGCCGGCTCCGGACTTGATGAGCTCCAGCGCCTCGCGCCGGAACCCGTCGTCGTAACGTCTCCTTCGATCCTCACGCATACGAAAGAACCGCACCTCCGATCATCGAATCTGAATTTCTTCAGTCCAACAATCGGGGTGCGGTTCATATTTACGCCGGGCCTTCACATACACATACGTTGTCAGCGTTTTCAGGCTTTCTTCGCAGCTTGGGCGGTGGCGATCCACTTGTCAAGCAGCGCCGTGGCCTTGCCGGAGTCGACGGTCTGCTCCGCGATGGCGTAGGCGGCTTTGAACCGGTCAGCCAAGCTTGCGTCGCCCGGCACCAAATGACCGTCGGCGACGATTGCGGAAGCGGCGTTCAGCAGCGCGGTGGTACGGAACGACACATCCTTGCCTGCGAAGAAGTCTCGTGCCAGCTGCGCGTTGAGCGTCGGTTCGCCACCCTTCAGATCTGCGATGGTGACTTTGGCGAGGCCGAGTTCGACGGTCGGATCGAATTTGTTTTCGGTAACCTTGCCGTCCTTGAATTCCCAAATGGAGACCGGACCGGTCGGTGCCATCTCGTCAAGGCCCTCATGGGAAGTGTAGACCATGCCGATCTGGCCGTTCGCCGCATATACGGCGGCCATGATCGGGCTCATCTTGCGATTAGCGCAGCCGACGGCCATATGCTTCGGGCTTGCCGGGTTGGTCAGCGGACCAAGCACGTTGAACACGCATGGCACGCCGAGCGCAGCGCGAATCGGACCGACAAAACGCATGGCGGGGTGGAAGGTGCGTGCGAAAGCGAAGGCGATGCCGCATTCGTTGCCGACTTCGCTCACTTGTTCCGGAGTCAAATCCATGGGCAGGCCGAGCGCTTCGAAGCAGTCAGCAGTGCCGCACTTGGATGAGGCCGCACGATTGCCGTGCTTGACGACTTTTACGCCTGCGGCCGCGGCTACGACGGCCCCCATGGATGACAGGTTCACGGTGGAGGCTCCGTCGCCACCGGTGCCGACGATGTCGGTGGTTTCACCGTCGATGTGCAGCGGAATGGCATGGGCCACCATGGCCTTCGCCGCACCACGCACTTCGTCGGGGGTCAGCCCCAACTGCTGCTGGGTGGCGAGTACCGCGCCAACGGCCGCCGGATCGGCATTGCCGTTCATGAGGTCATCGACGAACCACTCGGATTCCTCGGCGCTCAAGTGGTCCCCTCCGACCAGCTTGGTGAGGATCGACTTCCATGTGATTTCGGCCATGATGCCCTCCTTGGCGCTGTCGCACGCCTTTATTGTTGTTCTGATGCCGCCAATTGTAACGATTGGACGTTCCCCCACGTCCGCACGTCCATATCACGAAACGGCCCATCGAAGATTCTTCAAAAAAGAAAACCTCCCCCGATTACGGTCGGGGGAGGTTATGTCATGAGCAAGTCAGCGACTCAGCGAATCACTGCTCGTTCTGGCCGTGGCACATCTTGTACTTACGACCGGAACCGCACGGGCACTGGGCGTTCTTGCCGGTTCCCGGGAAAGTACGGCCATCCGCCCACGGAGAGTGGAGTTCCTCGCTCTTCGGACGCTTGTTGGCCGGGACCTTGCCTTCGGCATGGCTAATCGGCTGCATGCCGACGATGCCCTTCTCGTTCTTCTGCTCGTCAGCCAGTTCATCGATGGTGGTCTTTTCGGCCTCGTCATCGGTCTCCGGCTCTGCAGGAGCGGATTCGCCGGTCGCGGCGGCTTCGCCGTCCAGACCCATTACGGCCTCGGCGGCGTTCACGGCCTCATCCTCATCGGATTCGGTCTCCTCGTCCTCGGTCATGGCCACGCGTTCGATGTCCACGTGGAACAGCAGCTGGATGGTTTCCTCCTTGATGGCTTCGATCATGGAGTTGTACATCTGGTAGCCTTCACGCTGGTATTCGACCAGCGGGTCGCGCTGGCCCATACCGCGCAGGCCGATGCCGTCCTTGAGGTAGTCCATCTCGTAGAGGTGTTCACGCCACTTGCGGTCGAGCACGGCGAGCACCACGCGGCGCTCGAGCTGGCGCAGGCCTTCGCTGCCGAGCTTGTCTTCGAAATCGGAGTACTGGTCCTTGGCGTCGGAGACGATGAGCTCCTTCAGGGCCTCAACGGCCTTGTCGCCCTTGAGCTTGTCGACGGCGTCCTTGGCCCCTTCCTGCTCCACGGCGATCGGGTACACGGAGGAGATGGCCTTGAACAGACCGTCCCAATCCCAATCGGCCGGCTTGTCGGAACCGTTGTTGGCGCCCTTGATGTAGCTCAGCACGGTGTCGTCGATGAACTTGAGGATGTCCTCGTGGATGTCGGCGCCCTTCAGCACAGCCTGACGCTCCGCATAAATGACGGTGCGCTGCTTGTTCATCACGTCATCGTACTTCAGCACGTTCTTACGGATTTCGAAGTTACGCGATTCGACGGCCTTCTGTGCGGTGCGCACGCCCTTGGAAACGCTCTTGGCTTCGATCGGCTCGCCTTCCGGCATGCCCTTGGCCATGACACGCGCCACCAGCTGGGTGTTGAACAGACGCATCAGATCATCTTCGAGGGACAGGTAGAAACGGGATTCACCCGGATCTCCCTGACGGCCGGAACGGCCGCGCAGCTGGTTGTCGATACGGCGGGATTCGTGGCGCTCGGTGCCGAGCACGTACAGACCGCCGAGCTTGACGACTTCCTCATGCTCGTCCTTGACCTGGTCCTTGATTTCGGCCAAAGTGCCCGGCCAACGCTTCTCGTACTCGTCCGGAGTGTCATCCGGAGAATAGCCTTCGGACTTGAGCTTCGCATCAGCGAGGAACTCGACGTTGCCGCCGAGCATGATATCGGTACCACGGCCTGCCATGTTGGTGGCCACGGTGACGGCGCCCTTACGGCCTGCGACGGCCACAACGGCGGCTTCCTTGTCATGCTGCTTCGCGTTCAGCACCTGGTGAGGAATCTTGGCCACGTCAAGCAGAGAGGACACGACTTCGGAGGATTCCACGGATGCGGTACCCAGCAGGACCGGCTGGCCCTTCTTGTGGCGCTTGGCCACATCACGGACGATGGCGGCGAGCTTTTCCTTCTTGGTACGGAAGATCAGATCGTCCTTATCCTCGCGGATCATCGGCTTGTTGGTCGGAATCGGCAGCACGCCCAGCTTGTAGGTGCCCATGAATTCGGCGGCTTCGGTCTCTGCGGTACCGGTCATGCCTGCCAGCTTGTCGTACATGCGGAAGTAGTTCTGCAGGGTGATGGTGGCGAAGGTCTGGTTTTCGGCCTTGACCTCCACGCCTTCCTTGGCTTCGATGGCTTGGTGCAGACCCTCGTTGTAACGGCGGCCCGGCAGGATACGTCCGGTGTGCTCGTCGACGATGAGCACTTCGCCGCCGGTCACGACGTAGTCGCGGTCACGCAGGAACAGCTCCTTGGCCTTGATGGCGTTGTTCAGATAGCCGATCAATGCGGTGTTGTTCGGTTCGTACAGGTTGTCGATGCCGAGATAGTCCTCGACCTTGGTGATGCCCGGATCAAGGATGCCGACGACCTTCTTCTTCTCGTCGACCTCATAGTCCTCGTCACGGTTGAGCTTCAGAACCAGGCGCGCGAACTGGCGGTACCAGCGGGTCACGTCGCCCTCGGCCGGACCGGAGATGATCAACGGGGTACGAGCCTCATCGATAAGAATGGAGTCGACCTCATCGACGATGGCGTAGTGGTGGCCACGCTGTACGAGATCGGATTTCTCCCATGCCATGTTGTCGCGCAGGTAATCAAAACCGAATTCGTTGTTGGTGCCGTAGGTGATGTCGGCGTTGTACTGCTTGCGACGCTCCGGCGGCTTCTGGTTGGTGATGATGCAGCCGGTGCTCATGCCGAGGAAGCGGTAGACACGGCCCATCAGCTCGGCCTGGTAGCTGGCCAGATAGTCGTTGACGGTGACGACGTGGACGCCCTGACCGTCGAGTGCGTTCAGGTAGGCCGGCAGCGTGGCCACAAGGGTCTTGCCTTCACCGGTCTTCATTTCGGCGATGTTGCCCCAGTGCAGAGCGGCGCCGCCCATGAGCTGCACGTCGAAGTGGCGCAGGCCCAAGGTTCGCTTGGAAGCTTCACGCACGGTGGCGAAGGCTTCCGGCATGAGCTTGTCAAGGGACTCGCCGTTTTCGATACGCTGCTTGAACTTGGCGGTCTGGCCCTTGAGCTCCTCGTCGTCAAGCGCCGCGATCTCGTCCTCCAAGGCGTTCGTCGCTTTGGCCACGTTCTCAAGCTTCTTGATCTGTCGGCCTTCACCCATGCGTAGGGCTTTGTCAACGATATCTACCACAATCACTCCCTTTGTGTATGGTGACTTTCCTCGATTGAGGATAGTCGCTTTCTCGCGATTTCCGAAAAGCTCCGTCCATTTTACGTAAGTTTTGACGTATCTTGTTTTTCGCATAAGAAAAGAGGCCCGCATGTATGACATGCGAGCCTCTTATCGTTCAGTTTTCAGCCATTAGCCATTACTTCTTGGCCACATTCTCCGGAGTGTCGATTTCGAAGACGCCGTAGCTCCAACCGTGACGGTGGTAGACGACGGACGGACGACCGGTTTCCTTGTTGACGAACAGGAAGAAGTCGTGACCGATCAGCTCCATCTCGTACAGGGCCTCGTCAATGGTCATCGGCTCGGCGATGTGCAGCTTGCGGCGGATGACGATTGGGGTGTCGCCGACCTGGACCTCGACGGATTCGCCAGGGCCGAGATCAGCGGAAACGGCGTCGGCCGGGCTATTGTTCGGCGCTTCCGGCTCCGGCTCCTCGACGACGACCGGCTCGACCGGGCCCAGATCGACCGGGACCGGATCGGTGTAGCCACGACGATGGTCCTTGCGGCGGTCGCGGGTACGGCGCAGACGAAGCGTCAGCTTGTCGAGAGCCAAATCGAGCGCGCTGAACTCATCGGCGCTGGAGGCTTCGGCACGCACCACGGTACGACCTGCGATGACGGTGATCTCAACGCGCTTGGCGGTGTCGGCCTGACGCGGATTGCCCTCGTGGGACAGCACAATCTGGACACGCTGCGCATCCGGGGCGATAGCGGTCACACGATTCATCTTGCTTTCGACAACGTCACGGAACCTTTGCTTGATCTGCGTATGACGTCCGGTAACGACGATTTCCATGTGGACCTCCCTAGACTCAAGCGGTGTTAACCGCTATATACGGACCAACCAGCTGCATCGCTGCTTGGTAGTCATCATTGTATCCATAAGATTGGTGATTTGCTGGAAAACTCCCCGAGAAAACAAAAGTTTTTTTACGCTTTGCTTTCGACGATTCTCTTGCTATAGTTGTGCGTTTGAGACCTCTTGATGGCCGCGACCGATTTTGTCGGTTGAGGAACTTCCGGGCTCCATAGAGCACGATGGCGGATAACGTCCGCCCAGGGCGACCTGAGAGATAGCGCAGCAGAGAATAGACCGCCTTACCGGTTTCGGCCGGTGGGTAAGGGTGAAACGGCGGTGTAAGAGACCACCGGGCCGCTGGTGACAGTTGGCCGCATGGCAAGCCTCATCGGGAGCAAGGCCAAGCAGAAGGCGTTCGAGGACTGCTCGTCCGAAGCCTTCGGGTAGGCTGCTAGAGCCTGACGGCAACGCCAGGTCGAGATGGATGGCCATCCGTGCCGTTGGCACGACAGAACCCGGGGTATAAGAGGTCTCACTCTCCACTCTTTATGTTTTGAGGATTTCTTTACACCAGCCTCTTTATGAAACTGACGTCACGCCCTTGGCCAACGGTCGCCGTCAATCAAACAGTTCCTGTGCGATTTGGCGCAGAATCTCAGGATTATGGCCTTTTCTGCCGCCCGCGCTCCAGAAGCGGCGCCTACGTGCATCGCGTTCCAGACCGGCGGTTTTTCTCGCGGTTCTACGGCCTAATTCCCATGCGGCTTCAGTAAACACGCCGTAGGATTCCGCCTCATCACAAACCTGTTGGGCCAGCCTACGGTCGACGCCTTTCCGTGTAAGCTCAGCGACCGCGCCCCTACATCCCATAAGACGGGTCGCACAGTAGCGCACCGCGGATTGCGCGTAGGCTTCATCGTCAATCAGTTGAACCCTTGTCAGTCTTTCGATGACGTCGTCAACCACTTCAGAGGTATAGCCCTTACCAATCAGGCGCTCACGCAGTGCGCCGGAAGGTCGAGGCGCAGCGTCCAGCAATCGCAATGCGGCTTCCCTGCATGCGTCAAGATCATTTGGATCCTTTGCGGCAGTAGAATCGCCGTTCCCGACACGCCCAGCGTGTCGCGCGTGTCGTGGCGTTTTCGTCGCATTTGCGCTTCCAGCGAACAAACTGGAACGGTCAGGTTTCGTTCGACGGTTCCACCTCTGAACGTTCGTGCGTTCTGGATCCTCTGAAGAAAGGGCAAGGCCCCCAGTATCGGCCGACGCCGGCTGAAGGCCCTGTTCCTTAAGGAAACGTTCGGCGCTGATCATATGTCAGGCTTTGGCGGCTTTTGAAGTTTTGGACGTCTTACCATCATCCGGCGCGCCCGCGGCGTCCTCCGCCCCATCGTCCTCGGCGAACTGGTCGGTAGGTTTGATCAGACCGAATGCCGCCTTGACCTTGTTCTCGATTTCCTCTGTGAGTTCCGGATTGTCCTTGAGGAACTGACGCACGTTTTCGCGTCCTTGCCCCAGCTGGTCGCCCTCATAGGTGAACCACGAGCCAGACTTTTTGACGACGTTGGCCTGCAACGCCATATCAAGCACGGAACCTTCCTTGGAGATGCCCTCGCCGTACAGCACATCGAATTCGGCGGTCTTGAACGGCGGAGCCATCTTGTTCTTAACAACCTTGACCTTAGTACGGTTGCCGACAGCCTCATCACCGTTCTTAATGGTCTGGATACGGCGGATGTCCATACGTACGGACGCGTAGAACTTCAATGCCTTGCCGCCGGTGGTGGTCTCCGGATTACCGAAGAACACGCCAATTTTCTCACGCAACTGGTTGATGAAGATGGCGGTGGTACCGGCTTGCGCCAGCGCACCGGTCATCTTACGCAACGCCTGACTCATCAGGCGCGCCTGCAGGCCGACATGGCTGTCTCCCATCTCGCCTTCGATTTCCGCTTTCGGCACCAAGGCCGCGACGGAATCGATGACAATCACGTCAAGCGCGCCGGAACGAATCAGCATGTCGGCGATTTCCAATGCCTGCTCGCCATTGTCCGGCTGAGAGACGATCAACGAATCGGTGTCGACGCCCAGCTTACGGGCATAGACCGGATCGAGCGCATGCTCGGCATCGATGAATGCGGCCACACCGCCGGCCTTCTGGGCATTGGCCACCACATGCAGCGCCAATGTGGTCTTACCAGAGGATTCCGGTCCGTAAATCTCCACAATACGGCCTTTAGGCAGGCCGCCGATGCCTAATGCCATATCCAAAGCCAAGGATCCGGTCGGAATGACCTCGACATCCTGTTCCGGGCGGTCGCCAAGTCTCATGGCCGATCCCTTGCCGAAGCTTTTCTCGACCTGCGCGAGCGCTGTGTCGAGCGCGGCCTGACGGCGCGGATCGATTCCATTCGCGGACTTGTTCTGTGCGGCGTTCTTTGCCGCGCTCGTCTGTGCCATGACTACTCCTTGTTGTTGACCGAGACGAATGAATGGATTCACCGTAAAACCGCATCATCCATCTGCGCAAGTTCAATCGGCCATTGTGGTCGAAGAACATGCATTTCGACACGCCGAAGACCGCTTTCCCTTGAAATTCCAGCATTCTGAAACTTCGCGGCGAGCCGTTGACGACCTGCCCAATCCGTGCTTCTGTGGATAACTATACCCCATTATCCGAACATCTGTTCGAAATCGGTGTTTTGCGATAGCCGAACTCCGCCTAACGCACCGGCATTGGTGGCGCGTTATGGTCCTTTCCCCAACGTTTGCAGTCAGGAATGTTCATCTGGTCGCACAGAACGTTCCATACCACGCGGGGCTCCTCCCCCATTTCAAGCGCTTCGACGGCTGTCAGACCGTTCAATCGATCAAGCACTTGGTCGCGTGCGAGCGCGCGGCCATAGCTACGGCCGAGTACCTCTTCAAGCAACTGCCAAAATTCACGTTCCTGCACGCGCTCAAGTGTACACAGCAAGCGCAACCAAAAGAAAACGCCCGACGGAACAAGCCGCCGGGCGTTAGACGTCCAACAGGAATCAGATTGCGACGGAATCGAGATAATCGGCGACCATGCGCAGCATCTGCGCCGTGGAGACGCCCAACGATTGCGCAATCGAGCTCAGCAGCTCGGAGCTGGCCTCTTTTTGGCCACGCTCCACTTCGGAGAGGTAGCCCAACGACACTCCGGCCTTTTCGCTCACCTCACGCAACGTTTTGTGGTCATGGGTGCGCAGATCGCGCAGTACATGGCCGATGGCCTCGCGAAGCGATACCTCTCTGGGTTCGTCGGTGGTTTCCGTGGCTGCCGACATGGATCGTGCGGAAACGCGTTCCGCGTCTTCCTCCCGCCATATGCGGGTCAATGCGGCCTGGCGCTCGTCTTTGGCCTTTTTGGCCGCGCGGGCACGCAGCACCTGCTGCTGGGCGAACATCACCGCGCGGCGCTGGGCTGGGGTGAGTTCCCTGACGCGGGCGTTGCCGCTTTGCACCGTGGGAACCATCGCCTTGAGTTCCATCTGTTCCTTGGTGAGTGTCATCGTGTCCATGCCGCCAGCCCCTTTCGCTTTTCATACGTACGTCCACTATGGTCAACACCCATATTCGTGGATTATTCCTGTGAAAGTGCTGAAAGAGTCCTCAGTTTTTCCAGAATACATTGCACGGTTTCGTGCCGCACGGCTTCCCGATCACCCTTCAGACGCAGCTCATAAGCAGCTGTTTGACGCGCACGAATGCCATTGAAGCCACAGGGCAGGGAGCAGCCGATGTACACCAGGCCGGCAGGTTTGTCACCATCCGGTCCTGGCCCTGCAACACCGGTAGTGGCCAAGCCGATGACACAGTCTCCATCCTCGGTCTGTCGGTATAGTTGCGCGGTTCCCGCAGCCATCTGCCGCGCCACTTCGGGGTGGACCGCCCCTTCTCGGGCCAGCAGGTCGGCATTCACGCCGAGAATCTTCGCTTTGGCGCGAATGTCGTAGGTCACCGCCGAGCCGAGGAACACTTTCGATGCGCCTGGTATGCGTACGAAGGCGTCGGCGAGTAGACCTCCCGTCAGTGATTCGGCGGCGGCGATTTTGAAATGGTTGGCTTCGCAATAGCGTAAAACGGCTGCGGCCAGCTCATCGCATTGCGATTGGCTGGCCGCGGTCGACGAATTTTCGGATTCGCTCATCGGGATTTACTTGGTTTCCTTTTCGGATTTTGCGGTCTTCTTACGTCCGCCGAACGTGTTGACGAGGTATTCGCCGCCCGAATACAGGCATAGAATCAACGCCAGGTAAATCAGGGCGTACGTGATCGTGTAATAAACGGTCATCCACAGCGGAGTGGTGTTCATGCCATCAGCGAGGCTCCACATCGGCAGCATGAGCATGGCAAGGCCGATGCACTGGCACAGGGTCTTGTACTTGCCGGCTTGGGATGCGGCGATGACCTTGCCGCCGGTGTCGATGACGAAGAAACGCATGATGGTGATGCCGATCTCACGGATGAGGAACAGCGCGGTCACGACCCAGCCGAGCACTGCGTTGCCGAATTCGTTGAAGATGGCGGCGACGATCAGCGTGCCGCAGGTGAGCAGCTTATCTGCGATTGGGTCCATGAGCTTGCCCAGTTCGGTAACCTGGTTATATTTGCGGGCCATCCAACCGTCGAGCTTATCGGTGCAGGCGGCGATGATGAAGATAATCGCCGCCACCCAGCGCATAGTCGTGTTTTTGGTACCCCATGCGCCTGCCATGACGTACAACGCCAGGAAGATGACGACCAGGACGATACGAGAGAAAGTGACGATGTTCGGCGGGGCGTTCCACCCGTCAAGCAGGGACGATTTGCGTTCTTCTTGCTTTTCCATACCGTTCACGTTACCCCGATACCACTACTTGGCGCAATGCGTGCGGTTGTCGCGTTCCATCATCGCGTGTCCGCAGCGTCGGCCGGCTGGGTAGAACCTGCGGTAAGCGATGAGGTTTCGCCCTTGATGAAGGCGAGCACCTGCGGCAGATCCTGCGGTTGGACGAGCACTTCGCGAGCTTTGGAGCCTTCGGACGGACCGACCACACCACGCGATTCAAGCAGATCCATGAGTCGGCCGGCTTTGGCGAATCCGACACGCAATTTGCGCTGCAGCATGGAGGTTGAGCCGAACTGCGTGCTGACCACCAGTTCCGCCGCCTGCAACAGCACGTCCATGTCGTTGCCGATGTCCTCATCCGGCTCGATGGCCTTCTTTTCGGCCTCCTTGGCCATCTCCTCGATATCCTCGCGATAATGCGGCTTGCGCTGGGTTCGCACGAACTCCACCGCGCGACGGATTTCGGACTCGTCGACCCATGCGCCCTGCACGCGGATCGGCTTGGCCTGGCCCATCGGCAGGAACAACGCGTCACCTTGGCCGATCAGCGTTTCCGCACCGGTGGCGTCGAGGATGACTCGCGAATCGGTGGCGGATGAGGTGGCAAAAGCAAGTCGGGACGGGATGTTGGCCTTGATCAAGCCCGTGACCACGTCAACGGACGGGCGCTGCGTGGCGAGCACCAGATGCACGCCGGCGGCTCGCGCGAGCTGCGTGATGCGCTGGATGGAGCTCTCCACGTCGTTCTTGGCCACCATCATAAGGTCGGCCATTTCATCGACGACCACGAGGATATACGGGTATGGTGCGACCTTGCGTTTGGAGCCTGCGGGCGCATGCACCTTGCCAGCGCGCACGGCAGCGTTGAAGTCCTTGATGTGGCGGAATCCGAAGAATTCGAGGTCGCTGTATCGTGCGTCCATCTCCTTGACCACCCATTCCAAAGCCTGCGCGGCCTTCTTCGGATCGGTGATGATCGGGGTGAGCAAATGTGGAATGCCCGCATAGGCGGACAGTTCGACTCGTTTAGGATCGACCATGATCATGCGGACCTGGTCAGGCGTGGCGCGCATGATCACGGAGGTGAGCATGGAGTTGATGAAGCTCGACTTGCCGGAGCCGGTGGCGCCAGCCACCAACAGGTGGGGCATCTTGGTCAGGTCGGCGGTCACGAAATGGCCTTCCACATCCTTGCCGACGCCGGTGAGCATCGGATTCGGATCGTTCCGGGCCTTGTCGGAGCGCAGCACGTCGCCCAGCACCACGGTTTCGCGGTCGGAGTTCGGAATTTCGATGCCGATGGCGGATTTGCCTTCGATCACCGACAGGATGCGCACGTCGGAGCTGGCCACCGCGTAGGCGATGTTCTTCTGCAGGTTGGTGACCTTCTCGACCTTGACGCCAGGGCCAAGCTCCACCTCATACATGGTGACGGATGGTCCGCGCAGGAAGCCGATGACCTTCGCATCGACGTTGAACTGTTGGAAGGTACCGGTCAGCGCGCGGATCACACGATCGTTCTCCGGAGTGTGCGCGGCGTGCGGCGCGCCCTTCTTCAGAATGTTGAGGTCAGGCAGATGATACGGTCCCTCGGGAATGTCATCCGCCGCTTCCCCGTCAACGGCAGCAGCCGGCATATCGTCAAGGACCTCGCCGGTCGCGGCATCCACCATGACTTCCTTGCCGTTGGAGGTGCCGTCCTCGTCGATGACGGCCCATGGGTCGCTCGGAGCGACGCCAACCGGCTTGATTTCACTGGACGGCACCGGCTCGGCGACGCTGGGCATGGTGCCGCTCGCGGTGCCGATCGGCGCGGACGAGAAGGAGCGTCTGCGACCGTTCTGTGGCATGGCCGTGGTGCCGGACGGCGCAGCGGCGGAATAATCATCTGAATCATAATCATCGGCACGATAATCGTCCGAAGAAATGCTGCGTGGCGAATCGACCTGTTGGTACGGCTCGTCGACGATGGTTTCCGCGGTCTGTCCGTGCCGTTCGGCGGCATTAAGAAACGCTTCGTCGCCGGCGTAATGGTCAAGGTCGCCATCATCGACGTTCTTGCTCTTATGGGATGCGAAGCGTTGCTTCATACGCGTAAGGAAGCCCAGCCTATCGTCGTTTTCTCCATCCGCATCGGTGCCGTCGTGGGCGGGAACGCCTTCGGCGAAGGCGAGTGTCATGTCCCCAACGCGTACTTCGTTCGGGAACTGTTCGGCCTCATCGTCAATGTCATCACGGTTTTTCGGCGTTCCAACAAACTTGGCCGCCAGAGCCTTCGCCTTGTCCGGTATCTGCGTGACCCGGGTATGGGTGATCAACAGCAACGAAAACAGGATGACGACTACGAAAATCGCAATGGAAAAGCCTTTGGAAAGCCCCCACGCCAACGGACAGCCAAGCACATAGCCAAGCAGGCCGCCTGCCCGCTGCAGCAAAGACATATCGAACTTCTGGGAGTCGGAGGCAATCGCCGCGTCAAGAATAGAGCAGACGGACCAGAGGATCATGAACCATCCAAGGGCCATATGGAGGTTCTCATCCTTGTTTTGCGTCTTGCGCATCAGACTGAACACCACAAGCGCCAGGAATACCGGCAGAATCACGCTGGTCAATCCGAACAGTCCGGAGGCCATGGCATGCAGGACCTGTCCGAAAGCGCCCTGGACACGGAACCATTCGGATGCGCAGAACAGCACCGCGAGAATGGCCATGATGAAACATGCGATGTCGCGGCGATATTTACGCAGTATGCCGGCGATCGGAGAGGAATCGACCTCGTCCATGACTTTGGTATCGCCGGAACGCGATTTGCCTGCGGAACCCTTGCCGCCTGATTTCGGGTTGGAAGATGCTGTTCGTGCCATAACAGAACTTGATTTTACCGATGTCCGACGTCATGACACGGCATTAACCAAATCGAACAATTATTCGAACTTAATCGAACATGCTTTTTCAGCGAATCAAACATTGTTAAGCGTTTATTCAGCGCTGTAACTGAAATATAAGCAATTCCGGCGGAACACGCCCTCGTGCACTTAAACGATTAAATAACTAGCGCGGATATTAACGCGCTTAATCCCAATGTTGGGGTGCGCGTGGAACATCAAGGAAGATAAGTGAAGGAACCATGAAAACCACAGTCACCAAACTGCTGGCAACGGTTGCGGCGGCATCGACCATTTTTGGCATGAGCACCCTCCCAGCCTTTGCTGCAGAAGGAAAATCGGCATCCAATGGCAACTCCGTGAACATCAGCGACGTCAACGCCACAGCAGAAACCCGCGCCTTGTTCGACAAGTTGAAAAACAGCGGAAAAGGAGATCTTCGTTTCGGACAGCAGCACGCCACCGACGAGAACATAAGCTCAAGCGCTTCACAGGGAGACGTCTATGAGACGACCGGAAAATACCCGGCCGTCTTCGGTTGGGACGCCGGTCTTGCGCTGCGCGGCGCGGAGAAGCCTGGATCAGGTGCCGACAAGAACGCCAACGCCAAGGCTCTCGCCCAGAACATCACCGATGCGGACAGCAAAGGCGCCATCGTGACACTGTCCGCACACTGGTGCAACCCAGGCACCGGCAAGGATTTCAACGACACCACTGCCGTCGCTTCCGAACTGCTTCCCGGCGGCAAATACTCCGGCACCTTCAACAAGGAGCTCGACGCCATCGCCGCCACCGCGCAGCGGGCCAAACGCAGCGACGGCACATTGATTCCAATCATCTTCCGTCCACTGCACGAGAACAATGGCAGCTGGTTCTGGTGGGGCGCCACGCATGCTTCCGCTAGTGAATACAAGGAACTGTACCGCTACATCGTTGACTATCTGCGTGACGTCAAAGATGTGCACAATCTGCTTTATGCCTACTCCCCCGGCGGCGTATTCAACGGTGATTCCACTGATTATCTCGCCACCTACCCGGGCGACCAGTGGGTGGACGTACTCGGTTATGACGAATACGACTCCGATGATTCCGCAGACGATTCCAGCGCATGGATCAACACTGTGGTCAAGGATATGAAGATGGTTTCCGACCAAGCTTCGCAGCGTGGCAAAATCGTGGCGCTCACCGAATTCGGACGTTCCGGCGACCGCAAGTTCAAGGAATCCGGCACCGGAGACAAGGACACCAAGTTCTTCTCCGAACTTGCCGAAGCACTTGCCGAAAACGTGCCAAGCACCGCATATATGATGACTTGGGCCAACTTCGGTGGAGGTGGAGACAATTTCCAGGCGTATACGTCGTGGAAGGGCTCCGACGGCGAAGCCGATTTCAAGGCGTTCGCGGACAGCAACAAGAACCTCATGGCCTCCAAGGACAACGTCGACTATTCGAACGCCCCGGCAGCCGCCATGCAAAATGGCTCCGCGCGTATCGTCACTCCAGTGGACGGCAATCGTGTGACCGACACCAAGGTGGTCGTCCGGGTCAAGACCGAAGGTGTGAAATACTCCGACCTTGATCTTAATTCCGCCATCGTGACCACCGATCGAGGCCAGAACGTCAAACTCAAGTATTCCTGCAATGGATATTTCACGGGCATACTGGATTTGAACGCGGCCGGTATCAATCTTGACCAGTCCAAACTCACTTTGACTCCGCAGGTCAAGACCAAGGACGGCAAGACACTCGCAGCGGCCGACGGCAACGGTTCCGTCACAGTAAAACTGGGTGCCAAACCAGAGCAGACGGTAGACAACGTGGAGGACTTCGACTCCTATGACAACGAAGCCGAATTACAGTCCGTCTATTCGCCGAGCCACAGCACGAAATCGAATCTCACGCTGGTGGACAGCCCCGAGGACAATGGCACCAAGGCCGGTAACATCCACTATGATTTCGTGAGCTATCCGGAGTATAACGGCTTCCAGCGTTCCCATACGCCGAAGCAGGACTGGTCCGGCTTCTCCAAGCTGAACATGTTCCTCAAGGCCGACGGTTCGGATCACAAGTTTGTGGTGCAGGTCAATGCCGGCGGCGTGACCTTCGAAGCCTATCCGAAGATCGATGGCACGGACGGACACGTCGTCTCACTGAACTTCGGTGACGCCGACGGCAACGGAGGCGACTTCGCACCGGCATCCTGGGACACCGCGCATGCGGGCATGAAACTCTCGCAGAAGCTGCTGTCCAAAGTCGGTTCGTTCGCCCTGTACATCAACGACAATGGCGGCAACCGTCCGAAGAGCGGCGATTTGACGCTCGACTCCATCAAGCTCGACGGCAAACGCGACGCTTACGCGCCGAACACCAATCCGACGCCGGGCAACACCGCCAAAGCGCAATCCGTGGATGATTTCTCAGGCTATTCGGATGATGCCGCAGCACAATCGGCTTGGGGCAACCGCGGACATACGGAAGTCCTATCCCTCGATGAAGGCCCGACCGATGGGTCCAAGGCGCTTCGCTTCAAGTACGACTTCTCCAATGGAGGCTGGTACGATGTGGCGAAATATCTTGACGGCGCGAACTGGTCCGGCGAATCCGTATTGGCTTTCCAAGTCAAGGGGGATGGTTCCGGCAACGCCATCGGCCTGCAGATCGGCACAAGCGATGGCAAATACTTCCTCGCCAGCGTCAAACTTGACTTCACCGGCTGGAAGCAGATTGAGATTCCATTGGTCGATAACGCCAATCTGACCCAATCCTGGCCGGAGGACGCCAATAAAGACAATCCGATGACCGAAGATGATCTGGCCTCCATCAAGGAACTGGTGTTCGCCTCCCAGCAATGGAATAGCGAAAGCGATGGGCTTGATTCCTCCATCGCCGATATCAAGGTCGAGCCCGCCGAGAATACGTCCAACGAGCAAACCCCGAAGGACGAAAGCAAAACCGAGGTCAAGGCCGACAAGGAGCAGGAACAGTCCGAGGACACCTCCGCGGATGTGACCGCCCAAGATCCGGCCACTTGCCCGATTTCAGACGAAGATTCCAAGGGCTCGACCGGCAATACGACGGTTACGGTCAAGCCCACGCCCGACACCAAGGAACCGGCCGACAACACCGGCAAAGATGGCCTGTCCCGCACCGGTTCAAACATAATCTCTGCCATTGCTGCCGTGGCCGTACTGCTGCTGGGCGGCTGCGCCGTGCTGATCGCACGCAAGCGGAAGGGAGGCGATATCGAATAGTCCAATAGGAATGAACTTTCTCACGTAGGACATTACAAAACGGGGGTCCCGCAATCCAACTGGTTGCGGGACCCCCGCCCGTATTTCCGCAGAACCCTGCAAAAAGAGGCTCCGCAGTGATGAATCATTTAGGCGATATCGCCAAGATGATGCTGCGTGTACGCATCCGCCTGCGCGTCGATCGCGTCGTAATCGCCGGCGTCGGCATGCTCGATGATGGCCATGGCATTGCCCAGCAGCGCGGGGTTGAGAGCCTGCAGCCAGTGGATACGCGGATCGCGGCCAAACCATCCCATCTGTTTGCGTGCCAGACGCTTCGTCTTCTGCGCGATGCTCATGAACGTGTCATTTAAATCGCACAGGCCATCCAAATAGTCGACAACCTGCTGGTATCCAAGAGCCTTGCCTGCGGTGATGCCAAGCCGGGGACGGATACGCTCCACTTCCTCGACGAAACCGTTCTCCAGCATCTGCTTGGTACGGATGTCGATGCGGCGGTCAAGTTCCTCACGCGGCAAATCAAGGCCGATCTGCACGGTGGGAATCACATACCGGTAATGCGGCAGGCTCGCCGAATACGGCCGGCCCGTCACTTCGATGACCTCAAGCGCGCGGATGGTGCGTCGAGGATTGTGCGGATCCATGCGGGCCGCGGCTTCGGGATCCTTTGTCTTGAGCTCGTCGAACAGCGCACCGGCGCCTTCGACCTTTTCACGTTCCTCGAGGCGTTTGCGCACCTCTGGGTCAGTGCCAGGAAAGGAAATGTCGTCGATGGCGGCACGGGCGTACAGACCGGAACCGCCCACGAGGATAGGGCGCACTTCCCTGGCCTGCAGTTCGGCGATTTTGGCGCGGGCGATCTCCTGGAAACGTGCCACGGACATGGCGTCGTCCGGTTCGATGATGTCGATCAGGTGGTGCCTGACCTCGGCCTGTTCCTCAGGACTCGCCTTGGCGGTGCCGATATCCATGCCCTTGTACATCTGGTAGGCATCGGCGTTGACGATTTCCGCCTGCTCGCCCTTGGCCTCCAACGCCTTGGCAATGGCGATGCCAAGCCCCGTCTTGCCGGACGCAGTGGGACCGACGATGGACACGACCTTACGGGTTTCGGGCTTGCTTTCAGTGGCGGACGGCATAGGTTTGCCCCGCTTCCGGATTCGGATCGGCGATGAGATTGTGGCGTCCCGCATGGGTGACGGTGGCGGTCACGAAATCACCCACCTGCGGCATCGGCTCGCCTTCCGGCACGCCGACATGCACGAGCACGCCGGTTTTCTCACGTCCGGTAACACGATGGGTGGCGGCATCCTTCTTGCCGGATGCGCCGGTGACCATCACCTCGACGTCACGGCCTTCGAAAGTCTTGAGATTCTCTTCGGTGATACGTTCCTGCAGCGCCACAAGACGTTCGAACCTGTCCTGCACCACGTCATGCGGAACCTGCTCCATCTCAGCCGCCGGCGTGCCGGGACGCGGCGAGTAGATGAACGTGAACGCGGAAGCGAATCGTGCCTCCTCCACCACGCGCAGGGTTTCCTGGAAGTCCTCCTCCGTTTCGCCGGGGAAGCCGACGATGATGTCGGTGGAGATCTGCGCGTCCGGCATGGCCTCGCGAATCTTGCGCAGAATGTCGAGGAACTTGGCGGAACGGTAGGAGCGGCGCATCGCACGAAGAATCCTGTCGGAACCCGACTGCAACGGGAAATGCAGCTGGTGCATGACGTTCGGCGTCTCGGCCATTGCTGCGATCACGTCGTCGGTGAAGGCCGCGGGATGCGGCGAGGTGAATCGTACACGTTCCAAACCGTCAATCTCGCCGCACGCGCGCAGCAGCTTGGAGAAGGCAAACCGGTCGCCGATGCCGTAGCCGAAGGAGTTCACATTCTGGCCCAGCAACGTGACTTCCTTGGCGCCTTCGTCCACACATTGGCGGATTTCGGCGAGGATGTCTCCGGGACGACGGTCATGTTCCTTGCCGCGCGTGGTCGGCACGATGCAGAAGGTGCAGGTGTTGTTGCAGCCTACGGAGATGGCCACCCAGCTCGACACCTTCGACGCACGGTCGGTAGGCAGTTGGCTTGGGAAGTAGTTGAGTTCCTCCTGCACCTTCACCTGCGCGTGGCCTTCGATGCGGGCCTGGTCGAGCAGCTGAGGCAGGGATCCGATGTTCTTGGTACCGAACACGGCGTCGACCCACGGGGCTTTTTTCGCGATCTTCTCACGGTCGAGCTGCGCCATGCAGCCGCCGACCGCGATCTGCAGGTTCGGGCGTTCCCTCTTCAATTCGGCCCACAGTCCGATGGTGCCGTACATGCGTTCGGCGGCGTTTTCGCGCACCGCGCAGGTGTTCATGACGATCAGGTCGATGTCATGGTTGAGATACTGTTCCTCGGTGGCGGGCACGTAGCCGTCGGCCTCAAGCACGCCGGCGATGCGTTCGGAATCATGCACATTCATCTGGCATCCGAGCGTATGCACGTAGAACACGCCCTTGCCGCGCGTGGGGGTATCGTTCGCCGCCGGTTCGGCCAGTTTCGAGGCGCGCTCCGCCTCGGTCATCATGTCTTCGTTCATAACGCACCATGCTATCGGCAGGGCGGCACAGGCGTTTCGGAACGCGGGAACGCCCCGTTCTCGGCGCAATCGCAGGGCATTGACCCTCTTCGATACACAGCATACGTTCAGTTTTGCGGAAAACGAGGCGGTACACTGTTCTTCCGTGATACTTGACAGGCAAAATCGAATTAACACCACCGAATTGCAGATGCGTCTGAAGAACGTCGACGTCGGCGAGGGATCCCTTTCCCCCGAACAGATCACCGAGTTCATCGACCAGATGCAGGTGTATGAGGGTGCGATGTACGAGATCAGCACCAAATTGGAAATTCTTGACTCGGAATTCCAGGTGCGCTTCTCCCATAATCCAATTCACCATATGGAACGCCGTCTCAAATCGCTTAACTCGATCCTCGGCAAGCTGCAGCGCCGCAACCTGCCGTTGACCGTCGACGCCATCAAGGACAACCTGTTCGACGTGGCGGGCGTACGCGTGATCTGCAACTACCGCGACGACGTGTATTCCGTGGCGAATTATCTGTCCGCGCAAAGCGACATCCAAGTGCTGCGTGTCAAGGATTACATCAAGAACCCGAAGCAGAACGGTTACCGTTCGCTGCATGTCATCTACGCGGTGCCGGTGTTCCTGTCATCCGGACCGCACTACACGCCGGTAGAGGTTCAGCTACGCACCATCGCCATGGATTATTGGGCGAGCCTGGAGCATGCGCTGCGGTATAAGACGGATCTGCCGGACGCGAAGCTTGCCGAGCATTCGCAGACGCTGTTGGATTGCGCGCGCAGCCTGCAGAACATCGAGACGCAGATGCAGAACATCCATCGCGACATCAACAGCGCCCCGCGTGTGGGTGAGGCGCCGCAGGCGGACTGATGTTTTCGGAAAATGGCGATTGACGGACAAATCATTGCCTGTCAATCGCCATTTTTCGACGATATCGAACGTTATTCGCGCTTACGCAGCAATCGTGGTATTTTCACCGGAACCTGTGCGAGCACGGTGCCGATGAAGATCAGCGCGCAGCCGATGTAGGCTCGTGTGGTCATGACTTCGCCGAGCAGCAACGCGCCGCCCACCGCGGAGAAGAACGATTCGAGCGACATGATCACGGCCGCGCGCGACGGCGGCACCAGCTGCTGTCCGACCACCTGCAACGTGTATGCCACGCCGGCCGAGCCGATGCCGGCGTACACGATGGGAAACCAGCTTTGCATGGCGCCGGCCCAGTCGATGGAGCCTTCGCATAGGGAGCCGATCCAGCTCAGCAGCGCGGTGGTGGAAATTTGTCCGAAGGACAGCAGAATCGGATCCATCTTCTGTCCGAACGTGTCGATGACGAGAATATGGCCTGCGAATAGAACCGCAGTGGACAACAGCACCACGTCGGCAAGGGTGATCGAGCCGAATCCGTCGGTGATGCACAGCAGATAGAAGCCGACCACGGCGATGGCAACGCTGACGATGACGTTCATGGTCACGCGGCGGCGCAGAATAAGGAAGGCGAGCAGCGGCGTCATGACGATGTAGAGCGCCGTGATGAAGCCGGAACGGCCTGCGGAACCGGAATAGAGGATGCCGTATTGTTGGACGGTGCTGGCGGTGAACAATACGATGCCGCAGATGACGCTGATGACCACGGGATTGCCCAGGCATTTCGGCATGGCCACGGTTATACCGTTGCCAAGCGTGACGGTTGGACACTCATTCGATTCACGGCGTCGGCGTTCCTGTTCGGCGATGCCTCGACGGCGGAACCACAGCAACGGTATTAATGACAGCGCGCCCAATGTGAATCGTGTGGCCCCGAAGAACAGGGGGCTCATGGAGGCCATGCCCTGCACTTGGGATACGAATGCGAAGCCCCAGATCATGGCCGTCAGAACAAGGCAGGCCATGCCGCCAATCTCTTTCCTCTGCATGACCCACTACCCTATGGCACGTTTTTCGCCGACAGAAAAGCCTGACCATATTCTGGTCAGGCTTTGTTTGAGGGTTCAGCGCAGAGGACGTCGCGGGATTTTTCAGTCGCGATCGCCGAAGAGCTGGAGAATATACAGGAACATGTTGATGAAGTCCAGATACAGGTTCAGCGCGCAGATGATGGAGACCTTCTTGACCATGTCCTCACCCTGGCCTGCGTACTGGGCGAACAGCGCGCGAGTAGCTTGGGCGTCGTAGACGGTCATGCCGGCGAACAGCACGAGGCCGATGGCGGAGATAACCATCAGCATGGTCTGTCCGGGAGCGAAGATCATAAGCAGCACTTCGGCGACGATCAGCACGATGAGGCCGACCAGCAGAATCGGACCGGCTTTGAGCATGTTGACCTTGGTGGTCATGCCCAGCATGGTGAGCGCGAAGAAGAAGCCGGCGCACAACGCCAGGGAGATGCCGATGGTGCCAAGATCATACGCCATGAAAATGGTACTTAGCGAGAAGCCCATGATCGCGGCATACACGTAGAACATGACGCGTGCGGTGCTCGGCTTGATCTTTTCAATGCGGGCGCCAAGATAGATGGCGATCACGATTTCGACGACGAACGGCGCCCAAGCGCCAATGACGCCAAGCGACTGGATGAGCGCGATGTAGGCACCGGTGGCTTGGGTGAGGATGGCCACAGCCGCGGTGACGAGCAGGCCGATGGTCATCTCACCGTAGGCACGGGTGACGGAAGCATGTTCGGCACGCTCATAGGAGTATGTCGCCTGAGCCGGAATGGTGGCCGCCGGAGCGCCCTGCGCATACATGTTCTGCGGCGCGTACTGGTATTGGTTCTGACCGTACGGATTCTGGCTGTACTGCCCGTACGAATTCTGGTTCGGATTGTATTGGTTCTGCCCATACGGCTGGCCGTTGAATCCATTAGCGTTGTTGCCTTGGGGCTGCTGACCGAATGTCATAATCGCTCCTTAACTCGATTACGCATCACAGTACGGTACTTTTCTGACTATTTCATGAGAGCCCACGTCTTACGGTGCCGAGCTGAAACTACCGGCACCGTATATCCAATGCGCAATCAGACCGTGAACTTGTGCACCACTTTCGCGCTATCGTTCAGGTCGAACAAATCAGTGACGTCGACCGTCACTTCGGAATCGTCTTTCAAGGTATATCCAATCGTCACGGTTCCGGTGGCTCCGGGCTGGACTTCGGCGAAATCAGAATTGGAATCGTATCCGGCAGGGTTCTCGCTGTAAATGGCGGTGTCGAGAGCTTGCCCATTTTGGAACACTTGCGGGCTGGCGAGGACTGCAAACGAACTGTTTTTATCCGTGTTGTTGGTCCATTCGAATGTGACCAACACCGTGGGCTGATTGTTATAGTCGTTGTTGCTACGTACCGCGGAGACGATTTTCACATGCATGGTCTTCAAATCGCCTTCCATATCCTGATCGCCCTTCGGCTGATTTTTTGCGGAGTCTTTTGCGGATGATTGTGAGCTTGACACGCCGGTGGCCTCGTCTATGGCCTTGCTTGCTGCGGACTGCATGGCCAGAGTAATGACGATGGCCAACACCGACAGCACCGCAGCGACAATCGCCAATGCCTTGCCGCGCTTTTTACCGCGGAACGTGCCGACCAATGCCACAATCGCAAGAATCACGCCAATGAAACCGAAAATCGCAGCAATGTTGTTGATAATCGGAATGAAGCTCAGCACGAAGCCAAGCGCGCCGAACACCACGCCGACAATGCCGCACACAGTCAGTCCCTTCTCTTCCTGATAGACCGGCTGCAGCGGGGGTTGGGGTTGGATGGGCTGCTGCGGGGCGATGTAACCACTCATGATCGTTCCTTCTTCTCGAATCGGTTGAGACACTTTCGAGGGTACGGAATTCCGCGCTGGACCGGTATTGGACGAAAGGTCATTCCCGTCTGCACTTTGGGGCGTGCGAAACGCACGGAAGAACAATGGCGTCTTTCGGGGACGGGCCCAATAATGGTAGGTATGAGCGAGACGACGAATTCCCCGACCCCCATCGAAGTGCCGGTACGTACCAGAGGCTGGCAAAGCATGGTGATGGTGGTCTGCGCGGGCTTCATGTGCTTGGCGCAGACCGCGTTCGCCGCGCAACGGTTCGGCCAGGATTCCGCCGTATACGTATGGATGGTGTTCTGCATGCTGGTGGCGTTCGCCATCGGGTTTCTGCTGCTCGCCCGTTCCCGTTATCCGCGTGCCACATTCGTCGCCGCGTGTGTGGTCGTGCTGGTTTTCCCATACGATCCCATTCTCGCTTTGATGGCGTTGACCGCGCTATTGGCCCGCCGTAATGACATGAAGACCACGGTTCGCGCGATCGTGGCGGGCGGTTTCGTCACGCTTGCCGCGCAGGTACGCGACGCGTTGCGGCCGCCGGAGGCATCCATCTGGCATATGGTGTTCGCCAAACCGGATACCGGCAGCCAATATGGCACCGACCTAATCATGCTTGCCGATGACCGCACCATCGTCATCACCGCGATAGTTGCGGCATTGTTGGAGCTGGCCATCGCGACTTTGGCGGGGTTGCATATCCGTTCTCGCGCCTTGGCATCGCTGGCCACGGCCAAGGCGGACGCGGCGGACGCGCAGGTGGCGCAGCTCAAGACCACGATCGACAGTCAGCAGCTGGCCGACGCGATCGCTGCCGAAGCGCATGACACGCTTGCCCATTCGCTTTCCCTGCTGGCGTTGAATGCGAGCGCGCTGCAAGCCGAGTCGAAGAAGCTCGCGGTCGAAGCGGGAAGTCTGGACGCCGGCCAACTGGCCGGGCAGGCCAGCCGAATCGCGGACAAAACCGAGGAGATTCGCAAACAGGCGGCAGGAGCGTTGGACGAGGCGCACAGTGTCATCGACATGCTGCGTCATCCGGAGCAGGCGAAGGCGCAACTGGCGCCGTCCGATGAGACGTCGTTGACCCGTGAATCGTTGGATGCGCTTCTCGGAGACGCACGTGCCGCCGGCATGCGGCTCAACACATGGATTGACATCCAACAATTGGGCCAACTCAACAGGGAAACCGGCAAAATCGCCTATCGAGTCCTTCAGGAGGGGCTGACCAATGCGAGCCGTCACGCGCCGGGAGCCCCGGTATCGGTGGAACTCACCGTGAACCCCACCGTAGGCGTGCACGCGCATGTGTCCAATCCAACTAATCCGTCCGTTCCGGCAGCATCGGCGGATGCCACGCGTCCCGCCATGGATTCCAAAAACGCTTTCCGTACCGGTGCCGGATTGCCGGGATTGGCCGAGCGCGTCCGGCAGGCCGGAGGAACATGTCGATTCGGTTTTGACGCACGACACGCGTTCCATGTTGATGTGCAGCTACCATGGGTTGAGTGAGCAGCGAAGAGAACAGCGATGACAGGCCGATAACGGTTGGCGTGATTGATGACGATCCGATGATTTGCCAGACCATGCGGCTGATTCTCGAAGATTATTCCACCGGCAGGCTCAATGTCGTTTTCACCTGCACCGATGGCGGTCAAGCGGTCGACGAGGCCGACAGGCATCATCCGGATGTGGTGTTGATGGATATAGCCATGCCCGGCATGGACGGCATCGAGGCGACACGAAGACTGCGCGCACTTCCGCAGCCGCCGCATGTGCTGATACTGACGTCCTTGAGTCCGAGCGGGACCGTGGAGCGGGCCGTCGAGGCAGGCGCCGAGGGTTTTGTCTCCAAAACCGATGCACCGGAGGACATCATCCGCCGCATCACCGATGTGTGCGACGGTCTGCCGCAATTCAATCCATCCAGCCAACGGCAGCTCATCAACGATCTGAACATGCAGCAACCGCAATCGCGCCGGGACGAGGCTCGCGCCATGCTCGACGCTCTGCCTGAGCGGGAACGCGAGGCGGTGGTTCTTGCAGCCGACGGGTACACCAATGCCGAAATCGCGGAACGAATGTTCATTTCGGAACGTACCGTCAAGGCGCACATCTCATCCGCGGGAGACAGATTATGCATGGGCCGGGTACAGATGGCGCGTTTGGTTGAACGTGCGGATCTGCCGGACCAATTATGAGGCGAAGGATTCTACGGCAGTGGAGACTCCGTTACGTCCATGAAACGCCGGTGCACCCCCTCCCATAAACTAGAAAACAGTATGCCGCACCTGCGGTGCAAACGTTATCAATGAGGGATGGCGGTCGATATGGCGATCAGCGCGACGGAAAAACCCCTGGGCAAAGTGTTCACTTCCGATTACCAACTCACCATCCCTTCGTTCCAACGCGCGTACACGTGGCAGGCGGAGAACATCGAACAGCTCGTCAACGACCTTCAGGACGCCTGCGCCGACCCGGACACGCCTTACTTCCTCGGCTCGCTCATCCTCGTCAAGGACGGCCCCACCCAATACCAGGTCATCGACGGCCAACAGCGCCTCATCTCCCTGTCAATCATCATCTCCGTGCTGCGCGAACTGGAAGACGACCCCGACCTCATCGACAGCCTCAACGACCTCATTTTGGAACCAGGCGACAAACTCCGCGGCATCAAAGCCGAGCCACGACTCACCCTGCGAGAACGCGACACCGACTTCTTCCGCATGTACGTGCAGGAAGGCGATTTGGAAGGCCTGTTCGATCTGAGGGACAACGACATCGCCTCGCACGCGCAACGCAACATCGCCGTCAACACCCGCCGCACATTCGACCTGCTCGCCGCCATGGACGCCAAAGACCGCCGCCGATTCGCCTCATACCTGGTCAACGGCGTCACCCTCGTCATCGTCACCACCGACGACCTCGCCGGCGCGCACCGCATCTTCGACGTGATGAACATGCGCGGCGTGCCACTGACCGCATCCGACGTGTTCAAAGCGAAAACCATCGCGGAAATATCCCCCGCCGCGCGTAACGCCTACGCCACACGATGGGACGACATCATGGACCCGCTCGGCGATGACTCGCACACGCTCGAAGAGTTCTTCTCCGACCTGCACCTGATCGTCTCGCACAAGGCCGTCTGCACACAGCTGCTTGAGGAATTCCGCAAAGACGTGCTCAAACCATACGTGAAGAAACAGAACGTCATCTCCTTCATCGACGATCTGCTCGCCCCTTATGCCAACGCGTGGCTCATCCTCAACCGTCCGACCGACGCCAACCTGCCAGACGACATCGTGGCCATGCTCGTCTCACTCGCCGACTACCAGACCACCGACTGGAAACCCGTGGCCATGTGGGCGCTCGTCAACTCCATCCGCAACCTCGGCAGCGCCAACGCACAAGTGTTCTCCACACCCGGAAATATCGGAAACGAAACCACGAACGCGCACGACGAACGCCTCCAATTACACGACATCGACAGACTCCACGACGTTCTCGCCGCACTCGAACGCGTCACCGGCGTCGACAGCCTCAACCGGCAAAGCCCACTCGCCCGACGCACACGCGCCGCAAGCGCCATCCGAGACCTCAACAAAGGCCATACCCTCCAACAGATCCGTGGATTCCTCATCACCGACGAGGACCGACGTTCCGCACTCGCGCATCTACGTGGCGAGTTGCAGACCAGTCCCGCCATGAAGAAACTTCTGCTCATCCGCGCCAACGAGCAGAAGGCCGGCTACCGCATCACCCGACCGCGCAGTCTCAAAGCGTTGCCGATCATGCCCGAACAGGTCAGCGCGAAATCCGATTTCGCCGCTTGGCCGGAGTCGGTGCGTGACCATTGGGCAAACCGCATCGGCAATTTGGTGCTTAGTCAGGCCAATGAAACCCAAGTCGCGCCACTCGCCACGTATGCGCAGCGGCGCGACCGCATGCTGTTGTCGGCAAGCTCCAGACGTTTTCCGCTGACAGCCGAACTCGCCAATATCGCCGAATGCACACCACAGACGCTGCAATACCGGCAGGATGAGATGGTTCGGCTCATCGCCGACCATTGGAATATTCGTTACGATGCCGACGATACGGATTTGTCGACGTTGAACGAGGAGACGCTCAATGTGAAAGCTACGGCCTCCTCCCCCACGTCCAAACGCGTCAGCATTGCCCAAGTGCTGGAAGCCGGGCTGCTTATCGCCGGAGAGACCTTGGTATGGGAGCGTCCCCGCAAGGGCGAACGTTGGGTAGCGACCGTCACTTCCGAAGGCAAGCTGCGCATGGATGACGGCAGGGAGTATGCCACGCCTACTGCCGCGGCGCGTGCCGTTGGCGGCTCATCAGCGGGTCTTACCGTGTGGAAACGCACGTCGAATGGCCAGAAACTGAGTGACGTTTGGAAGGCGTATCGTCTGCGCAAGCACTGAGGACGCCGAACGACCAGATGGTCAGTCTCAACCAGCCGGATTCAATCAACCGGATTCAGCCGGTCAATGCCAGGCCAGCCATTCGACGGCGAGTTTGGTGCGATTGGAGATGTTGGTTTTGGCAAGTATGTCGCTGATGCGGTTGCGGACCGTGCCTTCGCTGAGAAACAGCCGTGACGCGATCTCACGATTGTCCAATCCCTCGGCCACAAGTTCCAGCACGTCCAATTCGCGTTCGGTAAGGCCGGCGAAACGTTCGGATGGTCCGCTGGAATCGGGGTTCCGAGATCCTTGAACTGCCTGCGCATCATCATGCGACACAACGCGATCGACTGATGAGGATTCGTCTGATGTCGTGGATTGCGGACTGACCCGCAGCTTGCTCAACACTTCGGCGCCCATGACCACTTGTCCGGCCATGACGGCTTGCACCGCGGGTATGACGGACGAAACGTCCTGTTTGATCAAGTAGCCTTTCGTGCCTATTTCCAACGCTTTGGCGATGTATGACTCGTCGGCGAATGTGGTGAGGATAAGGATTCGCGCGTTCGGATGCGCGTCAAGAATCGCCTCCGACGCTTGCAATCCGTCCATTCCCGGCATCTGCACGTCGACCAGCAACACATCGGGGGCATCCATCTCATATTGGGTCACCGCATCCGTGCCGGTGTTGGCGGTCCATGCCACATCGGCGGTGCCGGTGGCTTCGAGAATCGTGGATAATGACGAGCAGACGATTGGATCATCGTCTGCGATCGCGACACGCATTAATGCGCTCCTTTCTCCGGTTGCGTCGTTTCCGAACCACTCGCCGGCTTGGGGATGGATACGAACACGCGCCAACCCTCATGATACGGCCCGCAAATCGCGGAGCCTCCCAACGCACGAGCCCGTTCCTCAATGTCCGAAATGCCGATGCCTGTGGAATCGTTCGGTCGAATGAACTGCATGGCGACGGCTTCAGCAGACGATCTTCTCACGGTTCCATCATCCTGCACGCACAGCTGCCACAATGCCGGGAAATCGCGCAGGGTGATTGAAACGTTCCTTGCCTGACTGTGTTTGACCGTATTGTTCAACGCCTCGCGAATCGCAGTGGCGAAGCAGCGGGACACGGCCGCCGGCGCTGAATCGATGCCGTTGACCAGCCTCACCCGCAAGGGGCCGGCGCCGTCCATGCTGTGTGCGGCCGTCTCAATCTGCGAAGCGAAATCCGTACCTTCGTCTTTCAAATCATGCACGGCTTTACGCACCAAAGTCATAGCCTCGCTCACCGTGTCATGAATTTCACAGAAACGTTGGGCGGATTGTTCCTGTCCGGCAACCTGGGCCACCACGTGCGCCGCCTCGGTCTGCATGATGGCTCGGGTCAGCATGTGGCCGACATTGTCATGGATCTCACGTGCGATGCGTGTGCGTTCGGCAAGCGTCGCCGTGCGTACGGCCAACGCACGATCCTCGTCGTTTTCGGCGATCTGCGAGCGCAGGCGGCGAATCTGGTCGCGGCGGGAATCCTGCAATCGCCGCACTTCGCGGGCGAGGTTCGCGCAGCGCGCGCAAAGCAGACCGGCAGCGAATCCCAGAACCGTTTGGAGCACCATCAATATGATGATGGACAAGTCGGATGGAACGTGCGAGCCAATCGAACAGAAAATCACTATCGTCATGGGAAGAAGCCACAGCCATCGCGGCACCAACGCTTGCAAGAAGCGGCTGCCATCGACACCAGCGGACGATGATGCCGCGTTGAATGCTGCGATGGGAAGCATCAGATACCACGCCGGCACCAGGCATGCGCCGCAGTCAAGCATGACAATCAACGTCATCGCAAGCCACGAACCCGACGCGTATTCCCCCACCGCGGCACAACACACCGCCACAAGCGCGCCGCACATCAGGTCAAGGCCGACATCTCCGGATGCGTATACGCCCATGATCATGCCCATGGCCAGGAACACGGCTTGGAACAACAACCGTTTCATGCCGCCTCCCGTCCGCCGATTCGTGTCTGATTGGTTCGCTTGCTTCCAGAGTAATGCACATGGCGCATGGCACAGCCGGCGGCATCAACGAAGGTGACATTTGTCATGTTCGAAAGTGACACCATTCCGGCAATTGTGACTACGCGCACCATGTCGGGGGCATCCGGCGGCACGACAATGGAATCAGAGGCATGGAGCACGAGAAAGGAGCTCGTCATGGGTGGACGCATGAATGACGCTGCCGATGCGGTCAGCGCGGTCAAGGTCTCGAAACTGGTGAAACGTTACGGAGACATGCTGGCGCTCGACTATTTCGATCTCGACGTGCATCAGGGGGAAATCTTCGGCCTGCTGGGGCCTAACGGCTCAGGCAAGACCACGGCGATCAACTGCATACTTGCGTTGCTCACGTTCGATGAGGGCACTGTGCGCGTGTTCGGCGAGCCGATCAGCCCTACCAGCTATGCGTTGAAGCGGCGTATCGGCATTGTGCCGCAGAACGTGGCCGTGTTCAACGAATTGACCGTCGAGGAGAACATCGATTATTTCTGCTCGCTGTATGTTTCCGACAAGGCAAAACGTCGCATGCTCGTGGACGAGGCGTTGGATTTCGTAGGATTGCGCGATTACCGTACCTATCGTCCGGCGAAACTGTCCGGCGGTCTGCTGCGTCGTCTTAATATCGCCTGCGGCATCGCCCACAAGCCGGATCTGATCTTTTTCGACGAGCCGACCGTGGCCGTCGATCCACAAAGCCGCAATGCGATTCTCGAAGGTATCCAACGACTTAACCGCGAAGGCGCGACGGTGATCTACACCAGCCATTACATGGAGGAGGTCGAGCAGATCTGCGACCGCATCCTCATCATGGATCATGGCCGGCATCTGGCTCTTGGCACCGCGGAGGAACTTAAGGCGATGATCAGCACCGGCGAACGCATCAGCATCGAAACCGATGATCTGGGAGGGCGCTCAGATTCGGCCGATACGACGCTTGCGCGATTGCGCGCATTGCCGTTCGTGACCAACGCCGACTATGACGGCCATGAGCTGACGGTGAACTGCCGCCAGGGCGATCACAATCTCATCGACGTACTGCAGCTGTTGGAGCACGAGGGCACGAATATCGGGCATCTCTCCAGTCGCCAGCCGACGCTCAATGATGTGTTCCTGGAACTGACCGGCACCGCGTTACGCGACTGACTTGGCTTGCAAGGCTTGTGGCAAATCGAAAGGCATGTGACATCATGTGGCAGACGTTACTGATCAATCTCAAACTGCATTTGCGGGAGAAAACGCAACTGTTCTGGCTGTTCGCCTTCCCCATCATCCTGGCCACCATGTTCAACGGCATGTTCGGCAACATCGCGGAAAGTTTCGAGCTGCACACACTTGACGTGGCCGTGGTCGAAGACAACGCGTGGAAGACGTCCTATGGGGCGCAGACGCTGATCGAAGGCATTTCATCCGAATCGTCTGCATTATCGGACAATCACGTGAAAGTGAGTGCCGATGGCAAGAATGGAACGGGACTCATCAACACGACCAAGGTGGAATCGATTGCGCAGGCGGAACAGCTGCTGGCCGACGGCACCGCGCAAGGCATGCTGCGAATCGATGACGGCAGATTGCGATTCTCCGTCTCACAGTCGACGCAATCGTCCGTGTCCGATGTGATGGCGTCGAGCAGCGGCTTGGATATTTCGCTGACGGTGCTGGGCAACATCGTGGACCTGTACAACCGCAACACCGATGTGGTGGTGGACATTGCGAAGCACAACCCCGAAGCTCTGATGAATGGCAAGGTGACCGGCAGCATCGGTTCGGCGAATGGCTATACAAAGGAAATCCAGCTGACGAATTTTAAACCGAGCGGTACGGCACGATATTACTATGCACTGCTGGGATTGGCCGCGTTGATGGCCATGAGCTTCGCCATCAACGTAGTGACGATGACGCAGGCGAATCTTTCGGCTTTGGGTGTCCGCCGTTCCGTTTCGCCGCTTCCGAAATCGCAGCAACTGCTGGCTGGATTCCTGTCCAGTTGGCTGTGTTCGTTCCTGAGCCTGACCGTGGCCATGCTGTATATCCGGTTCGTCTGTCATATTTCGTTGGGCGGACGTGAATGGGCTGGTGTGGGAGCATGTCTCATGGCTTCGTTCGCGGCGAGCGCATTCGGCACGTTGCTTGGCGCGCTGCCGAAGATTCCAACCGGCGCCAAGCAGGGGCTGTGCACGGCGATCGCCTGCACGTTGTCATTGTTCTCCGGACTGTACGGTTCGTTCGCCATGCAGTTGAGCGACTTGATCGCCCAGCGCACACCGGTGCTGAGTCTGCTCAATCCGGCGCAGCAGATCACGAACCTGTTCTACGACATCCTCTATTACGACAATTTCAAACCGTTCTTCACCACCGCCGGCATCCTTGCCGCGATGAGCCTGGTCTGCCTTGCTGCGGCGACCGTTCTGTTGAGGAGGCAACGCTATGAATACCTGTAAGACGGCGCTGAGAATTCTCAAATCACGCAAGATGTACCTGGTCATCTATTTGGGGTTCATCGGCATCATGATGTTCGCCATCAGCTGGCAGATCATGCGTGGCTCGATGACGGGTGGCGATGAGGTGTTCCATCCCGATACGGCACGTGTGGCGGTGATCGACCGCGATGGCGATGCCGATGGTATTTCATCCGCGCTGCGTTCCTATCTTGCGTTGGATGGCGAGATGGTGGACCTTGCCGACGATTCCGAAGCGTTGCAGCAGGCCGTCGCTTCGAACTATGTCGATTTGATCGCAATTGTGCCGCACGGCTTCGCTTCGGATTATCAGAAATATCTGGATGGTTCGTCAAATGACCAACCGACTGTCGAAACCGTTGTCAGCTACACTTCCGGAGCAGGCTCCCTTTCGCAGCTGGAAGTCAACGAATTCCTGTCATTGACACGCACCGCGTACTTGGGTCAAGCCGGGAAGCAGCAGTCGATGGAAACGGCCATGCGGACGGCGTTGGATACCGCGAAAGCAGATGCCAAGACGTCGAAAATAGCGGTGGTGCAATCGCCATCCGCAGATACTGATAATACCAAGCCGGCGGCATCCGCATTCGCCGGCACCATCAAAACGGGACTCTATCCGTTGCTGCTGGTCATGCCGATCTGCACGTTCCTGGTGATTGGCACCTTCAATGACAGTGAGATTCGTCGCCGCCTGTATTCGTCGCCGACGCGTCTGGTGTCGTTGCAGATGCAGGAGATGCTCACCTGCGCCGCCTTCGGCTTGGTGGTGTGCGTGGGTTACACGGCGGCGACATTGGTCTTGATGGTGGCCGCAGGAGTGCCGTTCGACGGGATTACATCCACGAATGTGGCTTTGACGTTCGTGTCGCTGCTGGCGTACACGTTGATGGCAATCGCCTGCGGTTTCCTTCTGGGGTCGGTTGGTTTCTCGGAAATGGCGGTCAATGCGTTCGCCAACGTATTCGGTCTGCTGTGCATGTTCACGTCGGGTATGGCATTCCCCATCGATATGATGCCCGAACCGATGATCATGATCGGCAAGCTGCTGCCGGGATGGTGGCTGTGCGTGTCCATCGACAACGTGTTCGGGCTTGGCACGGCGGCTGCAACCGGTGTGGATTATGGTTCTTGGGCATCGTCGGTCGGCTTGGTGGCATTGTTTGCAGTGGCGTTCATCTGCCTTGGTCTGGCATTGGGGCGTATCCGTCGCACACGCCCGTCCTTGGCCTCCCCCACCACCACGCAGTTGGCCAAGTAAATCCCCAAGTGTTCCGTTCCATCGGCCGAGTCCCGATGGAACGGAACATCCGCCTTTGCCGTAGGCTCTCAATCAAATCGGATGGAACCGGACGAAATCGGACTAGGCTGAAAGCATGATCGACCACATTACACTTCATGTTTCGAACGCGGAACGCAGCATCGCATTCTATACGAAAGCTCTGTCTCCGCTCGGATACATTCCCAAAGCCCATCACGAACCGACCATCGGTTTCGGCGTGGATGACGGCACGCCCCGTTCGGATTTCTACATCTCCCCGATGGACGATCCGGCGCAACAGCCGATTCCCACGCATATCGCCTTCCGCGCAACGAACGAACAAGCGGTACGCGACTTTTATGAAGCCGCGATCACGGCAGGCGGAATGGATAACGGCAGACCCGGACCACGTGCCTACCATTCCGGGTATTACGCGGCCTTCGTGCTCGACCCCGACGGCAATAACATCGAAGCTGTCACAGACTGGTCGCACACAAGCCAATCATGAAATCGGCCGCCGAATCGCAAAAAGTCATCGGGTGACATTGCGCAGCCAACGGTACTTGCGGTAGTGCAACAACGCGGGAACCATTTTGATGCATTCGTCGGTGTTGAGCAGCGCATACACCACCAACACGGGCAGTTTGAACACGAACGCGGCCAACAGCCCGACCGGCACCACAATCAGCCACATGACGATGGCATCGCACATGAGACCGAACTTCGCATCGCCGCCGGCTGGAAAAAGACCGGCGATCGTCAGATTCGTCATGCATCCGCATGCCGCGTAATATGCGCAGACGAACAGCATGACCGACAGGTACCGTGTGGCTTCGGGCGTAAGGTTCGCCCATTGCAAAGCCAGCGGACGCGCCGCGACAATCAACAGTCCCGTCGCGGTACCGACCACGGCCACCAGCACGCACATCCTGTCGCCCATCACCTTCGCCTGTCGGAAATCTCCACGTCCCAGCAGATTGCCGACCAAAATGCCGCCGGCATTGCCCAGACCAAGGGACAGGCACACCAGCAGATCCTTGACGATATTGGCGATGGAATTGGCGGCGACGGCGTCCGCACCCAAATGTCCCATGATCACGGTGTACATGGTGAAACCACATCCCCACACCAATTCATTGCCAAGCACCGGCAGGCTGTATTTCCAGAAATCCTTCTGCAACGGCCCATCGGGATGCAGCACATGGCCAAGTCGCAGGTGGGGGCCACGACGGGTCGCCACGACCGACCATGCCAGCTCAATCGCACGCGAAATCACCGTGGATATAGCCGCGCCGAAAATGCCAAGCGCGGGAATGCCGAGGCTGCCGATACCGTAAATCAGCGCCGCGTTCAACACGACGTGCACGATCACGCCAACCGTGCTGACCGTCATGCCCATCACCGCGGAACCGGTGTTCTTCATCAGACACAGGTACATCTGGGACAGGCCGATGAACAAGTACGACAATGACGAAATCCGCAGATATCGCGCGCCAAGCATGATCAGCGTGCCGTCATTGGTCATGATGGACATCAACTGTTCCGGCACGAGCAGTGCCGCCAGGAAGAACGCCGTCGACAGCATTCCGGCATACAGCATGACGAATCCCAGCACGCGTTCCACCGCGTCACGGTTGCCGGCACCCCAATACTGCGCCACGAGAATGCTCATGCCCAGGGTCAGGGCCGCAGTGAACAGGCTGAACAGGAACTGGAACTGCGTGGCGAGCGAGACGGCGGCCAACTCGTTTTGCCCTACCCCCGACAACATCAGCGTGTCGGCGCAGGACGACAACGACAGCATGAGCTGTTGGAAAGCGATAGGCAAAGCCAATTTGAATACATGGCCGAGGAATTCCCGGTCCGGCATGATGGTGCGCACGATAGTCTCCATTGGAATACAAGCCCGTTTCAGACGACGGGCAAACGAAAACGTCGGGATATGTAGGCCGACCAGCCTTATCCCGACGTTGGGCCGAATATTGGGCGAGGTTTTACAGCGAATCCTTCCATGCGCGGTATTCGGCGGCCTTGCCCTCCCAGTATTCACGGTCCGCATCAGTGATCTTGCGAATCACATGGCACGGGTTGCCCACGGCCACCGAATGGGATGGGATATCCTTGGTCACCACGGAGCCTGCACCGATCACCACATCATCGCCGATGGTAACGCCCGGACAGACCACCACGCTGCCGCCGAACCACACGTCATTGCCGATGGTGATCGGACGGGCGCCTTCCGGACCGGAAGCGCGTACGGCCGCATCGATTGGATGGTATGGCGTGTACAGGCCGACGCGCGGGCCGAAGAAGACACGGTCGCCGATGGTGATTCTCGCCACGTCGAGGAAGATGCAGTCCATATTGGCATAGAAGTTGTCGCCGATATACGTGTTGCAGCCGTAATCGCAGTTGAATGGCGGTTCAAGGAACGCGCCTTTGCCGAGTGAACCGAACAGTTCGCGGAACAGCCTGTCACGTTCCTCGAACGCGTCGTATGCGGACGTGTTGATGGCGTGCACCAAGCGGCGTTTACGCATGTTCGCTTCACGCTGCATATCACCGCAAATATACAATTCGCCGGAAAGCATGCGTTCCCACTCGTTCGTAGGCACCGCCGCATTATCCACGGCAACGGCCGCACCTTCATTCTCCGCCATTGAAAGCTCCTTGTGAATCTGTTTGTCAATCGTTTGACGTCCTTTGACACCATTCAACACCACCAACATCGACGGTAGCACTCGCAATGTTGTAGAATCATCCTTGTTCTTTGCATTATCTACCGTTTATTAGAGTAGTCATGAACACTGCCGATGAAGACGCACAGATGGAACGGGACGAATGGGCCTCCCGTGAGGTGATGCCCATCACTAATTGGGGTCGCCGACCCGATGGTTCGGAGATAGTGCAGTATGACGCGCCGATGTTCTTCTCCTTCACCGAGCATTCGCTGCTCCACCAGTACCCCCATATGCGTGCGGAATGCCATTGGCATGTCGACCTTGAACTCACCTACATCATCCATGGGCATATGTGGTATTTCGTCAACGGAGAAACAGTCCGGCTCGATGAGGGGCAGGCGATTTTCGTCAACTCACGTCAGCTGCATTACGGTTTCACCAAGGACGGTTCCGATTGCGAATTCTCCTGCACGTTGCTCAATCCGGCTAAAATGTGCGCCTCATTCGAAGTGTACGACCGTTTCATCGCGCCGTTGATGGCGGAGAACACGATGCCATATGCCGTCATCACCGACGACACGGCCCCCGGTCGGCGGCTGCTCGCCACCATCCGACAGCTTCATGCGGCGAAATTCGGTCCGCTGGAGCGGTCAGAGCGGTCAGCCGAACCGTTGCCCGCCGACGATATGACGCTAACCGACAATACCGAGGCGTTGACGGTGCTCAGCTGTTTCTATGCGGTCGTCCGCGACATACTGGCGATCGCCGGCAGTCATTGCGCGACTTCCACAGCGCCGCACCCCCGCATCGTGACGCTACGCAAGATGATCGATTACGTGCAGAGATATTACGTGCGTCCGATCACCTTGAAGCAAATCGCATCGGCCGGATCGGTGGGACGCACCACTTGCGCATCGATATTCCGCGAATCGCTCAACCAGTCGCCAATCGAATTCGTCAACGACGTGCGCGTGCGCGCCGCAGCCAACCTGCTGGTAACGAGCTCGCTGCCTATCGCCACGGTCGCCAAACAGACCGGTTTCTCATCCGCCAGTTTCTTCTCCCGCACCTTCCACCGGTTCATGGGCGTCACCCCCATCACGTACCGAACCACGCATACCAAGCGGAAATCCGAGGAATAAAAACAATCGGCTGCGTGCCCCACGCCGTCACGCATAAGGACACGCAGCCGATTGCGTCACATCAAGCCGGAAACGGACACGTTCACTTCCTCTTCAGTCCGCGGGCGATGGAGGCGTTGCGCACCTCGACCGTGCCGTCGGTGGCGAAGACGCCCAACGACTCGCCCGGACGCTCGTACATGCGCACGTTCAACGCCACCCCATCCACGTACAACGTGCCGATGGTGTCGTCGACGACGAGACGGATGTGGTACGTATGCCCCGCCTCGAGGCCGATGTTCATACCCTGGATTGGCAACGGTGTGTTGGACGGTTTCCTAGAGGACGAGTCCCTGTCCGGTGAATTCCTTCGGACTCCGGTATCCAAGGGTGGAGTGGAGCCGCCGGTCGTCGGACCACCACACGTAGTCGTCGGGGCCGCGCCTCGGCTGCTCGATCGTGGTGTAGTGGTTCCGGTACACGAGCTCCTTCCTCAGCAGCCTGTCCGTCGATTCGACCACGGCGCTGTCGTAGAGGTCGCCCTTGCGCGACAGCGATCTTTTGATGCCGAACACGTCGAGCGGCTCGTCGATCCCCGTGTCGTCGAACCCGCCGCCCCGGTCCGTGCGGAACACCTGGACGTCCGCCGGCGGGAAGTCGGGGGGTGGCGAACGCGCCCAATACCAGGCCCGCGTCCCGGGCCCGCCCGGCGGAATGGCCGACGATGCCCCTGTCCGCCAGGCCGGCCAGCAGGCACACGTACGCCCATCCGCTCCCTACCCTCACATACGTCAGGTCGCTCGCCGGACGCGTGTGAGGGGCGTAGCCGTCGGACCCGCGGTCCGGCAGGTTCGCGAGCCTGGCCTCGTCGGCCCGCGTCCCGTGCGGTTCGGACCGTCCGCGCGCGTACGCGCCCGCATGCCCTGTTCACGCATGATGCTGCCGATGCGTCTCCTGGACGCGGTGACGCCCCCTTCCCTTCCAGGGCGGCCTTGATCTTCCCGGCGCCGTAGCGTCCGCGGCCGTCGCGCCGGACCGCGCGCACGTCGCCGGCGACCGGATCCGCACGCTCCGTCCCGGGACGCCCGGTCATCCAGTAACAGGTGGGGCGGGGAACGCCCGGTATCCCGCATCGCGCCGATATCGGGCAGCGGGCGGCGTTGGCCCGTATCACGCCTGCCTTCGTGCGAATACCGGCGCCGCTTGTTCTGAAACGTCCACCTCCATCTCCAACTGTCGGTCGCGCCTCCCCGGCTCGACCGGCTCGTTCCGCCCGGGCGTGCGGTTGTCCGCGGCCCGGGTGGAGCCGCTGTCGCGGATGCCTTGGACCCAGCGCCGCGGGGTCGATCGCGCGATGTCGTGCCTGGCCCTGATCTCCCGGGATGGCTTGCCGCTCTCGCACGACTGCGCGATCTGCCGTTTGAACGCCTCGTCGTGGTGGCGGGGATGCTTCGGGTCGGCCATCGTCGGCCTCCAATCCCATGTCATTCGTCCCTCATCGGACTGTCTAATACATTGTAGCCAATCCAATGATGCCCTCGACCTGGTGTTCGAACATGAACGAGAAGGTTCTGCGCTCCACGTCTTTTCTGCCGTCGGTATCCACCACCAGCAGAATTTTCCCATTACGCCAGGCTTCATCCTGCGCGCCTTGGATCACCTGGCCGGCGAAGGGCGATGTGGCCACTCCGTCGCTGATGAAGCCGATGATGTCGGAGCGGCCTCGGGCCAATCCGCGGGCGAGCGCGTTGTGATGGTAGCCGAGTTCGTCAGCGGCCCTGCGCACCTTGCGGCGTGTGGATTCCGTGATCCGCACGTCCCGGTTGTCGTTCACCGCCCATGAGGCGGTTGCGATGGAGATCGGCCACGTCCCGCAATGTCACTTTCGCCATGCCCGCGTATCAGCCCCGTCCGACGCCTAGCGCATCAGGTTGCGCAGGACGTACTGGAGAATACCTCCGTTGCGGTAGTAGTCCGCTTCGCCTGGCGTATCGATGCGAACGACGGTATCGAATTCGGTCGTGGAACCGTCCGCGTGGGTGGCGGTGACGTGGACCGTCTTCGGGGTGACGCCCTTGTTGAGTTCCTCGACACCGGAGATGTCGTAGGTTTCGGTGCCGTTCAGGCCGAGGCTCTCATACGATTCGCCTTCGGGGAACTGCAATGGCAGCACGCCCATGCCGATGAGGTTGGAACGGTGGATGCGTTCGAAGCTTTCGGTGATGACGGCTTTGACGCCCAGCATGACGGTGCCCTTGGCGGCCCAGTCACGGGAGGAGCCGGTACCGTATTCCTTGCCTGCGAGCACGACGAGCGGCACATCATGGTCGATATAGTCGCGAGACGCTTCGAAGATTGTGGTCGGCTTCTTGTCGAGGAAGTCGTAGGTGTAGCCACCAGGGGTGATTTCCTCGCCGACGGAGGCGAGCAACTGGTTGCGCAGGCGGATGTTGCCAAACGTGCCACGGACCATGACCTCATGGTTGCCTCGACGGGAACCGTAGGAGTTGAAGTTCTTCGGTTCGACGCCACGGTCGGTCAGGTATTTGCCTGCCGGGCTGGAGGCCTTGAACGCGCCTGCCGGGGAGATGTGGTCGGTGGTCACGGAGTCGCCGAGCAGTGCGAGCACGCGGGCGCCGTGGATGTCCTTGACCGGATCCGGGGTGGCCTTCATGCCGTCGAAGAAGGTCTGCTTGCGCACGTAGGTGGAGTTCTCATCCCATGCGAACAGTTCGCCTTCCGGCACGTCAAGGCCCTTCCAACGGCGGTCGCCTTCGAACACGGAGGCGTAATCCTTGAGGAACATCTCGCGGCTGACGGTGCCATCCACCACTGCGGCGACTTCCTCATTGGTAGGCCAGATGTCCTTCAGGTACACGTCGTTGCCGTCCTGGTCCTTGCCGAGCGGCTGGGTTTCGAAATCGAAATCCATAGTGCCGGCGAGCGCGTAGGCGATGACAAGCGGCGGGGACGCGAGGTAGTTCATCTTGACGTCCGGGCTGATGCGGCCTTCGAAGTTACGGTTGCCGGACAGCACGGAGGTGACGGTCAGGTCGTTGGCGTTGATGGCCTCGGAGATTTCCGGCAGCAGCGGGCCGGAGTTGCCGATGCAGGTGGCGCAGCCGAAGCCGACCAGCTGGTAGCCGAGCGCGTCGAGATCATCCTGCAGACCGGCGGCCTTCAGATAGTCGGCGACGACCTGGGAGCCCGGAGCAAGTGACGTCTTGACCCACGGCTTGGGCTTCAGTCCCTTGGCATGCGCGTTGCGGGCGATCAGGCCGGCGGCGATCATGACGGACGGGTTGGAGGTGTTGGTGCACGACGTGATGGACGCGATCGCCACGTCGCCGTTCTTGATATCGAAGTCGCCGCGGAAGTCAGTGGATACCGCGATCGGCTTCTGCACGGTTTTGTCGGTTTCGTATGCCGGTAGCGTGGCTTCGAACTTCTCTTTCGATTCGGACAGCCTGATGCGGTCCTGAGGACGCTTCGGGCCTGCGATGGACGGCACAACGGTTCCGAGGTCGAGTTCCAGGTATTCGGAGTACTGCGGTTCTACGTAGTCCGGATCGGTGGCGTCGCCCCAGAGCTTGTTGGCTTTCGCGTAGGCTTCGACGAGAGCGATCTGCTCTTCGGAACGGCCGGTCAGACGCAGGTAGTCGAGGGTGACGTTGTCGATCGGAAAGATGCCACAGGTGGAGCCGAATTCCGGTCCCATGTTGCCGATGGTGGCGCGGTTGGCCAGCGGCACGGAAGCGATGCCTTCGCCGTAGAATTCCACGAATTTGCCGACCACACCGTGCTGGCGGAGCATGTCGGTGATGGTGAGGACCACGTCGGTGGCGGTGACGCCTTCCGGAATGGATCCGGTGAGCTTGAAGCCGACGACGCGCGGCACGAGCATGGAGATCGGCTGGCCGAGCATGGCGGCTTCGGCTTCGATGCCGCCGACGCCCCAGCCGAGCACGCCCAGACCGTTGACGGTGGTGGTGTGCGAATCGGTGCCCACGCAGGAGTCGAGGTAGGCGAGGTCGCGACCGCGCTCCCCCGCCTTGGTCATGACGACTTTGGCGAGGTATTCGATATTGACCTGGTGGATGATGCCGGTTCCCGGCGGCACCACGCGGAAGTTGCGGAAGGCCTGCTGTCCCCAGCGCAGGAACTGGTAGCGTTCGCCGTTGCGCTGGTATTCGATGTCCATGTTCTGTTCGACCGCGTCGGCCACGCCGTACTTGTCGATCTGCACGGAATGGTCGATGACCATGTCGGACTGGACCTGCGGGTTGATGACTTCCGGATCTCCGCCAAGCTCCTTGACGGCGTCACGCATGGTGGCGAGGTCGACGATGCACGGCACGCCGGTGAAGTCCTGCATGACCACGCGGGACGGGGTGAACTGGATCTCGTGGCTCGGCTGTGCGGCCGGATCCCAATCCAACAGAGCCTTGACATGATCATCCGTGATGTTGGCGCCATCGATGTTGCGCACCAGGTTCTCAACGAGAACCTTCAACGAATACGGGAGATGATCGATGCCCGGCAAATCCGCGATACGGTAAAAGTCGTAATCCTTGCCGCCCACCTTCAGGGTGTCGAGCTGGTCGTCGCGCACAGACATGCTACCTCCGAGCTTTTGTGGCTGGTTGAAACTTTCCAGCAGCCGATTATCCGTTGCCAACGATACAGCCACGTTACTTCAGCACTGGCGTGTCTTCTTGAAACGTGAGAAAATGGCGACTATTTTCGGCACGCACCACAGGCACAGCACGAAAACGATGGCGGACACCACAAGCGCGACGCCCGTCGCCGCGAGCATTTCGCCGGACGGTATCACGAGCGCGAAGAAACGCGCGACGGGCGGAATGAACATGCCGGCCACGCCCGCCACGGCGAACGCCAATACCAGACCGCCTCTCCACGAGTTGAGTGGACGGGCCACGCGCGCCAGTACGAAGATGCCCATCATCAGCAGGATAATCGCGTTGACGCCACGAAGCATGCCCAGCTGCGCGGCGGAATGCTGTGCGTCCCAGCCCATGAACTTCGGCAACAGCCACGAATCGGCGAGAATCGACAGAGCCGTGGCGATGCCTCCCGGCAATGCGAAGTGCACCACGCGCCTGAGGAAGCCCGGAATGTAGCGGCGCGTGTTCGGCGCAAGCGCGAGGATGAACGCCGGCATGCCGATGGTGAGTGCGCCGATGTAGGTGATATGGCGGGGCAGGTATGGGAATGGGATCTGCGTCAGCACCACGCCGAGCGAGATCAGCGCGGAATATACGGTTTTGACGAGGAACAGGCTGGCCACGCGTTCCATGTTGGCCATGACCTGGCGTCCACGTGCCACCACATCGGGCAGATGCGAGAATTTCGAATCGACGAGCACCACTTGTGCGACGGCTTTGGTGGCGGGTGCCGCGTTGCCCATCGCGATGCCCAGGTCGGCCTCCTTGATGGCGAGCGCGTCGTTCACGCCGTCGCCGGTCATCGCCACGACATGATCGCCTAGGTGCAGCGCCTGGACGATCGCCTTCTTCTGGTCGGGCAGGACACGGCCGAGCACGTCCACGTTCTCCAGTACTTTCGCCAGTTCCGTGATGTCGGCGGGCAGTTCTCGCGCGTCCATGAACCGTGGCTCCTCGTCTCCGGTGAGCCGTACTTTTCTTGCGATCGCACCGACGGTGACGGGATTGTCGCCGGAGATGATGCGGCAGCGCACGCCCTGTTCGCGGAACCAGGCGAGTGTGGCTTCGGTGTCGTCGCGAATGTGCTCGGAGCATAATACCAGCGCGACGGGCCGCGATGCGGGGTCGATGGCGGGATCGCTTTCGTAATCGGCGGGCGCCTTGCCGTCATGCCGTGCGATCAGCAGCACGCGGTTGCCGTCGTGTGCGGAATCGTTGACCAGTCGAAGAACGTCGGCGTAATCGCCATCCAAGTGGGACAGCACGACTTCCGGCGCGCCCATCGTCCATACCGCGCCGTCATCGGCAATCGAGCTCCATTTGCGTGCCGACGAGAACGGAACGCGCGCCGCGACGGGACCGGCGGAGAATCCCTGCTTGCCCAGTCCGTTGAGAATCGCCAATCCGGTGCCGTTCGGCTGTCCTTCGTTCGACAGGTCGTACAGCGCCTGTTTCACGGCATGTTCGTCAACGGTATTGGCTCCGATGCCATCCAGCATGCGTATTTCGTTGAGCATGATGCCGCCGTCGGTGACGGTGCCGGTTTTGTCGAGGTTCAGGCAGTCCACGCGTGCGAGGGTCTCCACGGATTCGAGCTCCTGCACGAGCGTGTTCTTGCGTGCCAAACGGATGGCGGCGAGCGCGAAGTTGAGCGAGGTGAGCAGTACGAGGCCTTCGGGGATCATGCCGACCACGCCAGCCACGGCGGACACCACGGCGGAACGCCATTGGCCGGTGGAGATGGCTACGTCCCAACCGCCGACCGCGTGCACCTGCGACCAGATGAGCAGCACGCACAGCGGCACGACGAGGAAGGTCATGAATTTGAGGATGGTGTTGATGCCCTTGTTGAGGTCGGACACGGTCTTTTTGTAGACCTTCGCCTGCGCGGTCAAGGTGGCGGCATAGCTGTGCGCGCCGACCGCGTTGACCTTGACCAAGGCCATGCCGGAGACCGCGGTGGATCCGGAATAGATGTCGTCGCCTTCGTTCTTGCGCACGGTGCGCGATTCGCCAGTGAGCATGGATTCGTCGAGTTCCAGGCCCCAGGTGCGCACGATCTGCGCGTCGGCGGGAACCTGTTCGCCGGAGCGGATCCACATGAGGTCGCCGAGCACGATTTCGTTGTGCGGCACTTCGACGTCCTTGCCGTCGCGTCGTACGAGATAGTCGGAGGCTACGAGGATGGAAAGCTTGTCGAGCGTTCGTTTGGCTTTCAGCTCGGTGACGATGCCAATGCCGGTGTTGATGAGGATGACGAGGCCGAACACGGCGTCTCTCCATGATCCCGTGACCAATACCATGACCATGGCGGCGAAGACGATGCCGTTGAACAGGGTGAACACGTTGGCTCGCACGATGTCGGCGAACGAACGTGACGTGGACGATTTGACGGCGTTGACCTGCCCGCTTTCCGTAAGGGCGGCGACTTCCGCTGCGGTGAGCCCCTTTTCACTGGTTTCAGGCATGGTTTGACTTTCACTCATGCTGCCAGCCTACCGCTTGGCGATGCGCACCCGCAGGCTTTTCCCGTAAAGCTCCGGCAAAATTCAGGGTTTTCTCAGGGTGCGTTCAGCGCCACTCATCCGAACCGATTCGAACTCACCCGAATGCGTGGAGCGGTTCACTGTTTGCCGCCGTGGCTGATGGTGGTGACGAGGATTGTTCTGTCGTGCGGGTCATTGTTGGCTATGCCGGCTACCGCGTCGGCAAGCGGCGTCGCATCCGTCATGCGGTCGTTGATTGTGAGCGTCGCAGCGAACAGCGTGCTGTCGGTCGGCGTGGCGATCGGGTTGAGCAGTGCCACTGGAATGCCCGCCTGTCTTGCGGTTGTCAGCGTGTCGTACCAGCCGTCATGGTTCACGCCGGACATGTCGATTCCCGAAATGACGATGATGCTGACCATGCGTTGCGCCATATCCTCGACCGCTTGCCGGGCGGTGTCCTGCATGTCGACCGTGCCGGCGACCGGCAGATACACCGGCCTGAGCCCGCCCGCCTCCATGGCATCCAACGCCAGGCGATCGGTCTGTTCGTCTTGGGAGCCGATCATGGCCACGTCGAGACTGTTGCGGTCCTTCATGCTGTGGGCGACCGCATCGCCTGCGGACTGCGTATCTCCCACCGCGGCATTGTTCGGCGTGCAGCCGGCCAGCATGGAGATGCCGAAGACGGCTGCAAGGAGACCGGCTGCGGCACGCCGCGCGAAACCGGTCATCGTGTGGCTTTCCTGAATAGCGCCACCGTTTCGACATGGTGGGTGGTCGGATAGATGTCGAATGCGCGAATATCGGCAAGATCGTATCCGAGCGAGGCCAATGTGGCGGTGTCGCGTGCCAGCGATGCCGGGTCGCAGGCGATGTATACGACGCTTCGCGCGCCGGATTCGGCGATCTGCCTGCATACCTTCGCACGTGCGCCGGCACGCGGCGGATCAAGCACCACGATATCGGGTTTGGCCAAATCGTTGCGTACGTTGGCAAGCGTCTTGGCCACATCGCCCACACGGGCGTCGACATTGCCCAAATGGATGGCCCTCAGATTGCGTTGCGCGTGTTTGACAGCGGTCTTGCCACCTTCCACGCTCAGCATGCGCGTGCGGCCGGCGCTTAACGTGGCCAACGGCAGCGTGAACAGGCCGGAACCGGAATACAAATCCCACAGGCATGCGGAAGTGGCGCCGTCAAGCTCGCCATGCACCAAGGACATCACATGGCCGGTCAACGCGATCGGCGCGTGACGGTGCATCTGCCAGAATCCGCCGGCGTCCACACCATATTCGAATTCACGTCCGCACACCGTCACCTTTTCGGTAAGCTCGCGATTGCCCGCCGTCACCTCGCCATCGACGAGCACGGCGTAGTTGTCGGCGATTTCGGCATTGCCGCGAGGCTCGGGAACAGACAGACGAATCTGCGATCCGGGAGTGAATCCCCCATCCCACACGTGTTCCTTCTCGGCCACGTTAAGCAACGCGCGACTGGCCAACGGCATGGTGTCGATCGGCACACGCACGTGGGTGCCGCGTCTGCGCATGGACGGTCGGCCGTTCTCGTCCGCGATCATCTCGATGCGGGTACGCCAGTGCAGCCCCTGCTCCGCCTCATCCTCGGGCATGCGCTCGATCGGCACGTCAACGTCGACATGGCCGAGACGTCTCATCTGTTCGGCGATGGACGTGGATTTCCATTTAAGCTGTCCGGGCAGTGAGACGTGCACCAAATCGGCACCGCCGACGCCGCCGCCCATGGCAAGCGGACCCGCCAACGGCCATACGGGTTCGACGCGGTCCTCGCTGGCTTCCAGCACTTCCGTCACTTCGCCAGTCCAAAAACGGTCCTCGCGATCATGTGGCTCGTCCAACACGACGCGTACCAGCTCGCCCGGCAACGCGAATCGCACGAACACGACGCGTCCGTCGATGTGGCCGACGCAACGGCCTTGGTCGGCATATCGTTCGATGCGGATGGTCGATTCCATCAGTGCTGTTCCTCCGTTTCGTTGTTGTCGTCCATCGCGTCGGCGTTTGGTTCGGCCAACGTCTTATGCCGATGCATGGGGGTGGCCACGATGAGGTACGACACCCAGATGGCCAACGCCCAGAACGGAATGCCCATGAGCAGACGTGCAGTGCCGAGCCAGCCGACCTGGTTGGACAGGTACAACGGCACCTGCACCACCAGTCGCAGTGAGAACACACCGATCCACAACGCGGTGATGATGGTGTACGCGCGGTTCAATGCCTTGTCGCCACGCCAATCGGCAAGCCATGCGCGCAGATGCTCGGTTGGCAGTGTCCGGATGAATTCGATCACCAAGCCAAGTCCCGGTACACGTACCATCAACGAAATGGCGAGCAGCACGATGTAGAAGGCGTTGGTCAGGAATCCGAACATGTAGTAGTTGCGCGCCTCGTGGCTGTTCCATGCCCAGATCAGGCAGATGCCGACTGCCAGAAGGCCGGAGACGGCGCCCATGACGGATTGGCGTTGGCATAGGCGGACGATCACCTGCAGTACGGCGAGGGCTGCGGATACGCCGATGGTCAGATGCAGGTCGGAGGTAATGACGAACATCACCACGAACACCACGCCCGGCAGCATCGATTCGACGACGCCGCGCGGACCGCCGATCGCGTCAATGACGGAGAAATCGTCGGCATCGCCGGCGTCGGCGAGCGCGCCGAGGCCGGTTCTTTTCTTGATTTCGGTTTCAGCCATGCGTTTGTGTTTTCGTGGTCGTCGTTCGCTCAGCGCACTTCGGAGAACATCGGTCCACGCGACAACGTGGTCTTGACCTCGACCTGCTGGTCGGAGTCAAACGGTCCCTTCGGCTGGCCTGGAATGTCCATCGTCCTGCCTGCCTGTTCGGCTTCGGCGGCTTCCTTGGCGGCCTTGCGTTCGGCCGGGGCGACCGGCGGATGCATCGGGATGAGGTCACGCGGGGCCAGCGGGTCCTCGCCGCGTTCCACGACGATGTTGGAGAAAAGCTGGTTCAGCGCCTTGGTTTCGGCGTGGTCCGGATCGGTGGCGGCTTTGCCGGAGAAGATGCCGCGCAGCATCCACCGCGGTCCGTCCACACCGACGATGCGGGTGACGACCTTGCGTCCGCCCTTGACCACGACCGGCAGTGTCAGTTCGGTGCCGAACACGCCGTCGGTCTCCTTGGCGTCTTTGTTGGCCTCAACCAAGTCGGCGCGCACGTCATCCCACAGTCCCATGGTCTTCGGCGCGGCGAAGGCTTCGATCTCCACGCTGGAGGATCCGTAGGTGATGGTGGTGCCGAGCACCTGCTGGGTGGCGCGGTTGGCCTTCACGCGCAGTTCGATGCCTTGGAGGAACGGCAGATAGTAGGCACCCATGTCGAGGTATTCGTCATAGTCGGGCACGTTCTCGTCGTCGACGTCCCACGGACCGTGCTCATCGCCACGGCCGTCGTACTCATCGGACGGTTCCGGAAGGATGGTTTCCTGAATTCCACCGGCGGGCGCCTCGGCGGTTTCGGAGATGGCCTCATCGGCCTTGTCGTTCTCTTCGGCGGCGGCTTCAGCGGCTTCCTCGCTCTGACGCTTCTTCTTGCCGAATCCAAACAGTCCCATGATGTTCCTCATTTCATTACGGTTGCAACCGTGACTAGCCTAGCACCCATGCTTAATACGGGCTGGGAATCGGAGTGTGTCCTCCCGTTGCCCGGCATTGGCCGGATGACGGCCGCAAAAACTCACACGTCGTAGGTGATGCTCAGCGGCGCATGATCCGACCATCGCAGGTCGTAGGTCGGAGCTTTGTCGATGACGAATCCGCGGGCCGTTTCGGCGAGTTCGGGTGTGGCGAACTGGTAGTCGATCCTCCAGCCGACGTTGTTGTCGAAGGCGCGGCCCCGCTGGCTCCACCAGGTGTACGGTCCTTGGATGTCTCCGCACAGGGAACGCATCACATCCACGAATTCCAACTCCCCCAGCCATTTGTCCACGTAGGCGCGTTCCTCGGGCAGGAAGCCGGCGTGCTTCTCGTTGGCTTTCGCGTTCTTGATGTCGAGCGGCGTGTGCGCGATGTTGAAATCGCCGCACAATACCGCCTGCTTGCCGCCGTGCGCCGCTTCATCGCGCAGTTGTCCCATACGTACCAGCATGGTGTCGAGGAAACGGTATTTCTGCTTCATTTTCTCCGGATCGTCAGTGTTGCCGGCGTGCACGTACACGCATACGACAGTGACGGTGTACCCTTGCGGGGTCTTCACATCCGCTTCGATCCAACGGCCGGAATCGACGTCCTCGGCAAGTCCCGGCAGTCCGTAGCGCTTGTCGATGACGGGCAGCGCGGAGAGCAGACCGACGCCGGCGCGTCCCTTGATACGGCAGATCTCGTTCATGCGATCAAGCCCGCTTTGGTCGGCGATGCGTCCGGCGGTCGCGTATTCGAAGCCGAATTCGTCGAAGATGGGGTCGATTTCGTTTTGCGGGGCGCGTACTTCCTGCATGCACCACACGTCCGGCGTGTTCTTCGCGGCCCATTGCTCGATGCCTTTGCGTTTCGCCGCGCGGATTCCATTCACATTCGATGTCGTGATTGTGATCGTCATAGCGCCTTAGCCTAGCCGGAATACAAGAAAACCTCCCTTGTGGGAAGGGAGGTTTTCCAGATGGCTGACGCGATCAGTCGAGTCCGAGCTGCAGCTTGCCGCCTGGGATGGCGTCCAGCAGGTCGCGGGTGTACTGCTTCTTCGGATGGTCGAAGACCTCGTCGGTGGTGGCATGCTCCACCAGCTTGCCGTGCTGCATCACCACGACCTCATCGGCGATCTGACGCACCACCGCCAGATCATGGGTGATGAACAGGTAGCTCAGTCCCTTTTCCGCCTGCAGGTCGTTGAGCAGGCGAAGCACCTGGTCCTGCACCAGCACGTCCAATGCGGAGACGGCCTCGTCGCAGACGATCACATCCGGATCGAGGGCCATGGCGCGCGCGATGGCGATGCGCTGCCTTTGGCCGCCGGAAAGCTCGTTCGGATAACGGCTCATCACCGATTCCGGCAATTCCACCATGTCGATGAGCTCGCGCACACGCTTGGCACGGCTCTTCTTGTCTCCGATGCCGTGGATGCGCAGCGGCTCCTCGATGGACCGGTAGATGGAGTACATGGGGTCGAGCGATCCGTACGGGTTCTGGAACACCGGCTGCACATGACGTCGGAAGTCAAGCAACTCCTTGCCCTTGAATCCGGAGACGTCTTTGCCGTCGTAGGTGACGGTGCCGGCGGTCGGCTCAAGCAGTTTCAGCACCATGTTGGCCACGGTGGATTTGCCGGAACCGGATTCGCCGACGATGGCCAATGTGGTGCCCTTCTTGATGGAGAAGCTCACATCGTCGACCGCCTTGAACATCTCCTTCTTGCGCGGCAGTTTAAATTCCTTGGTCAGGTGATCCACCGTGATGATGGCTTCGCCCTTCTTCAGGGAATCCTCGTTCACCGCGTGCTCCATGACCGCGGTGGCGTCGCCGCCATGCTCCTTGACGGAGATGATGCGCTGCGATGCCAAGGACGGCGCAGCGGCGACCAAACGCTTGGTGTACGGATGCTGCGGATGCTGCAGCACTTCCAGTGAAGGACCGGATTCCACGACCTGGCCCTTGTACATGACCACGATATGCTGGGCGCGTTCCGCGGCCAGACCGAGATCGTGGGTGATGAACAGCACCGCGGTTCCCAGGGAATCGGTCAGCATGTGCAGATGGTCGAGGATCTTCTTCTGCACGGTCACGTCAAGCGCGGAGGTCGGCTCGTCGGCGATGAGCAGTTCCGGACGGCAGGCCAGACCGATGGCGATCAGCGCACGCTGACGCATGCCGCCGGAGAATTCGTGCGGGAACTGGCGGGCACGGGTGGCGGCGTCAGGCAGACCGGCCTCGGACAGCAGACCGGCGATGCGGTCGTCCATGGTGGAGCCGACCACATACTTCTTGGCGATGTACCATGCGTCATCGTCCTTCACCCCGGCCTTGATCAGGCCATCGGCCACACGCCAGCGGGTTTCGGATCCCGGAACCCATTCCTCGGCGAACCGGGCCATGATCTTGTCAAGCTCGTCACCGCTCTTGCCGATCTTGACAAGAGCCTCCTTGGCCGCGGCGATCAGATCAGGCAGTTCCTTGGAACCAAGGAAGGTCTCATCGTCATTGCCCTTGAGCTCCACTTCGTCACCGGCCAGGGCCTTGGCGAATTCGGAACGCTTTTCGTGGTCGATGTCCATGTTGTTGGCCACCAACGCTTCCTTGACCTGGGTGCCGATGCGCCACACCGGGTTCAGGTTGCTCATCGGATCCTGCGGGACAAGACCCATCTTGCTACCACGGAGCTTGTCGAAATCCTTCTGCTTGAAGCCGGAGATCTCCTGGCCATCAAGCTTGATGGAGCCGCCGACCACATGGCCGGTTCCCGGAAGCAGGCCAAGCACGGCCATGGCGGAAGTGGATTTGCCGGAACCGGATTCGCCGACGATGGCCACCCACTGGCCGGGATACACGCTGAAGGACGAGTTGCGCACGGCATGCACGGCCTTGCCTTCATCGGTGGTGAAGTCGACCTGGAGGTTCTTGACCTCCAACAGCGGCCCGTGGGCGCGCTGCATGGCCTCGAGGTTGTTCTCGGTATTCATTTCAGTCATCGAATATCCCTTCACTTACACTCAGGCCGTACGGCTCTTCGGATCGAGCGCGTCCTTGACGGCGTCGCCCATCATGATGAATGCCAGCACGGTGATGGCCAGCGCGGCGGACGGGTAGAACAGCACCATCGGGTCAGTACGCAGGATGGACTGCGCGTTGGAGATGTCTCCGCCCCAGCTGACCGTGGTGGTGGGCAGGCCGACGCCCAGGAAGCTCAGCGTGGCCTCGAGCACGATGTAGGTGGCCAGCGAGGTGGTGCCGACCACGATGATCGGAGCCAGCGAATTCGGCAGGATGTGGCGGAACAGGTTGCGGATCGGGGTGGATCCCAGAGCGGTGGACGCCGTGTTGAATTCAAGGTTCTTGGCTTCCATCACAGCACCTCGCGCGATTCGTGCCACGGAGGTCCAGCCGAACAGCGTCATCACCAGAATGATCTTCCAGATGGAGCTGCTCGTTTTGAACATCTGGAGCACCACGATGGCGCCAAGCAGAATCGGCAGCGCGAGGAAGATATCGGTCAGTCGGCTCAGCACGGCGTCGACCCATCCTCCGAAGAAGCCGGCGATTGCGCCGATCAGCGTTCCGAGCAGCACCACCAGCAGTGTGGCGAACACGCCGACGCTCAGCGAGGTGCGGGTGCCGTAGACCACACGGGAGTATACGTCGCAACCTTGCAGGTCGAAGCCGAACGGATGGCCTGAGGAAGCCGGCTCAAGGGAATTGTCGAGCGTGCAGTAGTTCGGGTTCTGCTTGGTCAACACGCTCGGGAACAGCGCCACGAACACGATGAAGATGATCAGCAGTCCGGAGATGATGAACAGCGGGTTCTTACGCAGGGTTCGCCATGCGTCGGCCCACATGTTCGAAGCCGGTGCGGATTCGTCCATCGAGTCGACGGCCTTCAGGGGCGTCTCATCGAGCGGTGCCACATAGCGTTCCTGTCCCGGAAGCACGGTGGAAGGATTGGTCTCATTCATTTCGGTCATTTCTTGTTCCCTCCCTCGACTCACGCGTAACGGATTCGCGGATCAAGCGCGGCGTACAGCATGTCGACCAGCAGATTGCAAACCACGAAGATCAGCATGAGCAGCGTCACGATGGACACCACCAGGTTGCCTTCTCCCTTGAGGATGCTCTGATAGGTCAGGTAGCCGATGCCATGCACGTTGAAGATGGTTTCGGAGATCATCGCGCCGCCCATCAGTGCGCCAAGATCCTGGCCCAGATAGGTGACGACGGGGATCATGGAGTTGCGCAGCACGTGGCGCAGCATGACGGATTTGTTGTCCATGCCCTTGGCGCGCGCGGTGCGCACATAGTCGAGGGCGATGTTGGACGAAATCTCCGTACGGCTCAGACGGATGATGTACGCCATCGATACAGAGCCAAGCACCATGGCCGGCATCAGCAGATCAAGGAATCCTGGATTCGTTCCGGCGGTGACCGGCAGCAGATGCCACTTCACACCGAGGAAGTACTGGCAGAGGAAGCCGGTGACGAAGGTCGGCACGGAGATGAGCAGCAGGGAGAAGATCAGGATGACGGTATCGCACCACTTGCCCTTCTTCAGGCCGGAGATCACACCGAAGATCACGCCGAAAACCGCTTCGAACACGAAGGCCATCAGGGCGAGCTTGATGGTCACGGGGAAGGCGCGGCCGATCACGTCGATGACAAGCTGTCCGGAGAAGGTCTTGCCGAAGTCGAGGGTCAGCGCGTTCTTCAGGAACAGCAGATACTGGACGATGAACGGCTTGTCCAGATTGTATTCGGCACGGATCTGGGCCGCGACCGCTTCGTTGACCGGCTTGTCGCCGAACATCGCCTTGACCGGGTCGCCCGGCAACGCGAACACCAGGGCATACACCAGAAGCGTCGTGCCGAGAACCACAGGGATCATCTGCAGAATGCGTCGCAGAAGATACTTGCCCATTGGTTTCTCCTTTTGATTACTCACTCGTTCGCCAGCCGTTTGCGGCTTCGTCCCCTACGCTCACGCGTATAGGACATGAGGCCCGGGGCGGCCGGCGCTTGCCCCATTACGTATCAGTGATACTGCACCACAATGCTTTATATTGCAGTTTCATGAAAGACAGCTGAAAATATACCCCACGCGCGGACATCTTCTGTTGATGTCGCATGTCCAGCCGTCATGGACCTCCGATGGAAGCCCCGTTTATTACGCGGAAAGGAAGGAACGGATATTCGAATCCGTTCCTTCCTTCATGTCGATCCTACGAAATCAAAATCAGAGAACGGCTCACTTGCCGGACTTGGTCATGTTCTCGTAGACCGGCAGGTTCTGCCAGTTCATCTCGAAGCCGGAGACACCGGTCGAGGCCACACCATAGGCATTGGCGTAGTACAGCGGAACGGCCGGCAGGTCGTTGAGCAGCACTTCCTGTGCCTGCTGGTACAGCTTGTTGGCGTCTGCGACGGACTTGGAGGCAGCGGCCTTGTCGCACAGCGCATCGAACTCCGGGTTCTTGTAGTCGCCATCGTTGGAGCCGTTGCCATCGGCAGCGGCGGAGGCGAAGTTCTGCACCAGGTAGTTTTCGGCGGACGGGTAATCCGGCTGCCAGCCGCTACGGAACGCGCCGTTCACCTTGCGGTCGGACACGGCGGTGCGGAAATCGTTGAAGGTCGGGTACGGGTTGGTGGCGGCCACGCCGGCGCCCAGCACGTTGTTGATGGAGTTGACCACGGCGGTGTAGATGACTTCGTGGCCACCATCGGCGTTGTAGGCGAAGGTGAGCTTGTCATCGGAGGTCCACGGGCTGATGGCGTTGGCCTTCGCCCACAGTTCCTTGGCTTTCTTCTCGTTGTACTTCAGGTTGCCGGAACCCTTGAGGGAATCGGAGTAGCCCGGGGTCAGCGGGGAGGTGAAGTCGGCGGCCGGGGTGCCGGTGCCGTTGAGCACCTTCTTGCAGATGTTCTCGCGGTTGATGGCCATGGAGACGGCCTGGCGACGCAGGGTGCCTTCCTCGGTGTCGGCTTCGAAGTGCTTCAGCTTGGCCGGGATGGTGAACTGCTGGATGACGGAGCCGGCCTTGTTGTAGGCCTGTACGGTGGAGTCCTTCTGGAAGGTCTTGGTGGCGGAGGCCGGGACGGACTCCATCACGTCGAGGGAACCGGACTGGATGTCGGCGTAGGCGGCCTCATCCTTGGTGTAGACCTTGAAGGTCACGCCGTCGTTCTTGGCGACGCGGTTGCCCTTGTAGTCGGGGTTCTTCACCAGCACGATCTGGTTGTCGTGGTCCCAGGACTGGAACTTGTACGGGCCGTTGCCGACCGGCTTCTCGCCGAAGGCCTTCGGATCCTTGAAGAAGGATTCCGGCAGCGGAGCGAATGCGGTGTAGCCGACCTTGATGGCGAACACGGAGTCGGAACGGTTCAGGTCGACGGTGAATTCATGGTCGTTGACGACCTTCAGGCCCTCGAGCTGTTCGTCGCCCTTGAGCTTGTCTCCATCCTGGAGCTTGTCGTAGCCCTTGATGGTGGAGAAGAAGGAGGAGCCGAGCTGTGCGTTCTTGGCGTTGGCCGTGTAGCTCCATGCCTTGGTGAAGGATTCGGCGGTCACCGGGGTGCCGTCGGTGAACTTCCAACCATCCTTGAGCTTGATGGTGTACTGGGTGGCGTCATCGTTGGACTTGATGGACTCCGCCACTTCGTTGGAGGCGTTGCCCTTGGCGTCGAAGGAAATCAGACGTGCGAACAGCAGGTCGAGCGGCTTGCCGCCGCCGGTCTCGTTGCAGTCGCCCGGGATGAGCGGGTTCTGCGGTTCGGAATTGTATGCGGTGATGACGTTGGAACCCTTGTCAGCGGTGGAGTCACCGTTGGAAGAGCCGCAACCGCTGAGCAGCATGCCGAATGCGCATGCGGCCGCAGCGAAAGCCAGAGCTTTCTTCTTCATGGAATTCATATTCTCCTTATCCATTATTTCCAGAGCCGTAAGACCCTGCTCAAAAAGAAGGCGGGCGTCAATACCGTGGCATCAACGTCCGTCTTCGTTCTGATGGTGGGTTCATTATCGCTCGATTGAGGGACAACCGCTCCATATCCGAGGGAGGCCCATGCAAAATAGCCAAATCAAAACTCATCATCTGATAAAACAATCCGTTTTTCCCTCTTATCGCCGGGACAACTTATCCGCATCGTGTGTATGGACGGACGCGGACATATCCGTTCGCTGTCAGCGTACTTTGCCAATCCGCGTCACGCCCGTGGAAACGCCTGCCCGTATCGTGCCTTCAACTGTTCGATGGACACGTGTGTGTAACGCTGCGTGGTCTTCAGCGAGGAATGCCCCAGCATCTCCTGCACCTCACGCAGGTCCGCTCCCCCGTCGAGCATATGGGTCGCCGCACTGTGGCGCAACGCATGCGGACTGATGTCTGGCACGCCGGCCTCCCGTGCCCGGTCGTGCACCACCTTGCGCACCATACGTTGATCGATCCGCCCGCCCTGCGATCCCAAAAAGAACGCGTCGTCCGACATGTCACCGCATAGTACGGGACGGCCATGTTCCAGCCAATCGCGCAAGGCCTTGTCGGCTGGTGCGCCGAATGGCATGACACGCTGCTTGTCGCCTTTGCCGGTCACTTTCACCGTGCGGTTGCCGAATGTCACGTCGGCCACGTCGAGTCCGACCAGTTCCGCCACACGCATGCCGGTGGCATAGAGCAGTTCCAGCATGGCCGCGTCACGCAGCGCGATCGCCTGTTTTTTCATATTCGGTTCCTGCGATCGCGCCTCCATGCCGTCCTCATCAACGCGGTCCATCAGCTGCTGCGCCTGCGTTTCGTTCAATACCGCCGGCAGCGTATCGGGGATTTTCGGCGTCTGCAACGAAGCCGCCGGGTTGGCGGACGCCATGTCATGGTCGTACGCCCATGCGAAGAATCCACGCACGGCGACGGTTTTGCGCGCCATGCTGCTGCGTGCGTGATTTTTGGACGATTCGGCCATCCACAGGCGCAAATCCTCGATGGTCACCTCATTCAGATCCACGCAACCCTGTTTCCGCAACGCCACCAAGCATTCCTCGACATCGCTGCGGTACGCCCTGCGGGTGTTTGCACTCAATCCACGGTTGGCTTTCAGATAGGCGTCGAATCCGTCCAACGCATCATCGAAACACATGCAAACCACCTTCCGCTTCGTCTGAAATGAACAGACACCACGCAGACACCGTATAAATGCCATTCCGCAACGCGATCGAATGTCATCTCACGCGATGGCACGATTCCATTATGTCCCCATACCGATAGACTGATGACGATTAGGCATCCTACGAACAGGCGGTATTATGACTCGTCATTCCATTCATGACGTACAGCATCCGACAGCCGAAAACCCCGATGATGGGATTGTGGCCCGCGCCATCGACCTGACCAAGGTCTACGGCTCAAAAGACAACGAAGTGATGGCGTTGGATCATGTGAATGTGGAATTCAAGCGCGGTGAAATGACCGCCATCATGGGCCCTTCCGGTTCCGGCAAGTCCACGCTCATGCATTGCATGGCCGGACTCGACGCCCCTTCGTCCGGCAAGGTGATGGTGGAGGGCCTCGAGGTCTCCTCCATGAACCAGAAGCAGCTGACGGATCTGCGCCGCGAACAGATCGGGTTCATTTTCCAGTCGTTCAATCTGGTGCCGACGCTGTCCGCCGAGGAGAACATCCTGCTGCCATTGCAGATAGCGAAACGTCCGATCGACCGCGACTGGTTCAACCAAGTGGTCAAGGTGGTCGGTCTGGAGAAGCGGCTCACGCACCGTCCAAGCCAGCTGTCCGGCGGCCAGCAGCAGCGTGTGGCCTGCGCCCGCGCCATCATGGCACGACCGTCCGTGATCTTCGCCGACGAGCCGACCGGCAACCTCGACTCGCGTTCCAGCCGTGAAGTGCTTGGCTTCCTGCGCGATTCGGTACGCGACTACGGCCAGTCGATCGTCATGGTCACCCACGATCCGCGTGCGGCCTCCTTCGCGGACCGTGTGCTGGTGCTCGCCGACGGCAACATCACCCGCGACATGCAGCATCCGACGTACAACGAGATTCTTGAGGTGTTCGCCGGCGACGACGACATCGACGATGTTTCCAAGTACGCCGCCTCCACCGCCGTTCCGACCGTGACGGAGGACTCGCAGGCATGATTCGCATAGGATTGCGCGACGCGCGCAGCCATTTCGGCCGTTTCATCATGTCGATCGTGGCCATCGCGCTCGGCGTGAGTTTCGTGGTCGGCTCGTTCTGTTTCCGCGAAATGCTCAACAACCAGGTTTCACAGATGATGTCCACCAATGCGGACCATGACGTGTACGTGCGCGGTTCGCAGGAGAAGAAAAAAGATTCGTCGGCGATGTCGATGGGATCGACGAAAAACTACAACGATGTCGACGTCGATCTGGCGGGTACGATAGCCAAGGTCGACGGTGTTTCCTCGGCACGCGTCGTGCACATGCTGTCCGGCGTAGTGCTGCTCGACAAGCATGGCGATGCGGTGACCACCATGGGGTCTCCGACGCTCGCCATAGGCATGGGCAAGTCGTCGCCGTGGCGGTCCGCCAAGTTCACGACCGGCACGTGGCCGAAGAACGGCGATGAGATCGCCCTTCATTCCTTCGCCGCCGAACAGTCGGGTCTGAAGGTCGGCGATAAGACGAAAATCGTCTATCCGGACGGCGCTCATAAGGTGACCGTCAGCGGCATCTTCACCACCGATGCCAGCCAGGCAGGCGCCATCATCATCGCCATCGATCCCGCGACGGCCAAGGAACAGGCGAACAAGCAATCGGACGATCCGGACAAGACTGCGTTGATCAGCGTCTACGGCAATAAGACCACGCCGCTTGACGACAACGCGCAGCAGCAGCTGGCGGACCGTATCAACAAGGCGCTGCCGAGATCGGCGAAGGCACATGCCATCACCGGTGATGAATACCGTGACGAATCAACCAAATCCACGCAGGACGCGCTCGGCTTCATCCAACCGCTTATTCTGATTTTCGCGGTGATCGCATTGTTTGTCGGCTCGTTCATCATCGCCAACACGTTCTCCATGATCGTGCGCGAGTCGATGCGCGGCTATGCGCTGCTGCGTTCCATCGGCGCTTCTCCCCTGCAAGTGTTCTCCACGGTGATCGTGCAAGCTCTGTTGCTGGGCCTGGTAGGTTCGCTCGCAGGCATCGGGCTCGGCTGGGGCATGGTCAAACTCATCGCATCCGGTTTGGCGAATATGGGTATGCCATTGACCGGCGCCACCAATCCGACCGTTTCCGACATGCTCGTCGGCCTTGTGGTCGGCATTGTGGTGACGTTGATCGGTGCGGCCCTGCCGGCGCGAAATGCGGCGCTTGCCCCGCCGATTCAGGCGATGAACGAAACCGTCAATCCGGAAAAGTCTGTCCTCGCACGTGGCATCCTCGGCACCGTCATGGTGCTGTTGGGCTTCCTGAGCTGGGGCTTCACCTACGCTTTGGCCGCCGCGGATGGTGACGGCGGTCCGACGCCGTGGAAGGCGCTCAACAGTATCGCTGTCGGCTGGCCGCTCGGTATTGGCGCGGCGCTGGCCGTGATCGGCGTGATTGTGGCGGGACCGGCATACGTGTCCACCGCGGGCGCGGTGCTCGGCTGGCTGCCATCGAAGGTCTTCACCGTGACCGGGCGTCTCGCGCAACGTAACATTTCTCGTTCGAAACGTCGCACGTCCAACACCGCAGCCGCCCTGTTCGTGGGAGTGGCGATTGTCAGCTGTCTGGGCGTGGTGGCCACGTCGGCGAAGGCTTCGGTCAATTCGCTGGTGGATACCGGGCTCAAAGCCGATTTCGCCGTATCTTCGGCTTCGGCCGGGCAGATTCCCGACCAGGCCATCAAAGACATCAAAAAGGTCGATGGCGTGAATCATGTGGTGTCGAACCGTGTGGTGCTTGGTGTGAAATATGACGGCAAAGCCATCAACGGGTTCACGTTCGCCACACAGCCGGAACTGTTCACCAAGATCTTCGCCGCCGAAACCACCGAAGGTGATGCCGCTGCCGCGTTGAAGGATGGCAAGCTGCTCGTCGGCAAGACCATTGCCGACGATCGTGGATGGCATGTGGGTCAGAAGGTCAAGGCCACGGCCGAGAACATCGTGGTAGACAAGGAGGCCACAGCCAAGGCGCAGGCCGATTACCAGGCCAAGGTGCAGGCGCATGTGCAGGAATTGCAGTCGCAGGCCCAGCAATTGGCCGCATCCGGCGACTTGACAGGAGCGCAGGCCAAGGCTTCGGAAATCGAACAGTACACGAACGACGCCAAGAACGTCGATCCGAAAACGCTGGTCAAGACGAAGAAGGTCACCACCGGAAAGACGCTGACCATCGGCGCGATCGTGTCGAATTCCGTATACCGCGATTTCGCGATCGTCAACGACGATTTGGCCGAGCAAATCGGCAACAAGCAGACCATGTTCGTCATGCAGGCGTTCGTCACGGACAAGCGGGGCGCCGACACGGCCCAAGTCAAGAAGGCCCTGAAGAAAACAATCAAGAAATACTATACAATCGTCGTGTTCGATCGTGACGAGTACAAGTCCACGATGAGCTCGATGATCGATCAGATGCTCATGGTCCTGTACGCGTTGCTGGCTTTGTCCATCATCATCGCCATTTTCGGCATCGTGAACACGCTGGCGTTGAGCGTGTCGGAACGCACCAAGGAGATTGGTCTGCTCCGTGTCATCGGCACGTCACGTGGCCAGGTGCGTGGCATGCTTGGCATCGAAGCGGCGATCATCTCCGTGTTCGGCACGGTGTTGGGTTTGATCGTCGGCGTCGCCGCGGGAGTGGTGATTCGTGCGGTCTACGCGTCCGAAGGTTTGGAGACGCTGGCGATTCCGTGGTTGCAGCTGCTCGTGTTCCTGCTGCTATCGATTGTGGTCGGTCTGGTGTCCAGCATCTCCCCCGCCTCCCGCGCGTTGAAGCAGCCGGTCCTTGACGCCGTGGCGAGCGAGTGAGACAGTTGGAGCGGAACATCGAAAGGAGGCAGCAATGCCTATTCCCAATGAGATTCCAGTAGGAGCGCGCATCGTGGTGCGCACCTTGGAAGGCGTCGATCCTACCGATCATCGTATGAAGTTCCGCGATTACGTAGGCCACGTGCGTTCGTGGGACGGTCAGAAACTGGAGATGACGCGCGATGCGGCGGCGAACGGCTCACGTCCCGAGCAGCGTGTCACGATTCCCGCCGACGAAATCGTGACGATCAAGCCGGTGCCGGAACGTTCCATGACTCGGCCACGTCCGTAGTCGCATACCTCCCCCTACCGCGCGCAAAGACAAGAGCGCCGCAATCGCACTGATTTTCTGCGATTGCGGCGCTTTTGCATAGCGATGGCGTCAGTCGTCAGACCACGGAACGCGCCTGCGCGATCGCGGTACGCTCGCCGTCGAATCGCACGATATGCTCGCCTCTGCGGGCGGATTCCAGCAGCGTGCGCTGCCAATCGTTTTCGGGAATCGACAGTTCGACCGTCGCGCAATGTTCGGCGTACTCCGGCTGCCTGCTGGCGGCCTTGTAGTCGCGGAACGGTTGGCCTTGGGCGAAGAAACGGTCCATTTGCTTCACGTCGCCTTCCGTAGGGCGCACGCCGGTATCGGCCATGTCATGCAGCACGTTGGCCACCAACGTCAATCGGTTGGCCATGTTGCGTAGCAAGGTCTCCACGTTGGCCGCGTCCTCCTCCACCATGGCACGTGTGCGGTTCGGATCGGTCAGCGCCACGCGCGTCATGTCACGCCAGGACCCGGCTGCGAGCGCGGCCGCGATGTTGCGGTTCGGGTTGGCCACCAGCTCGTTGATCATGGCGGTGGCGATGACGTGAGGCATATGTGAGATGAGCGCGGCGCAACGGTCATGGGTGGCGTCGTCAAGTACGATGAGCCGGTTGCCGCAACGGTTCACGATCATGTCGGCCACGGCGCGGAACCGGCGGTATTCGGTGTGTTCGTCGACGGTGATGGCCCAGAGCGCGTCGTCATAGAGTGTCGGGTCGGATGCCTCCCAGCCGGACAGTTCGTTGCCGGCCATCGGGTGTGCTCCGACGTAGCAGCCGTCAAGACCAATGGCTTTGACTTGGTCGCGGACCATGCCTTTGACGCTGCCCACGTCGGTGAGCGTGGTTGTTTCCGTGTCGATCAATGGTTTCAATGCGCCGAGGATTTCGGGCATGGCCTTGAGCGGGTTGCACAGTACGAGCACGTTCGGTTTGGTTTCGGCGAGTGCCGCCAAGGTGGGTTTGCAGATGATGCCGTCGGCTTCGGCGGTGGCGTAGGGGCGGTCGTTGTGGTTCCATGCGGTCACTTCGCAGCCGGCGTTGACGAGTCGGCGTGCCAGTGATCCTCCGATGAGGCCGAGTCCTACGATTGCGATGCGTGGCTTCACCACATCAGCTCCCTTCTGACGGTTTCGTCGTTCTGCCAATCGTCCGGCAGGTGGCTGTCGTCGAGTCGTACGCCGCCTTGCGGCAGCATCCATGAGGTGACGGGCGGGTTGGGGTGTTCCCTCCGCGGGTAGACGGCGAGTGTTTTGGCCCAGTCGCCATGTTCTGCGATTTCCACAAGCGCGTCGCGGAAACGTTCCTCCCAAGGGGCGGCGTCGAGGGTGACGATGAAGCTGTATGTGCCGGTGCGTCCTTTGATGGGCCGTGAGATGAAGCTGGTCATGTTCAGTCCCGCGTCACGGAACACGTCGAGCAGGTTGGCGAGCACGCCTGGGCCGGTGACGAGCGGGATGAGCGTCAATACCGATTCGTATTCGACGTTAGCTTCGGCGCGTGGTTTGGCGAGCAGCCGTGCGACTTCGGCGCGTGGCGAGAGCACGAGGAAGTCGGTGGCGGCTCCTTGGTAGTCCTGGATGGCGGTGCCGATGCGGGTGATGTCGTACAGTTCGCCGCAGATGGCGGGACCGAAGGCGATTTCACCTGGGATAAGGTCCCGGCAGGCCGCCGCGTTGGATGTGGCCGGCTGTGTGGAGAGCCGATGTTCGGCGATGAATCGTTTGCATTGCGCGAGACCGTGCGGATGGGCTGTGGCGATGCGCGCTTCGGCTGGATCGGCTCCTTGCGCCACGTATGCGTCGAATTCGACGTTCACACCGACGCGTGCGAATCCGACAAGGTCCTTCGCGTCGATCAGCGCGTCGAGGTTGGGCACCACGTACCCTTCGACGTTGTTCTCCCAGGCCACGATTCCCCAGCCGTCGCCGTGCTGTGCGGCGTCGAGAATCTGCGGCACATCGTCCATGGGCATCAGGTCGAAGCCTTGCGGTTCGAACCGTGCCAACTCTTGGGCGGCATTGACGGCCGCCTGATGGGTGAAGGTGCCTTGTGGCCCCAGATAGAACAGCTTGCGTGCGCTCATTGCCGCCTGTGCCTCCTTGTTGCGGGTCATCCTAAGCACCTTAGCGCATTCGCGAGGCTGTGGAGGGGTCTAGTCCACCGGTTGGGCGGTGTCATGGTCCGGTTCAGACGATTCGTTCTGGTCATATTCCGTGGAGTCATCCTCAGTGCGCGGCGGCATCGTGAACCAGCTCTTGGGCAGCGCCAGCATGATCAATGGAATCAGCACCACGCCGTATAGCCAGAAATAGCCGGCGTTGTTGCTGAAATACGGCAACGTCGCCGTCTCGCCGAATCCGACGGGAATCATGGCGTCCCCGCCCGGACCGTAACCGGCCATGACGGTCCAGACCACCAGTGATGAACTGATCAGATGCAATGCGAGGCCCGACACGCCATCACGTGAACGCGCCGACCATGTCGAGATGATGACCAGAGCATATGCGATCACAAGACCGTAGGGAATATTCGCCGACGCGCCCATGCGGTGCGCCATCGTGCCGATCACGCCGACGACGGCACCGGCGAGCAGGTCAACCAAAAACCGCGCCCATACCGGTAGACGATGCGACCACGGCAGCAGCCTGCGGTCGATGCCGTCCTGTGATTGCGATTGCGGTTCCGGCTGTGTTTCCTGCGTGCGTTGCGTCATGTCCTCCACTATGCCCTACGTTCCTTACAAAACAGCAAGAAAGGCAAGAGATACGCGGAAAACCGCCGACATCTCTTGCCTTTCTTAAGCGTTTAGCTCACTAGCGGAACACACTACCGTTCCCGCGAAGCGCCAAAACAATGCGAAGAATCACTTGTTATTCTGAGCGTTGTTCTGGCGACGCTGCTTGGCGCGCCACTTGTACCAATCCTCACGGCTCAGAATGATCTTGCGCACGCGGATGGACTCCGGAGTGACTTCCACGCACTCGTCCTCGTTGGCGAAGTCCAGGGACTCTTCGAGGCTCATCTTGATCGGCGGGGTCAGGGTTTCCAGCACGTCCGCGGTGGCGGAACGCATGTTGGTCATGTGCTTGGCCAGCGTGATGTTCACATCCAGCTCGTCCGGCTTGTTGTTGATGCCGACGACCTGGCCCTCGTACACCGGGGACTGCGGCTCGACGAAGAAGTTGCCGCGTGCCTGCAGACGCTGCATGGCGTATGGGGTGGCGACGCCCTGACGGTCGCAGACCATGGAGCCGTTCTGGCGGGTCACGATCTGGCCGGCCCACGGAGCGTAGCCAGCGGAGATGGAGGAGGCGATGCCGGTGCCGCGGGTGGCGGACAGCAGCGCGGTGCGGAAGCCGATCAGACCACGGGACGGCACAGTGAACTGCAGACGGACCCAGCCGGTGCCGTGGTTGGTCATGTTGTCCATGCGGCCCTTGCGGTCGGCGAGCAGCTGGGTGACGGCGCCCATGTACTCTTCCGGCACGTCGATGGTGGTGTTTTCCATCGGCTCGTTGACCACGCCGTCGATGGTCTTGGTGACCACCTGCGGACGGCCGACGGTCAGTTCGAAGCCTTCACGGCGCATCTGCTCGGCAAGCACGGCCAGTGCGAGTTCGCCACGGCCCTGCACTTCCCAGGCATCCGGACGGTCGGTCGGCAGCACCTTGATGGACACGTTGCCGATGAGCTCGCGGTCGAGGCGGTCCTTGATCATGCGGGCGGTGAGCTTGTGGTCCTTGCCTTCGGTGCCGGCAAGCGGGGAATCGTTGATGCCGAAGGTCATGGAGATGGCCGGGTCGTCAACGTGGATGAGCGGCAGCGGACGCGGATCGTCCGGGTCGACGATGGTCTCGCCGATCATGATGTCGTTCACGCCGGCGACGGCGACGATGTCGCCAGGACCTGCGGATTCGACCGGGGTGCGCTCCAGGCCCTGCGTACGCAGCAGCTCGGACACGCGGAAGTTCTCGATGGAGCCGTCCACACGGGACAGGCCGTAGGTCTTGCCCTTCTCAAGGGTGCCGTTGTAGATACGGACCAGACCGAGTCGGCCGAGGAAGTCGGAGGAATCGATGTTGGCGACGTGGGCCTGCAGCGGAGCGCCCTCCTCGTATTCCGGAGCCGGAATGTTCTTGATGATGGCCTCGAACAGCGGCTCGAGGTTGTCGTTGTCCGGCAGACCGCCGTTTTCCGGCTGGTTTTCGGAAGCGTAACCGGCCTTGGCGGCGCAGTAGATGACCGGAAGGTCGAAGAGGGAATCCTCATCGAGGTCGATGCCTTCCTCGATGACGTCCTGGGCCAGGCCGAGCAGCAGGTCGGAGGATTCACCGACGACTTCGGAGATTCGGGCGTCCGGACGATCGGTCTTGTTCACGCACAGGATGACCGGAAGCTTGGCTTCGAGGGCCTTGCGCAGCACGAAACGGGTCTGCGGCAGCGGGCCTTCGGAAGCGTCGACGAGCAGCACGACGCCATCGACCATGGAGATGCCGCGCTCCACCTCGCCACCGAAATCGGCGTGGCCAGGGGTATCGATGATGTTGAGGGTGATGCCTTCCGGATGGCCGTACTTGGCGGCCAGCGGGCCGGTGTACTGCACCGCGGTGTTCTTGGCGAGGATGGTGATGCCCTTCTCGCGTTCCAGATCGTTGGAATCCATCACACGGTCCGGGACTTCCTCACGCTCGTTGAACACGTGGGACTGGGCCAGCATCGCGTTGACCAGGGTGGTCTTACCGTGATCGACGTGTGCCACAATCGCTACATTTCGGATATCGCCGCGAACCGCCATCGAAACCTCTCTTAGTGTTGCTGTTCTCTTACGTAAACGTTCGGTACGTACATGCTATCGGTACTTAAAAATCCGTACTTACACACAAACCGAGCCAATTCTAGCGAAGCATTACGACACATGGAAAACGGCGGACCTGTCAGATCATGCCGACAGGCCCGCCGTCAATCGCGCGAAGAGACGCGCGGACCTTAATCCTCAAGCTCCTTGCCAGTGCGTTCAGGCAGGCACAGGGCCGCCACGCAGGCGAGAATGAACGCCACGGCGAAAACGATGAATGCCACGGCCTTGTTGCCACCGGACAAGGTCAGGAACCATGGCATCAGCAGCGGCGCGATGATCGCGGCCACACGACCGCAAGCCGCGGCTGCACCGGAGGCGGCGCCGCGCAGACGCGTCGGATAGATTTCCGGAGTCACCGCGTACAACACGCCCCAAGCGCCAAGGTTGGACGCGGACAGCAGCATGCCGAAGCCCAGCACAGCGGCCACGGAACCGGCTTGGGAGAAGGCGAACGCGGCCACGGCGGACACGGCGAGGAACACGCTCAGGGTCTTCCTGCGGCCCCAGATCTCCACCAGCCATGCCGCGAGGAAGTAGCCGGGCAGCTGTGCGATGGCGATGGCGAGCGTGTAGCCGAACGACTTGGTCAGCGAGCCGAACTGGTCGGCCAGCAGAGACGGCATCCACGTGAACGCGCCGTAGTAGGAGAAGTTCACGAAGAACCATGTGGCCCAGATGGCTGCGGTGCGCGCAAGATACTTCTTGCCGAACAGCTCGCGGGTTTTGATCTTCGGCAGCGGCTCGCCCTTCGGGGATGCGACCGGTTCGACGCCTCCGGCCTGTTCGAAGTAGCGCACGGCCTGCTCGGCCTCATCCTCACGTCCCTTGGATTCGAGGAATCGCACGGACTCAGGGATATGAATGCGCGTCACGATGGCGTACAGCAGCGGCAATGCTCCGATGAGCAGCGCCCAGCGCCATCCCCAATCGCCGGTGTTAGGAATGACGAAATAGCCGATGCAGGCGGCGATGATCCAGCCGATTGCCCAGAAGGATTCCAGCAGCACCGTCATACGGCCGCGTTGTTTGGTCGGAGAGAATTCCGAGACCAATGTGGAGGCGACCGGCAGCTCGGCGCCCAGGCCGAGGCCGATGACCAGTCGAGCGATCAGCAGAGCCGCCAGCGACCATGACAACGCCATACCGCCATTGGCCAGACCGAAAATCACCAGCGTCGCGGAGAAGACCGTCTTGCGGCCAACGCGGTCGGCCACGAAGCCGCCAAGCGCGGCGCCGATCGCCATTCCGACGAAACCGATGGACAGCACCCAGCTTTTCTCGGTCGGCGTCAGATTGAAATGCGGGTCGGCCGCGATGGCGGCCACGACGAACGACACCAGACCAACGTCCATCGCGTCGAACGCCCATCCAATACCCGAAGCCACCAACAGCTTCCTGTGCGCCTTGTTGAACGGCAGTCGGTCAAGACGCTCGTTGCGAGTCAGCGAGACCTCTCCCCCAACAGTTTGTTGCGATGCGGACATCAACACCCCTTTATCATTGTTTTCCTATTGTGTCGTGAGCTCGTTCAAGCCCGACGATGGCAGGCGATCACGCCGTCATCAATGCGGATAACGCGTCGTCATCCTGGAAAGCAATTCGAGTGTCGTCCGATTCGGATGCCGTTCCGGCTTCGGTCCACAAATCCGTTCCCGGCTTCCGGCTGTACCGGTAGACCGCCGCCGGCCTGTTACGGCCGATCCGCAGTTTCTCACCGGTGTCTTCCAACAGTCCGGAAGCAAGCATTTTACGGCGGAAATTCGCCAAATCGATACGCTGTCCGGCAATCGCCTCGTACACGTCATGCAGTTGGCTCAACGTGAATCGCTCGCCCACCAATCGAGTGGCGATGTCAGGCGATTCGATTTTGCCGCGAAGCCGGTTCATGGCGTATTCGACGATGGTGCGATGGTCGAACGCAAGTTCCGGAAGATGGTTGACGGGGAACCACTTGACGTTGTCCCCTCCGGCGAAGTCGATTCGTCCATCGGCCTCGCCCACCAGGGCCCAGTACACGATGGACACCATCGGCAGACCGCCATGCGAACGTGCCGGATCGCCGAACGTGTAAAGCTGCTCAAGATATTTCGGATGCAGCGACGTCGTCGATTCCAGTGCGGCATACGCCGACTGTTCCAATGAATGGTCGGCCCTCAGACCGCCTCCCGGCAACGCCCATTGCCCCAAAAAAGGCTGACGGACGCGTTTGACCAGCGGCATCCACAGGGTGGAGCCCATGCCGGACGAAGCGGCACCAGCGCCCACATCTGACTGCGGAACCGGTCCCAAAGCCAGAATCACCACGGATACGCCGACCTGCGGAGGCTGCTTGCGCCGTTCCGAGACATTGCCCATGATCAATTGATGGCCTCTTCCAATACTTCGAATTGCTTACAGGAAAGGAGTCTAACACTTATAGTCAACATGACTATAAGTGTGTCGAGTCGCTCATAAACACCAAGAGCCCCCAACGGGGCTCTTGCAAAGTTCAGGCCACGATGTCGTTGGCGATCAGCTCGCGGGCCACTTCACGGTATTCCTTCGCCGTCTTGTGGTTCGGCGCGTAGATGGTGATCGGCGCGGCCGCCACCGTGGAATCCGGCAGCTTGATGGAACGCGAAATCACGGAATGGAACACCTTGCCTTGGAACGCCTCGTAGATACGCTGCAACACCTCCTCGCAATGCAGGGTACGGGTGTACATGGTGACCAGCACGCCATACACTTCAAGGCTCGGATTGATGCGCGACTGCACCTTCTCGATGGATTGCATGAGCAGCGCCACGCCACGCAGCGCGAAGAATTCGGCAGCGACCGGAATGATCACACCGTCGGCCGCGGTCAACGCGTTCACCGTCAGCAGGCCCAACGATGGCTGGCAGTCGATGATGATCACGTCGTACTCGTCCTTGACCTGGCGCAGCACACCGGCAAGCACCTGCTCACGTCCCACTTCGGTGACCAGTTGCACTTCGGCGGCGGACAGATCGATGTTGGCCGGCATAATGTCGAGATTCTCGAAATCGGTGTGGTGAATCACGCTGTGCACGTCCATGCGCGGATTGAACAACGCCGTGTACACGGTATCCTCCACCGCGTTGGCGTTGATGCCGAGACCCACCGTGGCGGCGCCTTGCGGATCGAAGTCGACGATCAGCACGCGCCTGCCGTATTGGCTTAGCGCGCCGCCGATATTGATGGAACTGGTGGTCTTGCCGACGCCACCCTTCTGGTTGCACATGGCGATGACCCTTGCCGGACCGTGCGTCTGCAGCGGCTCCGGTGCGGGAAACGTCTCATAATCACGTCCAAGCAAATCCGTAGGCATACCGTTTACCTTACCAACATCCTCGTGTCAAAAATTCCACTGTTTCCATGCTAGCCCATCATCGCCGTCAGAAACGGCAGCAACACATGCATCTCATGCTATCTTGCCCTTGGATGCGAGGTCAGATATGTCTCGATGAGGTTCTCCGGGCTTACATGCGTGTAGATCTGCGTGGTGGTGACGCTCGCGTGACCCAGCAGTTCCTGCACGGTGCGCACGTCGGCCCCGCCTTGGATCAGATGCGTGGCGAAGGAATGGCGCAATGTGTGCGGATGCAGGGGCTTGTCGATATGCGCGCGTTCCCCGGCCGCACGGATGATCTCCCACACCGATTGCCTTGACAGTCGTTTGCCGCGCTTGTTGAGGAACAACGCGCGTCGTTCGGTGGGCCCTTTCGCCTTCGACTCGAGCTGCGGCCGTCCGTTTTTGAGGTATCTTGCGATCGCCTCACATGCGTAACTGCCGACCGGCACCAGACGTTGTTTGGAGCCTTTGCCCATCAATCTCGCAACGTTCGATTCCAAGTCGACATCGTCAAGATTCGCGCCGCACGCTTCCGACACGCGGGCTCCGGTGGCGTACATGAATTCCAGCAACGCCTTGTCGCGCAGCATCGCGGGATCATCGGGCATGTCCGCCATGCCTTCGGATTGAGGCCGATTCTGCGAGACGGGGATCGCGTCCAGCAAACTGGCCACCTCGTCCACAGTGAGCACGTCAGGCAGCGTCGTCGCGCCTTTGGGAGCCTTGACCTGTGCCGCAACGTCATTGGACACCACATGTTCGTTCAGTGCGAAGCGATGGAATGCATGGATGCTGGCCAGTCTTCGTGCCTTGCTGCGCGCGGATTCTCCGGAATCGTCAAGAAAGGCGATGTATCGTTCCACGTCCTGCGTGGTCACTGCATTAAGGTCTTGAATGCCTTGCGTCGCAAGCCAGCCGTTGTATTTGCGCAGGTCCGAGTCATATGCGCGCACCGTGGCTTTCGCAAGTCCTCGTTCCACGTCGATGTACGCGAGGAACTGATCAATCAAGCGTTCGATATCCGTCATCGTGGTCCTCCGTTTGCATCGTCATCATTTGTCGTGTCCGTTCCGTCACGCTCCCGTACGGAACGCGTTGCCCGCATGGAGGATTCCAAGGACGTTCGTTCCAAGTGGAAGCCGTCATTGGATGGAAATCAACATTCCGGAAAGTCTATTCAAAGTATCCGGTATGGGGAACGCGATACGCAAGAACCCCCGTCCGTTTGCCGGATCGGGGGTTCTGAAGTTCACAGGTGAACCGTCGGGGAAACTCAGGCTTCCTTCGGAGCGTTCACGTCAGCCGGAAGAGCGGCCTTGGCCTGCTCGACGATGGCCTTGAAAGCCTCCGGATCGGAGACGGCCAGCTCGGCGAGAGCGCGACGATCCAGCTCGATGCCGGCAAGGTGCAGGCCCTGGATGAAGCGGTTGTAGGTGATGCCTTCGGCGCGGACGGCAGCGTTGATGCGCTGGATCCACAGCTTGCGGAAGTCGCCCTTGCGAGCCTTGCGGTCGCGGAAGTTGTAGGTAAAGGAGTGCAGCAGCTGCTCCTTGGCCTTACGGTACAGGCGGGAGCGCTGGCCGCGGTAGCCGGAAGCCCTCTCGAGAACGACGCGACGCTTCTTGTGGGCGTTTACTGCGCGCTTGACACGTGCCATATTTGATTCCTCAGCTTTCTATTAAGTCTTTGTTTCTAAGCTCTCGCTATGCTCAGCGACCGAGCAGCTTCTTCATGTTCTTGCTCTGGGAAGTGGCCAGAACACCGTCGGCCTTCAGCTCACGGCGCTTACGAGCGGACTTGTGCTCGAGGTTGTGGCGCATTGCGGAGCCGGCGTGCATCAGCTTGCCGGAACCGGTCACGCGGACGCGCTTGGAAGCGGCGGAATTAGTTTTCATCTTCGGCATTGCTGCCCTCCTTGTTTGTTACTTCGTTTCGGAAGTCTTCGGTTTGTCGGATGCCACGGCTGCCTTGGCTGCGGCTGCGGCCGCTGCCTGGGCCTCCTGCTTGGCCGCCAGACGAGCCGCCTGACGAGCCTGGCGCTCGGCACGGGACTGATCGCCACGACGACGCTGCTCGGACTGGGTATGGACCTTCTTGCCCTTCGGCGCAAGCGTCATGATGATGTTGCGGCCTTCCTGCTTCGGAGCGAATTCGACAGTGCCGTATTCCTCCACTTCGCTGGCGAGACGCTGCAACAGCTCGACGCCGCCGATCGGTCGGGACTGCTCGCGACCGCGCAGCATAATGGTGACCTTGACCTTGTCTCCGCCGTTCAGGAAGCGCACAACATGGCCCTTCTTGACCTCGAAGTCATGGTCGTCGATCTTCAGACGGAAGCGAATTTCCTTGATTTCCGCGGTGCTCTGGTTGCGGCGCGCCTCACGAGCCTTGATCTTCTCGTTGTACTTGTACTTGCCGTAATCGATGAGCTTGGCGACCGGAGGCTTCGCGTTGGGCGCCACCTCGACGAGATCGAGGTTCGCTTCCTTTGCCAGGTTCAGTGCGACGGAAGTCGCGATGACTCCCACCTGCTCGCCGTTCGGGCCGATCAGACGCACCTGGGAGACGCGAATCTCGTCGTTAATGCGTGGTTCGTCGCTGATGATGACTCCAATCCTCATATTCCATGCAACGGAACATCCTTTGATTGGCAGTTTTCCAAAGTCTCGATTGTTCAAGGCATGCCAAAACGCATCACAACGCGCCGTAAACCCGTAAGAGCGGCTTACATATCTCACCGAGACGACCGGTGGAAGGCATCTGCCTGAACCCGAGGCCCTGAAAGGCTTCCAGGTGGGGATATCCCGCTTTCTTGATTTCTCAAGCCTTGTAGATAATACCACACCCCGGGACCAGCGCGTGTCGCACCGGTCCCGGGGTGTTCGTCACCATTCGGACGGCATCCGCCGTCAGGCGATGGCGATGACGTCTGGCTTCTCGCCGTCGTGCACGAAGTAGACGTCGTACCACGTCAGGAACGAGTACACGGTCCAGATCTTGCGGCGATCGTCGGTTTTGCCGGCATAGTTGTCATCGATCATCTTCAGCAGCGCGTCCTGGTCGAAGAACTGGCTGACGTAATCGCGTTCGAACACGGAACGGACGTACTTGTAGAACTTCTCCTCACGCAGCCACTTCTTGATCGGCACCGGGAAGCCAAGCTTCTCACGGTCGTACCATTCCTTGGGCAGATGACGTCCCGCCGCCTGGCGGAACGCGTATTTCGTGTTCTCGTCGGTGATGAGGTACTTGGTCGGCACCTGCTCGGCCACGCCCATGAGCTCCTTGTCGAGCAGCGGCACACGCAATTCCAGCGAATGCGCCATGGTCATCTTGTCGGCCTTGAGCAGAATGTCACCCGGCATCCACTGATGCATGTCAAGGTACTGCTTCTTCTTCAGTTCGCTCAGACCCTTGCCTTCCACACGCGCATACGTCTTGTCGACGATGCTTTGCACGCTCGGCGCCTTGCGGTATTCAGGCTTGAGCAGCTGTTCGGACTGCGATTCCTCAAACACACGTGCCTGTCCGATGAAGCTTTCCTCGGCCGGCGCAAGATTGGCGTACAGATGCCATGCGCCCGGGAAGGTCTTGCCCTTGCAGAACCGGGCGATCGCCTTGCGCGCGCCGGCTGGCAGATGCGTGAGCCAGCGAGTCACCACCTTGATGGGCTTGAATTTGGTGTGCACGCCGTAGTCGATGTATCCGGCGAACAACTCGTCGGCGCCTTCGCCGCTCAGCACCACCTTCACGTCTTTGGCGGCCAATGCGGACAGGAAGTACAGCGGCACGCAGCTCGGATTGGAGTCCGGCTCGTCGAGATGCCATTGGATGCGCGGGAACGCGGCGAACGCCTCCTCGTCGGTCAACGACTCGGCGGTGTTGTTCAGTTTGAGCAGTTCCGCCAGTTCGCCGGCCTGCTGCGATTCGTTGTACGTGCCTTTGCCAAAACCGATCGAATACGTGTGCTGCGGACGCGCCACGGCGGCGACGTAGCTGGAGTCGACACCGCTCGACAGGAAGGAGCCGACCTCCACATCGGCGATCTGGTGCGCCTTGACGGAATCGCACACCGTCTGGTCGATCGAGTTCACCAGCTCGCCCAGCTTCTGCTTGCCTTCGCGGAAATCCTCGTCGTAATACCGGTGGATGTCCATCTTGCCATCCCGGTACGTGAAATAGTGCCCTTCCGGCAGCTTGTAGACGCCTTTGAAGAAGGTCTCACCGATCGCCGGATACTGGAAGGTCATATACGGCTTCAACGCCTCGGCGTTGAGCTCCTTGACGAAATCGGGGTGGCGCAACAGGCTCTTGATCTCCGACGCGTACATGAACGTGCCGTTCATCTTCGCATAGTAGAAGGGCTTGATGCCGAAATGGTCGCGCGCGCCGAACAGTTCCTGCTTGTTCTTGTCCCAGATCACGAAAGTGAACATGCCACGTACGCGCTGCAGCAAATCCACACCCCACTGCTCATAGCCGTGCAGCAGCACCTCGGTGTCGCTTTTGGTGGTGAAGGTGTGTCCGGCCGCGATCAATTCCTCACGCAGCGTCTGATAGTTGTAGATCTCGCCGTTGAAGGTGATGACCTTCGAACCATCCTCGTTGTAGATGGGCTGCTGGCCGCCGCCGAGGTCGATGATGCTGAGCCTTCGATGGCCGAGCGCCGCATGCTCGTCGATGTAATGGCCTTCGCTGTCCGGCCCGCGATGCGCGATCATGTCGGTCATACGTTGGAGGACCGGGCATTTCACGTCAATGGGCATATCGTTGACGAAACCAGCAATTCCGCACATTATCTGCAATCCCTTCAAAACAAACTCGGTGTCAGTGTACCAGCATCCGCATGTCGAAAAACCGCCGCCGCGCCTCCGAACCGATTCATGCGTGACAATCTCCACAGGTTTCAGACATTTTAGGTATGCCGCATAGCCATGAAAATGACGATTCTTTCCTTTCGTCCGTCACGGCTACACTACCGGGTATGGATTTCCACGATGCCCGCACCTGCGTGATCTTCGGCGCAGGCGATTATTACGATGAGACCCCTGCGATTCCGGATGACGCCTTCGTCGTCGCCGCGGACGGCGGCCTCGACCACGCCCGCGCCTTCGGCATCGACGCCGATTTCGTGGTCGGCGACTTCGATTCGATTACCGGCGACCGCCCCACGCAAAACGACCGCACCATCGCATTGCCTTCGGAAAAGGACGATCCCGACCTGCTGTCGGCTTTGAAGATCGGCTGGCTGCGCGGCGCGCGCACGTTCCACATATACGGCGCGCTCGGCGGACGAATCGACCATACGATTTCCAATATCCAGCTTATGGCGCTACTGGCCGACCGTGGCGCGACCGGCTACCTGCACGGCGACGGATCGATCGTCACCGCGATCTGCGACGGCGCGCTCGATTTCCCGGCGGACGACGCCGTTGCGGGACGCATGGTCTCCGTGTTCTCCCACAGCGATATCTCGACCGGCGTAAGCGAAACGGGATTGAAATACGAGCTGCACCACGCCGACATGAGCAGCACGCGCGTCAACGGACTGAGCAACGAGTTCCTTGCCGGCAGGCCGTCCCGCATCACGGTGGAGCATGGCACGCTCATCGTCACGTTCCCCATCGAGGCTCCCCTGCCGCACGTGGCGCGATGGCATGGCTTCTCCGGAGATCTCGGTGCATTGGACACGGACGTATCCTCCGCGCTGGTCGAGCCAAGCGGCCGTTGAACGCATGCGGGACATGCATGTGAGCGTTCACTGAAAATCGCACTGCATTTTGGAACACGCGCCTCGGAACGTTGCCCTAAGTACAGGTGACGCACTACAGTGGACGGTGTTGGTAAACAATGGCTTCAGTGTGCCTGGCACACGCGTGGCCTACCCTAAAGGGAGAATTACATGACAGTTAAGATTGGTATTAACGGCTTTGGTCGTATCGGTCGTCTGGCTTTCCGCCGTATCTTCGAGCTGCAGGCTCGTGGCGGCCAGGCCGGTGACATTGAGGTCGCTGCAATCAACGATCTGACCACCCCGTCCATGCTGGCCTACCTGCTGAAGTACGACAGCACCCACGGCACCTTCCGTCATGACGATGGCACCCCGGTCGAGGTCACCTCCACCGACGACTCCATCGTGGTCGACGGCAAGGAATACAAGGTCTACGCCGAGAAGGATGCCAACAACATCCCGTGGGTCAAGAACGACGGCGTTGAGTTCGTGCTCGAGTGCACCGGCTTCTACACCTCCGCTGAGAAGTCCCAGGCCCACATCAACGCTGGCGCCAAGAAGGTCCTGATCTCCGCTCCGGCCAAGGACGAGACCACCCCGACCATCGTGTTCGGCGTGAACCACGAGACCCTCAAGGCTTCCGACGTGATCGTGTCCGCCGGCTCCTGCACCACCAACTCCATGGCCGCCATGGTCAAGCTGCTGGACGAGAACTGGGGCATCAAGGCTGGCTTCATGACCACCATCCACGCCTACACCGGCACCCAGATGATTCTCGACGGCCCGCGCTTCCCGAAGGCTCGCAACAACCGCGCCGCCGCCATCAACACCATTCCTCATTCCACTGGCGCCGCCAAGGCCATCGGCAAGGTCGTTCCGTCCGTGAACGGCAAGCTGCAGGGCCACGCCCAGCGCATCCAGGTTCCGGATGGCTCCGTCACCGAGCTGACCACCGTCCTGAACAAGGAAGTCACCGCCGATGAGATCAACGCCGCCTTCAAGGCCGCCTTCTCCGACACCGACTTCTACGGCTACAACGAGGATGGCATCGTGTCCTCCGACATCATCGGCGACACCCACGGTGGCGTGTTCGATCCGACCCAGACCGATGTCAACACCGTTGACGGCCTGACCATGGCTCGCACCGTCTCCTGGTACGACAACGAGTACGGCTTCACCTGCAACATGGTGCGTACCCTGCTGTACTTCGCCGAGATCTCCGAGTGAATCGGCGCGGAGTAATCCGCACGGTTCGTCTCTGAACCTCAGAACAAAGGGGCTTTCGCTTCGGCGGAAGCCCCTTTTCGTATCCGAAACGCCGCAACGGACACGTGGAAGGCTTATTATGGGCGGCATGGCAAAGAAAAAGCATGAGAAGGGCGCCGGTTCCACACCGGCCACCGTGCAGTTGGAAAAAGCCGGAGTTCCGTTCAAAACCTACGAATACGCGCATTCGAACGATCACATGGATGACGGTTATGGGGTTGAGGCCGCCACCAAGCTCGGTTTCGACGAGCATCAGGTGTTCAAGACGCTGATGGCGGACACCGGCTCCGAACGCGTGGTCGGCGTGGTGCCGGTCAGCGGACATATGGATCTGAAGGCGCTGGCCGCGGCAGTCGGCGCGAAGAAGGCGGCGATGGCCGATCCGAAGGTCGCCATGCGCGAATCCGGCTACGTGGTCGGCGGCATCTCCCCTCTTGGCCAGCGCACACACCACAAGACGGTGCTTGACGAAAGCGCGCTGCAATACGACGAAATCCTGCTGTCGGGCGGCAAACGCGGTTTCTCAGTCGGCGTCAATCCCAACGATCTGCTCAAGGTGCTCGACGCGGTAGCGGCGCCGATCGGCACTTGGTAAAAAACACGCCGATACATCACACCAATACATAAGTGGGTGGTCGGAACAACACGATGTTCCGACCGCCCACTTGCGTAAGCGAAAGGTTCGCGCTATTTGCGCAGTTCCGCAGGAAGCACGAAATGCATGTTCTCCTTGATGGTTTCGATGGTGCTCACATCCTGGTAGCCAAGTTCTTGCAACGCTGCGACCACGCCGGAAACCAGCTCGTCCGGCACGGAGGCACCCGAGGAAATACCCACGGATTCGACACCTTCAAACCATGCGGGGTCAAGTTCCGAAGCATCATCAACACGATGGGCGCGACCAGCGGCGCCAACAGCCGTTTTTGAGGCGTACCGCGCGCTAAGTCCCTCCTGAGCGACTTCCATCAACCGCACGGAATTCGAGGAATTCGCGGAGCCGACAATCACCACGCAATCGGCTTGCTCGGCAACGAGCTTGACCGCCGCCTGACGATTCGACGTGGCATAGCAGATATCGGAGTTCGGCGGCATTTCAAGCCATGGGAAACGAGCTTTGAGCGCGGTGATCGTGCCAGCGGTCTCATCGACGCTCAACGTGGTCTGCGTAAGCAGCACCAATTTCGTGTCAGGTTGGAAATCCAACGAGTCGACGTCGGACGCATGCTCGATCAAATGCACATGTTCCGGCGATTCCTCCACCACGCCAACGGCCTCATCGTGGCCTTTATGCCCAATGTAGATGATCTCGTAACCTTCCTTGACAAAACGCAGCACCTCGCGATGCACTTTGCTTACCAGCGGGCAGGTGGCATCGACCACATGCATGCCGCGCGCCGTGGCCTCGGCTTTGACCGCCGGAGACACGCCGTGGGCGGAAAATACGATTGGGATGCCGGCTTCGGCGGCGGCATCGGGGATCTCAGCCAATTCCTGCACGAACACCGCGCCCTGCGCGGCCAAATCCTCGACGACATGCTTGTTGTGCACGATCTGGCGGCGCACATACACCGGCGGCAATCCGTCGGCACGTGGCGTATCGGCGGATTTGAGAATCGTCCGCACCGTCAGAATCGCCCTATCCACGCCGGCGCAGAATCCGCGCGGATCCGCCAGCACGATGCGTTTGCCCATGTCAAGCCGCCTTCCAATCGTATCCATCCATCACAACAGCAATCACCAATATTAAGGCACGGGCGCCGTCAATCGACATCGGCCGTCTTCATCCGCAGAATTTCCACACGACAAACGCATCCACCACCACATCGTGAGCGGTAACATAGTAGCGGAAACACAGTCGACAACACTATGGAGTGATTTATGACCTGCACCAATCTGCCGCCACGCACCGGACAGCAATTTTCCATTTCGCATGGCGATTACCATGCCGTCGTCACCGAGTTGGGCGCGACGCTGCGCAAACTGACCTACCAGGGCGAGGACATCATCGTCTCCCCCGGTCCGGATGACATGGTGACCTGCTGCCACGGCCAGCTGCTCATCCCGTTCCCGAACCGCATCGAGAATGGCGAATACACCTTCGAAGGCAAGACCTACACGCTGCCGATCGACGAGCATGAGCGCCACAACGCCATCCACGGCTACGGCAAGCGCGCGTTCTGGAAGCTTGTCTCCCTTAAAGAGGATGCCGTGACCCTCAGCTGGCGCGCCCCCAACATGGAGGGATATCCGTTCGACATCGTGGTGACCGCGACGTACAGCCTCGCCGACGATGGCCTGCATCTGAACATCAGCGCCTACAACAACGGCGATGCGGACGCACCGTGGGCCTTGGCCATCCACCCGTGGCTCGCCAACGGCTTCAACGGATACGGCGATGAGATCGACGCCCACAACGCCAAGTGCAGCCTGACCGTGCCGGGGCGCACGCATGTCACCGTCAACGAGAACCTCATTCCGACCGGCACCGAGCCGGTGGACGGCACCAAGTACGACCTGCGTAAGGACACGCTGCTCACCGAGCAGCCGTTCGACGACGCTTGGACGGATCTGGAGCATGCCGAAGACGGCACCGTCACCGCGGTGTTCACCCGTCCGGACGGCAAGAAGGTGCGTGTGGGCGGCGACGAGACCGTCACCTCGTTCCAGGTGTGCACCGGCACCGGTTTCCCGGCCATCAAGCATCCGGCCGGCGTGGCGGTGGAACCGCAGACGGCATACGCGAACGCGTTCAACACCGGCAAGGACCTCATCGTCATCAAGCCGGGCGAGACGTCAAGCACGGCGCTGTTCATCGGGATGCTCGACTGATATAATCACCATCGGAATAAGTCCCGGCCACACAGCGGACGCCGAATTTGGCAAACGTCTCGCTCGTGTGCGATAATCCCGAAGGCTTATTAATCGCAAGTAAAGGAGTCCAATCATGGGCATGCGCGGACGTAAGCGCAAGGATCGTCGTAAGAAGGCCGCCAATCACGGCAAGCGCCCGAACGCCTGATCCCTGCCGGCGCGAATAGCGTCACAGAGCATGGAAAACCCCGCGGAATCATTACGGTTCGCGGGGTTTTCCCATATTCAGACGCTGATGCGGCGGGCACGCCTCGCGTCACATCAGCGTGGCACTTGGCGCATGAAACGCCGCACGTCCTTCCAATTACTCGTCACAACAGTGGTCGAGTGTCGCCTCAAGCCTGTCGATCAGGCTTTGCGGCGCGTGTTTCGGCCGCAGGTACGCGCGCATCGCTGCGATCAGCGCACGTTCGCGTTCATCGCAACAGGTCTCCGGGTCGAAGCAGTCCCCGGAGGCCACGACATGCACGCTGGCATGCGTCACCTGCGTCACCACACCGTTCGTGTTGGTGGTGGTCGAAGTAATGGAGATGTGCCGTTCCATTGGTTCGCTCATGGTCGATCCTTCCCGGCAGTGGCATAGCCACGTTCCTTGGCGTAATTGGCAAGCTCACGTTTCAGCTGTGTGCGGGCGCGGTTGAGCCGGCTCATCACAGTGCCGATTTTCACGCCTTGTTCCTCAGCTACCTGGCTGTATGATTTGCCGTCGATCGCGGCGTCGATGAAAACCTGCCTGCGTTCCGGGGAAAGCCGGTTCAAAGCGGCCATGATCTCCTCCGGCGCGTAGGCGTCCAAGTATTCCTGTTCGGCGGATTTGAGCTGTTCGGAGGAATGTTCGGACGCGGAATACAGGTCCCAGTCGTCGTATTCGCCGGTGGAATCGTTGGCGCGTTGCGGCCGTCGCTTGGCTTTGGCGTACTGGTTGAAATAGGCGTTGCGTTCGATGGTGGTCATCCAAGCCGCGAAATTCGTTCCTTCTTTGAAGGAGTCGAACGCCTTGAATCCACGTTCGAAGGTGTCCTGCACCAGATCCTGCGCGTCGTCGGGATTGTTGGTCAGTTTCATCGCCTGCCGGTACAGCGAGTCCACAACGGGCATGGCAAGCTTCTCAAACCGCGCGCGCCGGCCCGCCATGGATTCCATTTCTTGTTCAGTCACACCCTCATTGTAACTTCCCCGACGTCACACGTCGTGCACATGGTTGCCGCTAAAATGGCTCTTCGGTATCCGCTCGGCGTCTCATACACAGGGAGAACACGAAAACATGGCTTTGACTCTGGAATCGGCGGCCCGACTGCTCGATAGGCACGGACTGCTGCGCGAAATCATCCGCGGCGATGTCTGGACGCTTGATCCGCACGACATCAAGGGATTCGACGAGCCGTTCTCCGCAATCACCTACGACACCCGCAAGGTGGAGCCGGGCACGTTCCTGTGCTGCAAGGGCCGTTTCAAGGCCGAATATCTGCAGGGCATCGACGAACGCGGCCTTGCCGCCTATGTGTCGGAGAACGACTTCTCCGACGCCACGCAAGCTCCGGGCCTTATTGTGGATGACGTGCGCAAGGCCATGGCTTTGCTATCGGCTGAATTCTATGGTCGTCCGCAGGACCAGTTGAAGGTGGTCGGCATCACCGGCACCAAAGGCAAGACCACCACCGCCTATCTCACGCAGGCGATGCTCAATGGCTGTTCCGGCGGCAAGTGCGCGCTGTTTTCCTCCGTGGACAATTGTCTTGACGGCCACACCTACGTGGAATCCGATCTGACCACGCCGGAATCCATGGATGCGTTCCGCATGATGCGCGAGGCCGTTGATAACGGCATGGAATATCTCGTCATGGAGGTCTCCTCGCAGGCCTACAAGGTGGACCGCGTGTTCGGTCTCACATTCGACGTGGCCGCGTTCCTCAACATCAGCCCGGACCATATCAGCCCGATCGAGCATCCGACGTTCGAGGATTATCTCCACTGCAAGCGTCAGATCGTCAAGAACTGCCGTGCCCTCGTATTGGGTGCCGATTGCGCGCGCGCCGACCTCATCCGGCAGGACGCACGTCATACCAGCGTTCCCGTCACCACGTTCGCGCTTGGCGGCGATTCCATGGCAGACGTCATGGCCGCGCCGGCGAATGACGATCACAGCCGCTTCTCCATCGTCATCGACGGCACCTCGATCGGCGAGTTGAGCCTGACATTGGACGGCGATTTCAACTATGCGAACGCGGCGGCGGCCGTCGCGATCGCCCGTGCGGCCGGTTTCGATTTCGGTTCCGCACAGGCCAAGGACGCGTTGCGTGAGATGGAGCCGGTACGCATCGCCGGACGTATGGAGCATTTCAAGGACACGCGGTCGAACACCATCGCCATTGTTGATTACGCGCATAACTACGCGTCTGTCACCGCGTTGCTTGACTACGTCGATCAGCGTTACGGCAGCGAAAAGCCGGAAATCACGCTCATCACCGGCTCCGCTGGAAACAAGGCATACGATCGTCGCGCCGAAATCGTCCACGCCGCGCAGGACCGCATCGACCATCTCGTGCTTACTTTCGAAGACACCGACGACGAGCCTGTGGAACAGGTCTGCGCGGACATGAACGACAGCGTCACCAACCCGCAGCTTGACGTGAAGACCATTCTCGACCGTGCCGAAGCCGTGGAGACCACGGTAAGCCGCGATCGCAAGGATCCCGAGCATCTGCACATCATCCTCATCATCGGCAAGGGCAACGAACGTTGGTTCAAAGACCACGGCAAGCACATCCCTTACGAGGGCGACGACCGCATCGTGGAACGTGTGTTCCGTCTCAAATAACAACTAAGGTGAAGGCATTATGACACGATTCCAACCGATTCTGCTGGGCAGCGACATCAACGTCTACGGCATGGCCAGGGCGTTCCATGAGGAGTACGGCATCGTTTCCGAGGCGTATGCGTATTTCCAGCTGAGCCCCACGAAATTCAGCCGTATCGTCAACGTGCACATCGTCGACGATTTCAACAACTTCGTCACGTTCCGTAATTTCATGCTCAAGCTCGGCAAGCGTATGAAGGCCGAGGATCCGGAACGCGTGCTGCTGCTCATCCCCTGCGGCGACGTGTACGCCAATCTGCTGAGCCAGTGCGGCGACGATCTTCGCGAATATTTCGTATACAACACGCTTGACGTGAACCTTTCGCGCCGGCTCGCCTACAAGTCCACGTTCTACCAGATCTGCGAGCAGTATGATCTGCCCCATCCGAAGACGCGCACCGTCACCGCCGATGAGGTGAAGGCAGGAGCCTACTGTGATTTGCCGTTCAGCTATCCGGTGGCCATGAAGCCCGCGAATTCGGTGGAATGGCTCAACATCGATTTCGAGGGCCGTCGCAAGGCCTACATCTTCAACGATCCGGCCGAATTGGAGACCATCATCAAGCGTGCGTACGATGCCGGATACACGTCCGAAATGGTGATTCAGGACTTCATCCCCGGCGACGATTCCCGTATGCGTGTGCTGAACGCCTATGTGGACCAGCATCATCGCGTGCGTATGATGTTCCTCGGCCACCCGCTGCTGGAGGATCCCTCCCCTGTCGCCGCGGGCAACTATGCGGCCATTCTGCCCGACTACAACGAGGGTGTGTTCCGTCGTATCAAGGCTTTCCTCGAGGACATCAAGTACGAGGGCGTGGCCAATTTCGACATGAAGTACGACGAACGCGACGGCGAGTACAAGCTGTTCGAAATCAACCTTCGCCAGGGACGTTCCAGCTATTTCGTCACGCTGAACGGCTTCAATCTGGCGAAGTATTTCGTCGACGACCTCGTCGAGGACACGCCGTTCGACGGCAACACCCTGTTCGGCCGCGGTTCGAAGCTGTGGCTTGAGATTCCGAAGTCGATTTTCCTTGATTACGTCGCAGAAGGCGCTGACAAGGAAACCGGCAAGCGCATGCTCAAGTCGGGCGATTGGGGTACCACCTTGGAGTATTCCAAGGATATGAATCCGCTGCGTTGGCTGATGATTCGGCACATGTTCTCGATTTACAAGAAGAGCTATGCCAAGTACTTCACCAAGAAGGGCGAGCTTAAGTGAAACGACCGTTTTTCGCCGTACTGGGCGGCATGGGCACGCTGGCCACCGAAAGCTACATCCGCTTGGTCAACCGCGCCACGCATGCCCATTGCGATCAGGATTATCTGGACTACATCGTCTTCAACGATTCCTCCGTGCCGGACCGCACCGCGTACATTCTCGGCGAATCCGACGAGAATCCCTTCCCCGTACTCGCCGACGATATCGAGAAGGCAACGGCGATGGGCGCGAGTTTCATTGTGCTCACCTGCAATACCGCGCACTATTTCTATGACGATTTCCAGGCGTTGACGACGGTGCCGATTCTGCATATGCCACGCGGCGCGGTGGCACGCATGGCTCAGCGTTATCCGAAGGATCGTTTTCCGCGGGTCGGTTTCCTCGGCACCGTGGGTTCGCGCAAATCCGGCGTGTACAAGCGTGCCGTCGAAGAGGCCGGGTACACGTTCGTCGAACCGACCGACGAGTTGCAGGCCCGTATCACTTCGTTGATTTATGACGATGTGAAAGGTAGTGGCGAGCTCAATCTGGAACGCTACGAATCGGTGTTGCGCGATATGCTCGATCCGGCAGGCCCCTGCGCGTGCGACACGCTGATATTGGGCTGCACCGAGCTGAGCGTGCTCAACGAGGCGTTTCCGCTGCCCCAGCTGCCGGTCATCGACGCGCAGGCCGTGCTGGTGGAAGATACCGTGGCGCGGGCCGAAGCGTTGCGCGCGTAGCTATTATTTGTCACGCCTATCTTCGACTGCTTAGGCGTCGGACGATAAAACAAGATTGTGGGTGGCTTCCCATTGCCTGGGGAGCCACCCATAATCTGTTTTACATGGACGGTGTACGCCGCACGTATGGCGTCATCGTCCGATGTTGTTTCGCTTCGTCACTTCGTTTCGTTTTCCGAAGCCGTTTCCGCATCCGCCGGTTCGTTGGCATCCGCCGCCTCATCCATTTCATCCGCATCGGCGTCTGCTAAAACGGAATCGTCCGGACCGACGCTGCCGAAATCGTTGATGTTGAAATCAGGGTTGGCGTCGGATTCGAAATCCACGTCAGCCTCGTCCTGCTTTTTGCGCGGTTCCGGATCGACGGCTTCCTGGAACACACGTTCGGCCTTTGGCTTCTTCAGGTCGGGGTTGATCTTCTCCTCCAGCATGAGTCGCGCATCACCGGCGGTTGTGAAGCTGCCACAGACGAGCACGCCATGACCGTAGCCGACGCCCAGTTCGTCATCGGCATCAACCATGTTGACGGCTTCCTGGATGGCGTCCGGCAATTCGGGAATGCAGGTGACGCGTTCCGGCCCGAAAACACGGTCCGCGATCTTCTTCAGATCCTCAGCCGGCATCACTCGGTCACGCCACGAGTTCTCGGTGACGATCACATGGCTCAGCAACGGTTCGAGCACGCCCAGATACTCCTCGACCTGCTTGTCCCCCATCATGGCGACCACGCCGACGAGCTGCTGGAAATCATAGTTCTCTTCAATGGCGGCACGCAGCGATTCGGCCGCGTTCACGTTGTGCCCGCCATCAAGGATGATGGTAGGCGAGGTACGAATTTGTTCGATACGTCCCGGAATGCGTACGCTGCTCAACGCTTCGGCCACCAAATCGCCGTCCAACGCGCCGTTGACGGGAATCACCACTTCCGCCGCGCACAGTGCGGCGAGCGCGTTGTGTGCCTGATGCTCGCCGAATTTGGCGATCGGCACTTCCGTGTAGGTGCCGTTCGGGGTGCGCAGGGTGGCCACCTGGCCGCCGACGGCCGGCACTCGGGTAACGACTTCCGATTCGACGCCGTCGCGCACCAAGCTGGCGTGGTTCTCCTTGGCCGCGGCCTCGATAATCGGCATGACCTCGTCCTCGTGTGGCTGGCGGCCGATGATGACGGTGCAGTTCGGCTTGATGATGCCGACCTTTTCCGTGGCGATTTCCTCCACGGTGTCGCCGAGCCATGCCATGTGGTCCATGTCGACCGGGCCGATGATGGCCGCGTCCGCGTCGAGCACGTTGGTGGCGTCCCATCGGCCGCCCATGCCGACTTCCACGATGGCGACGTCGACCGGCGCGTCGGCGAATTTCCAGATGGCCATGGCGGTGAGCACTTCGAAGAAGCTCATCTTCGGCTTGCCCAGCTCGTCCATTTTCATGTCCACGATGGCGACAAGGTCCTTGACCTGGTCCCAGGTGTCGACGAAATCGTCGTCGGACAGCTGCTGGCCGTCGATGGCGATGCGCTCGTTGACGTGTTCCAGATGGGGCGAGGTGTATAGGCCCGTACGCATGCCGTAGGCGCGGCAGATGGCTTCGGCCATGCGTGCCGTGGAGCCTTTGCCGTTGGTGCCGGTGATGTGGATGACGCGGAACGACTGCTCCGGATGGCCCATGATGTCGAGGATCATCTTCATGCGTTGCAGGTCGAGATTGGTGGTGTTGCGTTCCGATGGACGGCTCATGATGTCGCGTTCGACGTCGATCATGCTTTCGTTGTTGCGATTGGGATGTTCGAATGACATATTTCCCGTTTTCCTCCCGTACCTTGCGGACAGCACACTAAACTTTTCCCATTCTAGATGTCCGCATGAACGTTGCGCGCCGGGAAAAGTTATAGGATGGGTTGCGGTAATTTCCGTACGTTACGAATGCATGTTCAGGAGATGTGATGGGCGAAGTCATTACTGACAAGGACAAGGAATACGAGAAGATGGAGCGGGAGTCCGCTCCGGGACCGGATCAGGCCATGAGCGATCGTGTGAACAATCGTTCGCTGCGTCCGCGTTCCGAGGCGTTCAAGGAGTTCATGACCACCGGTTGGGATGACAACGAGCCGCAGATCGAGCCGTTGGAGTCCTCCAAGTACACGCCGGCGCGTCTGGAGGCGTTGGGCAAGGCGTTCCCGGGCGAGCGTATCGTGATTCCGGCCGGACAGCCGAAGGTGCGCAACAACGATTGCGATTACGCGTTCCGTCCGGATACGACGTTCTCCTACTACACCGGTTTGGGTGAGGATTTCGAGGCCGGCGCGGTGCTGGTGCTGAATCCCGTCGATCCGGATTCTCCGGAAGCGAAGGCCGGCAAGACGCATGTTCCGGAACTGTTCGTGGCTCCGCGTGCCAACCATTACACGCAGGACTTTTTCATGAACGCCCATTATGGCGAGTATTGGGTGGGTCCGCGTGCCGGTGTGAAGGAAATGACCGCGATGACCGGCATCGAAACCAACGACATCGCGCAGCTGCCCGACGCGTTGAGCAAGGATGTCGGCACTGAGGCCGGCGCGGTGCGCGTGCGCGTGATTCGTGAAGCCGATCCGGCGATTACCAGCATGGTCGAGGAGATCCGTGAAGCCAACGGTTTCGCTGATCCGGACAATAACACCGCTGCCGATGACAAGCTGCACGAATTCGCCGCCGAGGCACGCATGTGCAAGGATGAGTATGAGGTTCGCGAGATGCGCAAGGCCGTGGCCGCAACCAAGCACGGTTTCGACAACATTCTGCGCAAGATTCCGTCTTCCCTTGGCAAGCCGCGTTCGGAGCGCATGCTGGAGGGCGCGTTCAACGCCATCTCCCGCGAGGAGGGCAACGAGGTCGGCTACGACACCATCATCGCTTCCGGCGCCCACGCTCCGATTCTGCATTGGATGCGCAATACCGGTACCGTGGAGTCGGGCGAGCTGCTGCTCATCGACGCCGGTGTGGAGGTCAACAGCCTGTATACCGCCGACATCACCCGCACGTTCCCGACCAACGGCAAGTTCACCGATTTCCAGAAGAAGCTGTACCAGGCCGTGTTGGATTCCCAGCAGGCCGGTTTCGAGGCGGCCAAGCCGGGCGCCACGTATTCGGACATCCATCATGCGTGCATGCGCGTGATCGCCGAACGTCTGCATGACTGGGGTATTCTGCCGGTCGATGTCGAGGAGTCGCTCTCCCCTGAAGGCCAGCAGCATCGCCGTTGGCTCGCCTGCGGCGTGGCCCACCATCTGGGTCTCGACGTGCATGATTGCGCGCAGGCGCGTTATGAGTCGTATCAGAACGCCAAGATTCGTCCGGGCATGATCTTCACCATCGAACCGGGCCTGTACTTCCGTGAGGATGATCTGCTGATTCCGCCGGAATACCGTGGCATCGGCATTCGTATCGAGGATGATGTGCTCATGACGGAGGATGGTCCGGAATGGATTTCCGCGGGCATTCCGAAGCGGATCGACGATGTCGAGGCGTGGATGGCCGATATGGCCGCCGAAGGTGCGAAGGCCTGAGGATGCATCATGCCCACGCCTGAATTCGTACTCGAACTTCGTAAGAAGATAGGCCACGATCTGTTATGGCTCATGGGCGTCTCCGGCTATGTCGAGGACGAGCAGGGCCGTGTGCTGTTGGGACGGCGCTCCGACACCGGCGAATGGGCCATGGTGTATGGCATCAACGAGCCCGGAGAGGAACCGGCCGATACCGTTGCCCGCGAGGTCAAGGAGGAGACCGGCGTGGATGTGGTCGTCACCGATCTGGTGTCGGTCAAATCGTCCAGAAAGGTCCTCACCTATGCGAATGGGGACAACACCATGTACATGGATCACCTGTTCATCTGCAGGCCCGATCCGAATGGCAACACGGAGCCGTTCGTCGGCGATGAGGAAAGCCTCAGCGTAGGCTGGTTCTCCCCTGATGCTCTGCCCGAACCGTTGGCAGCCACCACGGTGGAACGCATGGCTTACGTACGCGAATATCTGAAGGCCAAGGCGAATGGTGATTCCCATGCCCAGTTTGCCTTCAACGGCACCATCCGCTGAAATCGCCTTCCATACATCATAAAATGGAATCCCCGCAACGTTTCAAGCGTTGCGGGGATTCCTTTTTATTAGATTCCGTGGATCAGCTCACTGCTGGGCGGCAAGCAGCTCATGCAGATGCTCGCGATGCTTGCGCTGTTCGCGCGGATCGGGCACCGGCAGGGAGGCCAGCAGCTTCTGCGTGTACGGGTTCTGCGGATTCTGCATGATCTGGTCCGCATCGCCATGTTCCACGATCTGGCCCTTGTGCATCACCATGATGCGGTCGGCGAGCATGTCGACCACGGCGAGGTCGTGCGTGATGAACAGGCATGCGAAGCCGATTTCGGCCTGCAGCTTCTTGAACAGTTCCAGCACCTTCGCCTGCACCGACACATCCAACGCGGAGGTCGGTTCGTCGGCGATGAGCAGGCTTGGCTTCAACGCCAACGCGCGTGCCAAGGAGGCGCGCTGGCGCTGGCCGCCGGACAGCTCGTGCGGGAAACGGTTCATATAGGCGCGCGGAAGCTGCACCATCTCAAGCAGATCGCCCACATACTTGCGGGCGTCTGATACCGACGAAAACTTCTTGTGCACGATCAACGGTTCGGCCACGTTTTCCGCGATGGTCATCAGCGGATTGAACGAGCTGCCCGGATCCTGGAACACGAAGCCGATGTCGGCGCGTTTGGGTTTGAAGTCGCGTTCCTTCACACCGTTCATTTCTATGCCTAGAACGTTCAGGGAACCGCCGGAAATCTTCTGCAGGCCTGCGATGGCACGGCCAGTGGTGGATTTGCCGGAACCGGACTCGCCTACCAGACCGAGCACTTCGGAACGGTGGATGGTGAAGTCGATGCCGTCCACGGCCTTGAAATCAGGCTGCATGAGATGACCCGGATACGTGATGGTCAGTCCCTTGGCCTCGACCGCGATGGGCTGATCGCGCCAATCCTTCTCACGTTCGATGACCTTGCCATCGGCATCCTTGACGACCAGTTTCTGGCCAATACGCGGCACGGCGGCAAGCAGACGCTTGGTGTAGTCGTCCTTCGGCGAGTAGAAGATCTGCTCGACGCTGCCCTGTTCGACGACGTGGCCGCGGTACATGACCACGACCTCATCGGCGATGTCGGCGATCACGCCCATGTTGTGGGTGATGATGAGCACGGATGCGTCGAACTCGTCGCGCGCCAGACGCAGCAGGTCGAGGATTTCGGCCTGCACGGTCACGTCGAGGGCGGTGGTCGGCTCGTCGGCCAGAATCAGGCCGGGGTTGAGCACCAGGGCCATGGCGATGACGATGCGCTGCTTCTGGCCGCCGGAGAACTGGTGTGGGTAGTAGTCGATGCGGGTTTCCGCGTCCGGAATGCCGACCTTCTTGAGAATGTCGATGGACTTGGCACGGAGTTCCTTCTTGTCCTTCATGCCATGGGCGCGAAGGCCTTCCTCGATCTGCCATCCGATGGTGTACACCGGGTTGAGCACCGAATTGGGCTCCTGGAACACCATGGCCGCTTCGGCGCCGCGCATTTCGCGCAGCTGTTCGCCGGACAGCGACAGCACTTCCAGCTCTTCGGTGCCCGCGCGGTTCGACAGGTACACCGCGCCGGAGGTCGTAGCGGTCTCCGGCAGCAGCTTGATGAGGGAGCGTGCGGTCACGGACTTGCCGGAGCCGGACTCGCCCACCACGCCGATGACCTTCTTACGGGGAATTTCGAAGCTGATCTTGTCGATGGCTTTGATGGAACCGGCGTCGGTCATGAACGAGACGCTGAGGTCCTTGATCTCGGCGAGATTGCCTTCCTTGATTTCACTCATCGGTTCACTCCCCTTCCTCGGAAGCCCATTCGGAAGCCACGAATGACGGATCACGGTCGGTGACGGTCACCGGTTTGTCGCTGGCTCCCATCGGATTCTTCGCCGCCTCAAGTTCGGCGACGACCTCGTTGCGCTTGCCTGGCTCCTGGCTGGGGTCCACGGACGTGTCCTCGATGGAACCCACCACTTCGCCTGCGGACTTGCGGGCGCGCAGACGCGGATCGGCCAGATCGTTCAGCGATTCGCCCACCAGGGTGATGCCCAGCACGATGAGCACGATGGCCAGACCCGGGAACACGGCGGTCCACCAGATGCCGGCGGTCACATCGGAGACGGCGCGGTTGAGGTCGTATCCCCATTCGGCGGCCGCGGTCGGTTCGATGCCGAAGCCCAGGAAGCCCAGGCCCGCAAGGGTCAGGATAGCTTCGGAGGAGTTCAGCGTCAGGATGACCGGCAGGGTTCGTGTGGAGTTCTTGAACAGGTGCTTGGTCATGATGCGCCACGTGGAGGCGCCGACCACGCGGGCGGATTCCACGTACGCGGATTCCTTGATGCGGATCACTTCGGCACGGATGGTACGGAAGTATTGCGGAATATAGACCACGGTGATGGAGATGCCGGAGGCGAAGATGCCGCTCCACAGGCCGGACTGGCCGTGGGAGATCATGATCGCCATCAGAATCGCCAGCAGCAGCGACGGGAAGGAGTACACGGCGTCGGCGATCATGACGAGCACACGATCGACCCATCCGCCGAAATAGCCGGAGACCAGGCCGAGCAGCACGCCTGCGAAAATCGACAGCAATACCGCGACGACGATGGCGATGACGGCGGTGCGGGCACCCCAGACCACACGGCTGAACACATCGTAGCCACCTGCAGTGGTGCCCCAGATGTGTTCGGAGGACGGTGCCGCCTGGGCCGGGAAGGAAACGCCGTCGGCGCCCTTGAGCTGCGCGTAGCTGTATGGCGCGATGAGCGGCGCGAAAATGGCGACCAGCAGGAAGAACGCCGTGAGCACGAGGCCCGTGATCAGCATGCCTTTCTGCCAGCCGACTGCGACGCGCAGTTCCTTGATGATCGGAATCTTATGCCAGAATGGCGTCTTGTTGCCGAGCTTGAGCTCGTCCAGACGATTGTCGCCTGGAACGGTGACCTTGTTGGCAGATGCTGCGGTCATGTCAGTACCTCACTCTCGGGTCGACCAACGCGGCGATGACGTCGACGATGAAGTTGACGACGGCCACGATGATGGCGATTAGGATAACGATGCCCTGCACGGCCACGAAGTCGCGTGCCTTCAGGTACTGCGACAGCATGAAGCCGAGACCCTTCCATTCGAAGGTGGTTTCGGTGAGCACCGCGCCTGCGAGCATCAGGGCGATCTGCATGCCCATGACGGTGATGATTGGAATCAACGCCGGCTTCCATGCGTGCTTGTTGAGCAGGCGTTTCTCGGAGACGCCGCGGGAACGTGCCGCTTCGACGTAGCCGGAATTGTAGGTGGCGATCACGTTGGTACGCACCAAACGGATGAACACGCCGGCGGTCAGCAGGCCCAACGCAAGGGCCGGCAGCACAGCGTGACGGAGCACATCAAGCAACACGGACATGTCGCCCAACTGGATCGCGTCGATGATATAGAAGCCGGTCGGCGAGACCAGTCGGGAGAACTGCATCTCGCTGCCAAGCGATGAGCGCCCGGATGCCGGCAGCACGTTCAGCCAGATGGCGAAGATGAGCTTCAGAATCAGGCCGAGGAAGAACACCGGGGTGGCATAGCACAGGATGGCGAAGGTGCGGATGCCCGCATCGGCCGCGTGGTCACGCTTGCGTGCGGCGATGCGTCCCAAGCCGATGCCGACGATGAGCGCGACGATGAGCGCGAGGAATGCCAGTTCGAATGTGGCGGAGCCGTAGTGGACGAGGATGCTGCTGACCTTCTGGTTGTCGGTCAGCGTGGTGCCGAGATCGCCGTGCAGCAGGCCGCCAAGATAATCGATGTACTGCACGATGAGCGGACGGTCGTAGCCGGCCGCATGGATGCGCTTCTGCAGTTCTTCCGGGGTCAGGCGGCCGCCGAGTGCGGCGGAGATCGGGTCGCCGGTGGCGCGCATCACGAAGAAAACGATGGTTACAAGAATGAATACTGTAGGAATGATCAGCAGAAAGCGTGTGAGCACGAAACGGAAGAATCCGCTTGAAAGCTTGTTTTTCTTGGCTTTCGGCTGAGCCTCGGTTGCGCTTTGCGTCACGTCGGGCTCCTTTTTCCTTATTGGTGTTTCAGATACAAATTGAGCCCCTGCCCATCTTAAGGGTGGGCAGGGGCGATCAAAACCTTTATCAGGCCTTGGTCACGGAAGCGTAGCGGAAGCGGAAGGAGGCGTCGAGGACGACACCCTTCACGCTGGATCCGGTGACCGCGACCTGGGCACCCTGCAGCAGCGGGATGGTGGAGAGGTCTTCGGTCTCGAGCTTCTGGATTTCCTTCAGGGTGTCTTCGCGGGCCTTGGCGTCGGTCTGGCCGGCCTGCTTGACGATCAGGTCGTTGACGTCCTTGTTGGAATAGCCGTTGTTCACGAAGTTGCCGTCACGGAAGAACGGGGACAGGTAGTTGTCCGGATCGGAGTAGTCCGGGAACCAGCCGAGCTGGTAGACCGGGTAGGAACCGTCCGAATCCTTGGTGACGTTACGGTCCTTGTTGTACTGGGTCCATTCGGTGGACTGCAGGTCGACCTTGAGCAGGCCGCCTTCCTCGAGCTGGGCCTTGATGGCCGCATACTCGTCGGCGGAGGACTGGCCGTAGTGGTCCGGGTTGTACTGGAGCTTCAGGTCTACCGGGGTCTTCACACCGGCGGCTTCGAGGGTCTTCTTGGCCTTGGCCGCATCCGGCTTGCCGGAACCGTCGCCATAGGCTGCCTTCAGGGTGTCGTCGTGGCCGGACAGGCCATCCGGAATGAAGGAGTACAGCGGGGTGTAGGTGCTCTTGTAGACCTTGGTGGCCAGCTCGTTGCGGTCGATCAGGCTTGCGACGGCCTGACGCACGGCCTTGGCCTTGTCGGCGTTCGGCTCGCTGGACTTCTCGCCGTACGGCATGATCTTGAAGTTGAAGGCAAGGAAGCGCTCTTCGCCGCCCGGTCCCTTGACGACCTTGACCTTGTTGTCCTTGGACAGGTCCTCGACGTCGGTCGGGGTCATGGAGCGGTAGGCCACGTCGACCTGGCCCTGCTGCACGGCCATCTTCAGGTTGGAGGAATCGGCGAAGTACTTGACCTGCACAACGTCGTTCTTAGCTGGGGTCAAACCCTTGTAGGAATCGTTCTTGGCATATGCCAGGGCCTCGTTCACCTTGTAGGAGGTGAGCTTGTACGGGCCTGCGAAGGCGTTGTCCTTGACGACGGTGTTGGCATCGGTCAGTTTGTCGGCGGAGAAGGACTCTTCGTCGACGATCGGGCCGGCCGGGCTGGAGAGCACCTGCTTCAGGGTCACGTCGTCCTTGACCGCGGAGTGGAACACGACGGTGGTGTCATCCTTGGCCTCGACGGACTCGATGTTGGCCAGCAGGGAGGACGGACCGTTCTCGTCGTTGATCTTCTTGATACGGTCGAAGGAGAACTTGACGTCGGAGGCGGTCAGATCGTGGCCGTTCGCGAACTTCAAGCCCTTCTTGAGCTTGACGGTGAACTCGGTGCCGTCGGCGCTCCAGGTGCCGTCATCGGCGGCGATGTCCGGAGACAGCTCGGAAGTGTTGTAGTTCTGCGCGTACAGGAACGGGAACACCTGAATCTGCACGGCGTAGGAACCGTTGTCGTAGGAGCCAGCCGGATCAAGGCTGGTGATCTTATCGGTCGTGCCGACGGTGATGGTGTTGCCAGTTGCGGCGCCACCGTCCTTCACGCCGCCGCAGGCGGCCAGGGAAGCCAGAGCCGCGACAGAAGCCAGAGCGGCGATAACTTTCTTGCGATTCACTATGGAATCCTCTCTTTTCTATCCGAATCGCCCCTGTGCAAGGCGATATAGTGACAAGAATCGGCGCGCAATGTTAACCGTACGTTTCATTGGAGGCCGTTTTACCCACCTACCTTATATTCGCCGTTTTCTGCTATGCATTAAAACGGCGAAATTCCAACGTTTTAACGACTAGTGAAAGAAAATAAGAAAAACCAGCCATTTTATGAGACGGACCCAGCCAAAGTCGCATTCAAGGTCTACGTCCTTCTTTTTTACTCATTGCTTTCGCACAGAGAGACCCAGATAAGCGCGCGACACGCGGCACAACATGAATTGCATTAATCAATTAACGGCGTTAATATATTAAGAAGTTCAACGAGGGTCCATGCACTGTCGCAAGGAGGTGAGCATGAGTAGGTACAGCGCCCAACAGTCATCGATTTCGGAAAACAACCGTTCCCGCATCCTGCAATACCTGTACCACAATGGCATCTGCTCACGCGCGCAGATCGCCAAAGCCATCAAGCTCACTCCGGCGGCAATCACCAAAATCACCGCGAAACTGCTGGCGCAGGGCATCATCGACGAAACCGGCGACATGGACGGAGACAAGAACCGCCGTTCCATCGGCCTGAATCTCAATTGTGCCAAATACCACATCATCGGCGTGAAGTTCGCCCGCAGTCTGGTGCAAATCGCGGTCTTCGACCTCAAGTGCAACCGTATCTTCCTGTCCGACTTGCCTACCGTCAGCGAAGAGCACATCCCCGAAACGGTGGAGCGCATTCGAGATACCGTACGCCAGCTCATCAAGGACGACCCCAGCATCGTGGCCGTCGGCATGGCGGTTCCGGGGCCCTATTTAAAGGACGAAGGACGCACCGCTTTGGTCTCCTCCATGCAGGGCTGGAGGCAAATCAACTTCATCGACGAATTCAGCAACGCATTCAGCGTCCCCGTGTTCGTCGAACAGGACGCCCGCGCCGGCGCGCTGGCGCAGTTCCTGTTCAATCCGGAACTGTCGGAAGGTTCCCTCGCCTACTATCTGCTTGGCGAAGGCATCGGCCTCGGAGTCATCGACAACGGCACCATCTACTACGGCGAGCACGGCACCGCCACGGAAATCGGACACGTCTCCATCGACGTGAACGGCAAGCCATGCGACTGCGGCAATGTCGGATGCCTGGAACGCTACTGCTCCGCCAACGCCATCCACGAACAACTCAACGCCAACCCGAGCATCGTTCCCGGATGCGAGACGATGACGCATGCGCAGGCTTGCGCAGCACTGTTCGCCAAGGCGAACGCGGGAGACGAGACCGCGACGCTTCTGATGCTCGATGTTGCCCGATACGTTGGGTACGGCGCGGTCACCATCATCAACGCTTTCAATCCGACACACATCGTTCTTGGAGACATCATCGCGCAAGCCGGCCAGCCGTTGCTCGACGAAGTCACACAAGTCGTGCGCGAACGCACGATCCCCGAAATCGGGCGCAACACCCGAATCACCCTGTCCGCCCTGCCCACCGACGCCACCGTTACCGGTGCCGCCGCCGTGGCCATCACCAATTTTCTGGAACATCCATCGATGTTCTTCGACGTCGCATAGCACGCCGCCCACCAAAGAAAGGAACCACCCATGTCCAAGCCAATCGTCATCGCCCTCGGTGAAATCCTGTGGGATATGCTCCCCACCGGCAAGCGCGCCGGCGGCGCTCCCGTCAACTTCGCCTACCACGCGTCCCAGAACGGCGCAGAAAGCTACGCCATCAGCGCCGTCGGTAACGACGAGCTGGGCGCCGAGCTGCTCAACGATGCGCACAAGGCCGGCATCAACACGCTGGTGCAGACCAACGAATACCCGACCGGCACCGTCGCCGTGGCACTGACCAACGGCATTCCGGAATACACCATCGTGCAGAACGTGGCTTGGGACCACATCGGCTACACCGACGAACTCGCCGAGGCCGTGTCCAAGGCCGACGCCATCTGCTTCGGCACGCTGGGTCTGCGTTCCCAGGAATCGCATGACACCATCATCAAACTGCTCCAGCATGCCAAGGAAGGCGCGCTGAAGTTCTTCGACATCAACCTGCGCGCCAACTTCTACTCCAAGGAGCTGATCGAGGAGCTGCTGGGATACGCCAACATCTTCAAGATCAACGACGACGAGCTCATCATGATGCGTGAGATGTTCTCCATTCCGGAGGGCAACGACGAAGAGGCCTGCAAGTGGTTCATGGATCGCTTCGATCTGGAGTACACCATCCTGACCGGCGGCGCGACCTTCAGCACCATCATCGCCAAGGACGGCGAGACCTCCACTCTGCTGACCCCGCATGTCGAGGTGGCCGACACCGTCGGAGCCGGCGATTCCTTCTCCGGCTCCTTCACCGGCAAGATCCTGTCCGGTGCCTCCCTCAAGGAAGCGCATCGCGCGGCCGTGAACACCGCCGCCTACGTGTGCACCAAGGAAGGAGGCTGGCCGGCCTACCCGACCGAAGGCGTTCCGGATTACCTCGCCGCAGCAGCCAAGTAAGCGTATCTTCTCCTTTCATCATCACCGATTCCGCATGCCGTCAAATAACGGCATGCGGAATTTTTTTTACCGGTTTTGCGAAGTTTCGTCGGTATGATGAATCGCCGATAGCATAATTTGGTTTGTCGGATAAACCGTGGTATCTTGAAATGTCTGGCTATAAAGCTGGAAGGTTTGATAATTCAATATTTGGGGATGATCGGTTTCGACGGTGACCTGTTCGTCGCAGGGAAGCGTGCCGAGAACGTAGGGTCCGCTCGTGGATGCCCCCTACAAAAGAATAAGTGCTAAATCTAACCGCACTGAGTTCGCTCTCGCTGCCTGAGCTTCGCGCCAGGATTAACCAGTGAGCAGCCGCTCCGTTCACTCCCCCTCGTCTTTGGGGGGATGTTGAGCGTCGTTTAGAAGACTTGCCTTACCGGCTGAGCCACAGGGCCGGCAAGGGACTTTTACTGTAGATATGCTCGCCATCAGTTGTCTGCGACATCGATGGGGGCAGAAAAACCGCCGCACGGCCAGCAGACTACGCACGTAGAAGACTGAGGGTTCGGTCATCGGACCGGGGTTCGATTCCCCGCATCTCCACGGATTGAAAGCCGCCAGAAATGGCGGCTTTTCCTTTATTTCCAACGGTTTCCGCCACTTTTGCAATTCGCTGCAATTCACCCTTTATCGCGATATTTCTCAAAAACATGGGCAAAATGTGGGCACGAATCATGTGTCAGCAATGACGGCTTTCTGTATTGGTAATCACATTTCTCGTTCGGTGAAACAGCGCATGTCGGCAGCAACGCCTCCGTATCATCGAAATAACCGTCCGGCGCCTTCCAATATTACAAGCCGCCGGCCAGCCAACCATCGAAAGGGACGATATCATGGCGAAGCTTACAGAGGAAATGAAGGATTTCATCAGCAGCAATCTCGCTTGGGTGGCCACCATCGGCAAGGATGGACACGTCGATTTGGGGCCGAAAATGAGCACGTTCGTCATCGATGACACTCATATCGGCTATCACGAGCGTACCGCCGGTCAAATGTACCGTAATCTGCTCGACGGCAGCGAACTGGTCATCGCAGTGGCCAATCTTGAGCAGAAGCGAGGTTATCGTTTCCGTGGCAACGTCACTCTGCATTCCGATGATGCGATCTACGATGAGCAGGTCGCCGTGGCCGAACATAACGGCACGAAGAAGCCCATGACCATTCCCGTTCTGGAGATCACGGAGATTCAGGACTTGACGCCAGGGGCGACCGCAGGCAAGACCATCGTCAAGGACTGACGCCCGTTCAACGCATACGGCTAATACCATCCATCCAAACGCGGAAACGCGCTCTGGCCCTCCCTTGGAAAGAAGGTCCAGAGCGCGTTTCGTTTTTCTGTCAAGACAAAAAGAGCTAGATCAAAGTATTTCCGCTCCGTCATGCAGTGACGTTGCGCAATAACGCTATTTGATGATCGGTCTCAACGGCGCGGACACGTCCACGTTATGCTTGTCTCCAATCACGTTCGGATCATTGACGATCTTGTCCACCACCGCTTTCTTGAGCTTCAGGTCCGAGGAATCACCCCATACGATCACGCGGTCTCCCCCATTGAGTTCCGTGGTGATGGAATCCTGGGTCGCCGCGGTGACCTTGGTGATGGAGTTGCGCATCGATTCCGGCAGTGAGCTGAGAATCTTCAACGCTTCCTTGATAGGACGCCTAGACAGGCTCGCATCGACGTTCTGCACTTCGATGACGGGAATGCCTTCCACGGAAACGCCGCTGACGGAATTGAGCACGCGGCCCTTGCTGTCGACCGCCGTCATATGGTCCTCGCTGGTTTTGAGCATGGCCGCGGGTTTCTGCGCCTTGATCGTCACTTCAAGCGAGTTCGGCAGCTGTTTCTTCGACTTGGCTGACGTGACTCCCGGAATCGCCTTGATCTGCTTCTCCACGGCTCCATCCGAAACCAGGAACAACGATTTTCCGGACTGCTGCCTCGCGATGTCAAGCACCTGCGATTCACTCACCCATTCGTTGGCGCCGACCACGCTGATGTTGCCTGGCTCCAAACGGAACACCGACGAGAAGAGGAACAGCCAGACGACAGCTCCCAAAACCACGGCTACGACAAGACCGATGAGCACGCGCAGGACTATGGCTCGCGCGCCGGCCTGACGGCGTTCCTTGAGCCGTTCGCCGAAATCAACCACTTTCGGACGTGTCATGATGCCGATCGTGCCGGTGGTCTCCTGCAGGGTTTTGGAAACCAGGTCCTCGCTTTGCAAACGTCGCGCGTCTACGAAGCCTTCGGCTTTTGAACGGTCCGCGTACCCTTCAATCGACCGTCCTTCGGCATGCTCCGATGAGATGGACCGTCCGGAACGTCGTCCGCCCGACTGGTCCGTCTCCTGCACATCCTTGCCGGAACTGATGACCCGTCGAGCCATCAGCCCTCGCAATCCCAACGATGCGCTTCAAGAGCATGCAGGATGACCTCGTCCATCTGCGTGATGTCGCCGGCGCCTACGGTGAAGATGACGTCGCCATGATGCGCGCGCATCACCATCATCTGGGCCGCGGTGTGCATGTCTTCGACGCCACGGATCCAGTCCTTTGCCGGTTCATGCTCAAGCTTGAGCGCCTCGTCCACGATGGTGGCCGGAGTCACGTCGGGGAAATCCTCCTGCTTCTCGCGCGCGGGGAAGATGCCGGTAACGATGACGTCATCGGCCTTGGCAAGCGCCTGCGCGAATTCAGAGCTGAAGAAACGCGTGCGGGAGAACAGGTGCGGCTGGAAGATCACACGGATCTTGGACTGCGGGTAGCGGCGACGGGCCGCATCCAGCAGCGCAGCGATTTCGGTCGGATGATGCGCGTAATCATCGACGACCGTCACTTGGCTGACGGTGCCACGGACCTGGAAGCGGCGTGCGGCACCGAGGAACGAGGTGACCGCCGCGGAGGCACGTTCGACGTCCATGCCCAACAGCGCGGCCGCGATAATCGCCGCGGAGGCGTTGCGTGCGTTGTGGATGCCGGGAACGGTAAGCGTCACTGCGATGCGGCGCTCCTCTTCGCCGATCAGTCCGCCCGGAATATGCAGCGTGAAATGTTCGGCTCCGCTTTCGGCGGTTTCGCTTTCCGATTCGATGCGTACCAGCGTGGCACCGTTCAGGTCGCCCAATTCGGCGGCGTTCCGTGTTGAATAGACGATCGTGCGTCCGGCCACGGTGGCGTCAAGCGCACGTAGCACGGCAAGGTTGCCTTCGTCGTCGCCGCACATGATTACGGCTTTGGTGGCGTGTCCGGCATGGTCCACGAATGCGGCCCGATAGTTGTCCTGCGTGCCGTAGTGGTCAAGGTGGTCGGCTTCGGAATTGGTGATGATGGCGATTTGCGGATGGTATTTGGCGAAGCTGCCGTCCGATTCGTCGGCCTCGGCCACCAGCACGTTGCCCTTGCCGGCATGGCCGCCGTCCAAAATGGCACCGTCTTTGCCTTGGATGGAACCGCCGATGGCGTAGCTCGGATCGGCGAGCTCGCCTTCTCCGGCGTTCACGAGAATGTGCGCCAGCATGGAGCTGGTCGTGGTCTTGCCGTGGGCGCCGGCCACGGTCACCGCACGTTTCGCGTTCATCAGCAGGGCGAGGATGTCGCTGCGGTGCACGATGCGCTCCCCTGCCTCATGCGCGGCGACGATTTCCGGATTGTCCGGCTTGATGGCGCTGGAGAACACGACGGTGTTCTTGCCTTCGACGTTCTTCGCCTGCTGGCCGAATTCGACGGTGATGCCGAGGCTTTGCAGACGGTCGGTTTTGGCGCTTGGCTCACGGTCCGAACCATCGACCTCGACACCCTGCTCATGCAGCATTTCAGCGAGCACACTCATGCCCGCGCCACCGATGCCGATGAAATGCGTGGCACCTAGGTCATGCACCGTCTCTTCAGGTGCGAACGACGCATGGGTTGGGTCAAGAATTATGGTACCGGCTTCACGCTGGTTGTCAGACACGATTGCTCCTCGTAAATTGTTTTCAAGCTCATTTCATTATGGCCGCACCCATGGTCTCCCACGGGGTGCGGTCATGATTGTTCGGCCGGTTAATCAGCTGGCTGATCGATTAGCGCGAGCACGCGCTTCGCCATGACTTCGGCGGCGTCGCGGATGCCGTATTTCCACGCGTTGGCACCGTATCGGGACAGCTTGTCCGGATCGGCGAGCAGTTCCGGCACATGGCCACGGACCCAATCCGGGGTGAAATCGCCATCCGCCACCATCAAGCCCCCTTCCGCGTCGACCACGGGCTGCGCGTTGAAACGCTGCTCGCCATTGCCGATCGGCAGAGGCACGTAAATCGCCGGCAGTCCCAAAGCCGTCAGCTCGCTGACCGTGCCGGCTCCGGAACGGCAGATGATCAGATCGGCGCAGGCGAACGCCAGATCGATGCGTTCCAGATAGGGAGCCACACGGTAGTCGCCATCCGAAACGTGGTCGGGGCCAAGCTCGCCGAGCACGTCCTCTCCGGCGCTTACCGACACCAAGGAACGCACTTCGTCGTCTTTGCCCTTACCGGTCAGATGAATCACCTGGGCGTGCGCAAGCAGATCCTTGGCGGAAGCGGCCACAGCCCTGTTCACGTTCACCGCGCCCAAGGATCCGCCGGTGATGACCACGAGCGGACGGTCCGGATCGACGCCAAGCTGCGCCGCGGCGGCTTTACGAGTGGCGGTACGGTCATGTTCCAGATCGGACGCCAATCGTGCGATTGCCGGACGAAGCGGCAGGCCCACGCGTTCGACTTCGACGCCCCTGCGTGGTTTCAGTCCTGGCTGGGCGTATGCGGCACCGATCATGGACGCCCAACGCGCGCCCAGCTTGTTGGCCATGCCTGCGCGTGCGTTCTGTTCGTGAATCGCAATCGGAATGCCCATGCTGTGCGCGGCCGCGTATACGGGTGCGGACGTGTATCCGCCGAAACCGACGACCACTTGGGCCTGATGCCGGGTGAGGATGTCACGTACTTTGGCCTTCTCGGCCTTCCATTTGGCTGGAAACTGCAGCGCAGCCTTGTTGGGCCTGCGCGGGAACGGCACTTTTTCGATGGTTTCCAGTTCGAAACCGGCCTGCGGAACCAAATCACGCTCCAGACCGACGGCGGTGCCCACCACCGCGATATCCGCTTCCGGTTCAAGCTCGCGAATCACATGCGCCACGGCGAGCAGAGGATTGACGTGGCCTGCCGTGCCGCCACCGGCAAGAACGATATGCTTCTGATTGCTCATAATCCACGAGCTTAGCCCACCATGCGGCGGCAGGCCACGCGGCATACCGCCGCCGATGCAGATACTTACATTTCGTCTACGTTTCTTTTGCTTGCTTCGCAACTCGCATGACGGGAACCGATTACAGTATGCGGTTCTCGGCTTTGACCTGCGGCTGCTCCTTCATCAGGCTGATGGCCACGCCGGCGGCCCCCAGACACATGATAAGAGACGATCCGCCTGCTGATACGAACGGCATCGGCACGCCCATGACCGGCAGCAGGCTGACGACGACGCCGATGTTGACAAACGCCTGGCCGACGATCCATACCGCGATGCACACCAACGCCATGGTGATGTACCGGTCGCGGACCTGCACGGCCACCATCAGCATGCACCACGTCATGACGATGAACAGCAGAATCACCATGGCTGCTCCGACGAATCCGGTTTCCTCGCCGATGATGGCGAAGATGAAATCGTTGTGCGCTTCGGGAAGATAGCCCCATTTCTCGCCGGAATTGCCGATGCCGACGCCCAACAAGCCGCCGGATGCGATCGCGTATTTGCCGTGGACCGCCTGATAGCACACGCCCTGCAGGTCGGACGGAGAGCAGGTCCGGTAGGCCGCCATGATGCGGCCGAGTCGGTTGGGGCTGGTCAGAATGAATCCGACGATACCGCATATGCCAAGCAGCGCGGCTCCGGCAAGCCATTTGCCGGGGAATCCGCCAAGCAGCAATGCAATGCCGCCAATTGCGAGAATAATCAAGCCCGTACCAAGATCCTTGCCGGACATGACCAGGCAGAACGCGCACAGATAGCCGAGAATAAGCTTGGAGTACGCGCGGGGCGCGCCGACCTTCTTCACCTGCTTGCGCGCGTTGATCAGCTCGTTCGGCATCCAGATGCATAACGCCAGCTTGACGATTTCCGCGGGCTGCATGGTGAACACGCCCGGAATGCCGATCCATCCTTTGTTGCCGTTGACTTCGACGCCCAATGGCGTCAGTGTGGCGGCCTGCATGACCATGGCGCCAAGCAGGAACCAGAAGCTGATCTTTCGGTAGAAGCTGGCCGGCAGCATCATCGTGATGAATGCTATGACCAGGCCGAACACGCAGTACATGCCCTGTTTCAGCGCCTGCGCCCATGGCGACTGCCCGTTGGCGATCATGTTCACCGAAGAGCTGGAGAACACCATGATCACGCCGAAGATCGTGAGGATGATCACGCATAGGCGGAATCCGTGGAAGCACCATAACGGGTTGGCGAGATTACGCGTTCCGCCGTTCTTCAACGGTTCTCGTGTCTGTGCCGCGGCGCCGTCCGTCATGTTCGGGCGGCTTGCGGAAGACGTGATGCTACGGCTGGCCTCAGGCTTCCCCATGCTCATTCACCCAACGCTGAGCCTGCTGCGCGAACTGGTTTCCGCGATCGGCGTACGACTTGAACTGGTCCATGGACGCGCAGGCCGGAGCCATGAGCACCACATCGCCGGATTGCGCGTAAGTGCCGGCAGCATCGATGGCGCGGGCCATGACGGTGTCGTTGTCCGTGGGATCGATGATGGACATGGGAATGTCGGGAGCGCTTGCCTTGAACGCGTCCAGCATTGGCTGCTGGTCCTTGCCGATGATGATGGCCGCCTTGATGGTGCGCGCCTGGTCGGCGACGAGCTGTTCGAAACGGCTTCCTTTGGCAAGTCCGCCGGCGATCCACACCACGGACTTGTCCGCGAAGCTGTTAAGCGACGCCTTGGCCGCATGCGCGTTGGTGGCTTTGGAGTCATCCACGAAACGGATGGTGCCACCGTCGGACGTTTTGGCGACGGCGACGGTCTGGATGCGGTGGCCGCCCGGCGTGAACTGCTTGAGCGCGGCCAACGCCTTGTCTTTGTCTGCTCCGAGACCCAACACCAGCGCCAACGCGGTCAGGGCGTCGGCGAGCAGATGCGGGTAGACCGTGCCATCCGGCTCGGTCAGATGCGTGAAATCGGTGACCTTCGCCACTTGGAACGGCTTTCCCGCTTCTCCGCCGGCAATGCCGGACATGTCGACGATCCAGCCATCTTTCACACCGATCTGCCCGTCCTTCGGCTCGGCCAACGTGAAGCCGATCCGGCGGCATTCCGGCGCGGTCTGGGCCGCGAACGCCAGTTTGGTGACGCGTTCGTCGTCGGCGTTGTAGACCAGCGCCTTCTTGACGTTGTGGAACACCTTCGCCTTGTCGGCGGCATAGTTCTCGATGCCGCCATGCCAATCGAGATGGTCGTCGGCGATGTTGGTGATCGCCGCGCAGTCGAGTTCCAGAGAATAGGTGAAATGCAGCTGGAACGAGCTCAGTTCGACGCAGAGCACGTCGTTCGCGGGGTCGACGGCGGCATGCGACACGGCTTTGCCGATGTTGCCGACGGCGGGAGCGGCCAGGCCGCATGCGGTCAGCATTTCGGAGGTCATTTCCGTGGTCGAGGTCTTGCCGTTGGTGCCGGTGATGCCGATCCACTGCGCCGGCTTGCCGGTGGTGTTGCTGTTCACGCGCAGCTGCCAGGCCAGTTCGACTTCGCTCATGACCGGTATGTTGCGTTTCTGCGCCTCAAGGATGAATGGCGTGCGCGGGTTGAAGACCGGCGAGGTCATCACCATGTCGGTATTGTCCCAATCGATTTGGTCGAAGGAATGCAGGTCGGCGTCCGGCTTCTTCTCATCCACGCCCAGCACTCTGCCGGCACGGGAGCCCAGCACTTCCATCATGCTTTGCCCGGAGACACCGAGACCAGCCACGATTACGGTCTTGCCATCCATATTCATATCCATCACCCTCCAATCGGAAACGTCATTTGCCGTGATAGCACACTTATATTGCGGGCGTAAAGCCGCGCCCGCAATCGTGTCACAGGCCGGAACGGGCCACCCAATCGCCGTAGAACAGCACCAAGGCGATCAGCACGAACAGCATCTCGATCATCCAGAACCGGACCACGACCTTCACTTCCGGCCAGCCCTTCAATTCGAAATGATGATGGATCGGGGCCATCTTGAAAACGCGCTTGTGGGTCATCTTGAAGTAGCCGACCTGGATGATGTCGCTCATGGTCTCGATGACGAACAGACCGCCAAGGATGATCGCCAGGAATTCGGTGTGCGTGGCGATGGACATGGCTGCGAACAGACCACCAAGCGCCAAGGAGCCGGTGTCTCCCATGAAGATGGAGGCCGGATTGGAGTTGTACCACAGGAAGCCGAAGCAGGCTACGGCCGCGCACGCCGCGATGATGGTCAGGTCAAGAGGATCGGACACCGCATAGGTGAAGCCTGGATGGTCCGAACCCTTGAGGTGGTAGAACTCCCAGAACGCGATGATCGCATAGCCGATGAAGGCGATCATCGAGGAGCCGGCGGCCAAGCCGTCAAGACCGTCGGTCAGATTGATGGCGTTGGTCCATGCGGTCATCAGGAAATTCACCCAGATCACGAACAGCACGATGGCCACGACACGACCGGCGAATTCAAAGCTGAAGAACGGCTTTTCGATGAAGCTCATGCCGGCCTGGGCGCTGGGGAAGCCGGATTTGGTCGGCAGAATCAGCGCCAGCACCGCGTATATGGTGGCGAGGATGAACTGTCCGATGAACTTGCCCTTGACGGTCAGTCCCTCGCTCTGCTTCTTGCGGACCTTCGCGAAATCGTCGATGAATCCCAAGAATCCCATCGACAGCATGGCGAACAGCACCAACACCGCGGACCACGACGGCACCTCTCCCCTGGTGAGGAACCGATACAGTGCCGAGGAGCACCAGCCGAGCACCACCGCGAGGTTGATGACCACGCCGCCAAGCGTCGGCGTGCCGCGCTTGACGAGATGCGACTTCGGGCCATCCTGACGGATGTACTGTCCGTAGTTGAGTTTGTGCACCAACTTAATCAGCAGCGGAGTGCCCACAATCGTCACGACGAGCGACACCATAATGCCGATGATGAGTGAAATCACCTGATCTTCTCCGTTTCAGTCAGCTATGATCGGCACGACGCCGATTCCGTCAGTTTTGCGTCCAACGCTCCGCCAGAGCGCTCAATCCGGACGCGTGGGATCCTTTCAGCAACACCACTGTACCCTCATGGTCGGTCGCAAGCCGGGTGACCATTCGGTCGGCCTGTTCGGCATCATGCGCCCATTGCACCATCGTCGGGTCGGCGGCAACCGCCTTGCCGCCCTGCGCCATGGCCTCGGCAAGCGCGTCCAACGCCTCGTCGGAAGTACTGCCGACCGTCACAAGCGCGTCCGCACCGCCCTCGACGGCGTATCTGCCGACGTCCTCATGCAGGCGATGCTCATCCGGTCCGAGCTCCAGCATGGCTCCGAGAACCGCTATTCTGAACGGCTGCTGCTCGGCGCCGGCATGCCAGCGCGACAGGCCATCGAGTCCGGCCTTCATGGAATCGGGGTTGGCGTTGAACGAATCGTCGATCAGTGTGAACGACGTTTCGGGCTTGGTGACGGTGGACACCGCCATGCGATGCGGGCTGATGCTCGTCACGTCGGACAGGCCGGAGGCCACAGCGTCAATCGGCATGCCCAACGTCATCGCCACCGTGGCTGCGGCAAGCGCGTTCATGACGTTGTGCTGTCCGCAGATGCCGAGCGTGACGTTGGCGTGCCGGCCTGTCTTGTCTTCCAGTACGAATGACGGATGGTCGAGATCGTCGCAGCGCACGTCGAGCGCGGTCGTGTCCAGTTGCGCGTCTTCTTTCTGCGGCAGGCCGAACCACAGCACATCGGCCGGAGCGATGGCGCTCATCGCGGCCACATGTTCGTCGTTGGCGTTGAGGATGGTCAGGCCGCCCGGCACCAGTCCGCGTACGATTTCCGATTTGGCTTGGGCGATGCGTTCCGCAGAGCCGAATTCTCCCAGATGCGCCACGCCCACCTTGAGCACCACGGCGATGTCCGGCGGAACCAGGGAGGTGAGGTTGGCGATTTCGCCCACGTGATTGGCGCCCATTTCCGCCACCAGGAAACGCGTGCCGGCGTTCACCTTGAGCGACGTCAGCGGCAGGCCGATCTCATTGTTGAACGATCCGACCGGAGCGACGGTGTCGCCCATTTTGGACAGCAGCGATTTGAGCAGATCCTTGGTGGTGGTTTTGCCGACAGAACCGGTGATGCCGATGACGGTGAACGGCGATTCCAGCGCGCGCCGACGCTCGATATTATGCTTGGCGAGCGCTCCCAACGCCTTGACGGTGTTTTCTACGACGATCTGCGGCACCTGCGCGCCCGCGATTTCGTGGTCGACCAGTGCGGCCACAGCCCCCTGCGCGCCGACCTTCGGCACGAAATCATGACCGTCGACGCGTTCGCCGGCAATCGCCACGAAAACGGATCCCGGCACGATCTGGCGCGAATCCGTGAAGGCGCTGATGGCCACCGGTTCGTCGGTCGGCACGGTCGTCGGCATCAACCGTCCATCAACCGCCTGCGCGATCTCCGTCAGGCTCATCGGCATCATGGTCGGGCTGCTCACTGTCGTTACTCCTCTAATGGTTGGGTTTGTGTTTGACGTGGAGAATGTTTCGTTCCACGTTTAGTTCAGGTCACGCGAGACGCGTAACGCGCTTTTGATGTTGGCTTTCCTCACGCCGGCGGCCAGCACCATGGCGATGGACAGGGACAGCGAACGGCTGTCCGTCTGGCCGTATGCCGTCGCGGCCTGCGCCGCAAGCAGGTCGGATTCCTGGGTTCGTCCCGCGATGCGGGTCTGTTTGCCGACCGCGCATCCGAATTTTGCGACGAGTTTCGCAACCTCGGCATCGCTCAAACCATTGTCATCGCAGGCAAGCACATCGACGCTGACCGATTGCAACGCGTCCTCACGCAGGGTCTCTTCATCCAACGCGAGGATCACAGCGGCTGCGCCGTCTTCGGCGCACACCGCCATGGTACGTTGCACATCGATGGCCGACAGAGGATATTCCAGATTGAGGAAGCGTTCCAATGACTGTGAATCGGACGAGCTGATCACGCCGACGGGGTTGCCCAGCATGTGCAGGAAATCCGCGAGGTTCCTCACTTCGGATTCCACGATCTCCCTGTTCTTCCCCGTGATGGCGAACACGGCCAATGCGTCGGACGGATTGCCGGCCATGTCGCTCACCAGTTTGCCGAGCTGTCCCATGGTGGGTTCGGCGTAGATGAGCGGAATCTGGATGTCGTCGGTTTGACCGCGCAGCGCATGGGGCACGATCGCGCCATATGCTCCCTGCTCCTGAGCCTGCGACAACTGGTGCACGTCCACATCGGCGGACGGGACGAACAGTGCGCCGGGACGCACCGATTCGACATCATCCGCGATGGAAGTGATCGTCACTTCAGCCGCCGACGTCGGATCAAGATCGAAACCGTATCGGCTGGCAAGCAGCCCTAAAGTCATTCGTCTGTTCATGGATTCGCTGACCGCGCTCACCTTTCCGCCCCTCCGTGTCTGAATACGTATTCGCTCACCAATTCACCGGAATAGCATCCGTGCGAGGTGAAGACGCCGGCACTTCATACTTCTGCATAAGGAATTCACCAATCTCCGCGGTGACAGGACCCGCCGTCAAACCGCCGAAGCTGCCTTGGGGGTCTTTGAGCACCACGGTGATGACGAAGCGTGGATTATCCGCGGGAATGATCGTCGAGTAATCGCTGATGATCGAGGTCAGTTGGCCGTTCGCTCCGGCGACTTCTGCTGTGCCTGATTTCGCCGCCATACGATAGCCGTCGACCTTCACGAAAGTGTTGTAGTGTTCAGCGGACGATTCCATGGCGTTGAGCATCTGGCTCGCCACGGATTCGTCGATGACGCGTGTCGCCTCGCCCTTGGACTGCTGCTCTTCGACATGCCCCGCGGTGTCGGTGATGGACTTGATGATGCGTTGCGGCTTTTTGACGCCCTTGTTGGCTATCACCGAAATCGCGTTGGTCAGCTGCATGACGTTCACCGTGTACCCTTGACCGAACAGCACGGTGTTGCGGGTTCGCCTGTCCCAGCTATCCGAGGGGTGCAGCACGCCTTCGGATTCGCCTGGCAGGTTCAGTCCTGTGGCCTGTCCGATACCGAATTTGCTGATGAAGTTGTACCGCTGCTCGTTGGTCATCTTGTCTCCGGCAATGACCATGCCAACGTTCGACGACTGTTCGAGGATGCCGGCGAGCGTCCAATGTTCGTTGCCATGGTCCACCGCGTCCTTATAGGTCTGTCCTTCCACGGTCACCGTGTTCGGTACCGTGAATTTGTCATCGATCTTGTGCAATCCCAGTTGCAGCATGCCCGACATGGCCAGCACCTTGCCGATGGAGCCAGGTTCGAAGGTCTCGCTCACCGCCCGGGAGGCGCCCATCTTCGCCTGGTCGCTTCCGGCCTCGGTCGTATCGCTGTCCGCCAAAGCGAGGATGTCGCCCGACTGCACGTCCTGGACCATGGCGATGCCCCAAGCGGAATGGTATTTGTTTTCGCTGTCGCTCAGCACTTTCTCGGTGTACCATTGCACATCCCGGTCGATGGTGAGGGTGACGTCGGATCCGTTGACCGCGTCTTTAGATTCGGTCATGGTTCCGGGGATTTCGACGCCGCTGTTGCCCTGTTGGTACACCTGGTAGCCGTCACGGCCCGTCAATGTCTTGTTTTCCATCTGCTCGATGCCGGCCACGCCCTTGCCGTCGGCGTCGACACCACCCAATAGCGAGCCCATCAAAGTGCCGTTGGAGTACAGACGTTCGTTGCTTAATTCCGCGTAGACGATGCCGCCGAGGTTCAGCTTGGAGATTTTACGCTTGACCGCAGGCGTCACGTCCTTCTTCAATACCACGTATTGCCCGCTGATCGACAGTTTGGCGCCCAGTTCCGTGGCGTCCATGCCCAATACGGGGGCCAGCAGACGAGCCACGGCTGCGGCTCCCGTCACGCCGACCGGCTTGCCGTTGATCTGGTGGCAGTTGCTGCCGGTCTGTTTGGTGCAGGTGGTCGGTATGAACGCCTGCGCCTGTTCGGGGTTGCCGATGATGGTGTAGCGTTCGACGCTTTGCGCGAGAATCGCGCCATTGGTATCCATGATCTTGCCGCGTCGAGCCTTCAACGTCACGGTGGTGGTACGGCTTTGCGCCGCGGCCTGCGCCATGCCTTTGCCGTTGACCAGTTGAATATTGGCAAGTTGGATAAGGCAGGTGGTGCCCATCAGCGCCAGAACGACGCCGATGGCCATGGTTTTCGTCAACAGGTTCTTGTGGAAGAACGTGTAGATCCTGCGGATAGGGTTCACCGGGTCTTGTCTCCACTTGCGTTTGCCTGATAGCCGTTCAGATCGATGGTCAATGCGCCTTTCTGCGGGACCATGCCCATCTCTTCGGCCTTGCTCGGCAATGAGGCGTCAAGTTCGTCGAGCTTGGCCTGATCGTCCTCGACGTCCTGGGTCAGCTGGGTGATATGCGTTTCGATTTGGCTCGCCTCGAAGGAATTCTGCACCATTTGGGTGCGCAGCATCAGCGAGCCCAGCAGGCATACGCCAAGGAACACCGCGGCGATGACCAGGTGCAGCAGCGGCGTGCTGCGGGTCCGCGTCCATGTGATGAGTTGTTCGAAGCCGTGACGGATGCCGTTGCCTTCGACTCTGGTCCCTTTGATGACGTGCAGTTCGGGACGCGTGGTGCCGATGGTCTCGGTCTGGCTTTTGCGGCCGGCCGGAGCCGCATTCGAAGCGATCGTTCTTGGTGCCGCCACTTCAGTCCCTTCTTCCTTGTCTGGTCATGCTTGCGTAATCCGCGCCTTGGTCGAACCGTTTGCGCCATCGTGCGGGAATCGGTCTGGTCAATTCCACCGCGCGCAATCTGACGGACGCCGATCGTGGATTGTTGGCGATTTCCTCCGCGTCCGCCTTGATGGCGCCGCGGGTCAGTTCCTTGAAGAACGGCATCATGTCGGGCGGCACCACGGGCATATCCGCCGGAGCGTCGACCTTAAGCCCTTGGTTCATGAAGGCTTTGACGGTTTTGTCTTCCAACGAGTGGTACGACTCCACCACCAGACGTCCTCCCACGGCAAGGTGGTTGGCGATTTGCGGCAGCGTGCCGGCAAGCTTGTCCAGTTCGCCGTTGACTTCGATGCGCAGCGCCTGGAAGACGCGTTTCGCGGGGTTGCCGGCGGGACGGTGGGCCTGCGGCACGACCTCGTCCACCAAACGATTGAGCTGGCCCGACGTGGTCAGCGGCTCGGTTTCACGCCGGCGTACGATTTCCCGTGCGATCTGCTTGGAGAACCGCTCCTCGCCGTATGCGCGGAAGATACGCACCAAATCGGCGAACGAATATTCGGCGAGCACCTGCTCCGCGGTCAGGGGCTGCGTCACGTCCATACGCATGTCGAGCGGCGCGTCATGGGAATAGGAGAAGCCACGTTCCGTCTCATCGATCTGCAGGCTGGACAATCCGAGGTCCATGAACACCGCGTTGACCTTGTCGACGCCTTGGTCGGAAAGCACTTGGGAGAAGTCGTCGAATGCCGCGTGCACGGGCGTGAAACGGTCGGCAAGGCCTTCCATTTCCATGCGTTTCGTGGCGAGCGCGAGCGCCTCGGTGTCCCGGTCGATGCCGATCAGGCGGGCGTTGGGGCTTGCTTTGAGGAACGCTGTGGAATGCCCGGCGAGGCCGAGGGTGCAATCCACCGCGATCGAGCCGGGCTTCGCCAATGCCGGTGCCACCAAGTCCACGCAATCGCGGAGCAGCACCGGCTGATGAATCGTCGTCACGTCTGTCATTAGAACTCCATCGCCGGCAATACGTCATCGGCAATGTCGGAATATCCTTGTTCCTTGTCGGCCAAGTAATCCTCCCATGCCTGTCTGTTCCAAATCTCGGCCCGGGTTCCCACGCCGATCACCACAATGTCGCTGCCCAGATTCGCGTAATCGCGGAGCATCTGCGGCACAAGCACGCGTCCCTGCTTGTCTGGTTCCTGGTCGACCGCGCCGGAAAGGAACACACGCAGGTAGTCGCGTGCCGCCTTGTTTCCCATGGACGTGCGTTGGATCTGCACCGCGATCCGTCTGAATTCCGATTGCGGCAGCAGGTAGACGCATCGTTCCTGGCCTCTTGCCATCACCATGCCGGAGCCCAGTTGGCTGCGGAACTTCGCAGGCAATGCCATACGTCCTTTGGCGTCGATTTTCGGAGTGTAGGTGCCCAGCAGCAATGGCGGCAAGCCCGCCATCATGCCGCCGGATTGAGCCGGGTCATCGTCGGAGACGGGTTCTGCTCCAATGTCATGGACCATTACCGCACCTCCTTTTTGCCCACACTCGGCCCACCAATCCGAGACACTTTCCCCACTCTACCCCACCGCTCACCATTTTTCCCCACGAAAAAGCAAAAATGCCTCAAAATATTGTCGATTTCTCCCCATATTTGAGATTGCGCGTCCGCACCGTACAGTTCCGGCGTTGTCAGCCCATCGCGATTCGCCGCGGCCAATCGCCGCTCGTAGAAGCCTTGGGGTACATTAGAGTGCCTTAAGTTTTTGATGAAGGGACAGCAATGTCGAGTTATTCCGCCCAGTTGCGTGAGGAGCAACAGGCCGTCAGCCGCGCATATGATCGTCTGGACGCGTTGAGGGCGCAGGCTCGGTCGCGTCTCGACACGGTCCGGGCCGCAGGATCGCACGGTTCGCCCACGCAACGCACCGAACGCGATTCCTTCGCCACCATGTACGAGGACCGTCTCACCCAGCTTCGTGCGGTGGAGGATCGTCTGGTTTTCGGCAGGCTCGACGACGTGCATGGCGCGCATCGCTACATTGGGCGTATCGGCCTGTCCGATGAGGATCATGAGCCGATTCTCACCGACTGGCGCGCCGACGCGGCACGCCCGTTCTATGAGGCGACGCCTTCGAATCATGGCGACATCGTCATGCGCCGGCATATCACGTTGAGTTTCAGGGAAGTGGTCGGCGTCGAGGATGAGGTGCTCGACGTGCATTCCGATCAGGTCGGCGAGGCGTCCTCCAATGGCACATTGACCGGCGAGGGTGCTCTGCTTGCGTCGCTTAACGCCAAACGCACCGGCAAGATGACCGATATCGTGGCCACCATCCAGGGCGAGCAGGACCGTATCATCCGTGCGGACCTCAACCAGGCGGTGGTGGTGCAGGGCGGTCCGGGAACCGGCAAGACCGCGGTCGCGTTGCATCGCGCGGCCTACCTGTTGTATACGCATCGTCGCGCGTTGCAGCGTTCCGGAGTGCTGGTGGTCGGCCCCAGCTCGACGTTCCTGCATTACATCGACCAGGTGCTCCCCTCGCTGGGTGAGACAGGTGTGGTCAGCCGTACCATCGCGGATCTGATTCCCGGCATCATCGCCACCGCGCATGACGACCCGTATGCGGCCAAGCTCAAGGGTGAACGCCGTATGGCCAAGGCGATCGCCAATGCCGTGGCGGCTCGTGAACGCGTGCCTTCGCATCTGCCGGTCATCCGCATCAACGGTTTCAACGTGCCGATGGTACGTGCGGATATCGAGCAGGCCATCGCCGATGCCAAGCGCACGCGGCAGCCGCATAACAAGGCGCGCGAGACCTTCGTGCGCGACATGCTGTCGGCCATGCGCAACCGGTACGTCGAACGGCTTGACTACGAGCCGGAGCAGGCCGAGCTTAACGATGTGATGCAGCAGTTGCGTATGAACGACGATTTGCGCAAGACGCTGAACCTCGCATGGCTGCCGATGACCGGCGAATGGTTGGTCGACCAGCTGTTCGCGAAACCGCAGCAATTGCGCCGTTTCGCCCCCTGGCTCGAAGAGCGTGACATCGAGACGCTGACGCGTCCGAAGGGCTCGCCCTTCACCGTCAGCGACGTACCTCTGCTGGATGAGGCCATGGAATTGCTTGGACCGGATCCGAAGGCCGTGGCCAGGCAGAAGGCGTTGGATGCCAAGCGCGCCGAGGAAGAGCAGTTCGCCAAGGACACGCTGGCGCAGGCCGGTATCGGTTCCGGCATCGTCACTTCGCAGATGCTGGTGGACAATATCAATGGTATGGACGCCGAATTAACCGCGCAGCGCGCCGCGGCCGACCGCGAGTGGACGTATGGCCATATCGTGGTGGATGAGGCGCAGGAGCTGACCGCGATGGATTGGCGCATGCTGATCCGTCGTTGTCCGTCGCGCTCGTTCACGATTGTGGGCGACGTGGCGCAGACCTCCGCGTTGGGCGGTACCCGGTCCTGGCGTCGCATGATGGACCCGCTGTTCGGCGAACGCAACTGGCAGCTCAACGAGTTGACGATCAACTACCGCAATCCGAAGGAGGTGTCGCAGCTCGCCAGCGATTTCGCCTCGTCCGAAGGCCTGTACATCTCCACGGTGAACGCCGTGCGTGGCGTCCCGGATTCAGTCAAGCGTCTCACCTTGCGTGACGATAGCCTGATCGGCGACGCCGTCGCGCAGCAGACCGTCGAGTTGGTGCGCGCCTACGTTTCCTCCGACGGTACCGGTCGTGTGGCGATCATCGCGCCGGACGATATGCTCAAGCCGTTGCGCGCACGCGTATACGCACAACTTCAGGATGAGCTCGACCCGAAGGAATTCGACAGGCTCGATGCCCAGAGTTCCTGGGACGAGCAGGTCACCGTATGTTCCACACAGACCGTGAAGGGTCTGGAGTATGATGCCGTGATGGTGGTCCAGCCCGGACGAATCGAGGAGAACGCGCCGTCGCGTATCGTAGCGGCCTCCGATTTGTATGTCGCCATGACGAGGCCCACGCAGCGTCTGCTTATACTGCGGACAAAAGACGACGAAAAGCTGCTCAAGCTATATGGTAGGAACCATGCCTAAAGCATTGTTACTTGAAAACATCCATCCCGACGCGGCGCAGTCGCTGCGCGACCATGGCTTCGAGGTCGAGTGCCTCAAGGGAGCCCTGAGCGAGGACGAGCTGATTGATGCGTTGGAAGGTGTCGACCTGCTCGGCATCCGTTCCAAGACCAGTGTGACCCGCAAGGTCATCGACGCGCGTCCGACGCTCACCGCGGTCGGCTGCTTCTGCATTGGCACCAACCAGGTGGATCTCGAATACGCGGGCAAGAACGGCATCGCCGTCTTCAACGCGCCGTATTCGAATACCCGTTCCGTGGTGGAGCTGGTGATCGGCGACATCATCTGCCTGATGCGCCGCATTCCCGCGCACACCCATCATATGAAGCACGGCATGTGGGATAAGTCCGCCTCCGGCTCCCATGAGGTCCGAGGCAAGACGCTCGGCATCATCGGCTACGGCAACATCGGCTCCCAGCTTTCCGTCGTCGCCGAGGCGCTTGGCATGCGCGTGCTGTTCTACGACATTGAAGAGAAGCTCGCCATGGGCAACGCCCACCGTTGCGACACGCTCAACGAATTGCTGGAACAGTCCGATGTGGTCACGCTTCATGTGGATGGACGCAAGTCGAACACGGGATTCTTCGGCGAAGACCAGTTCGAGCATATGAAGCAGGATGCCATCTTCATCAACCTGTCCCGTGGTTTCGTGGCGGATTTGGATGCGTTGAAGAAGCATCTGGATTCCGGCCATCTGTCCGGCGCGGCGGTGGACGTGTTCCCAATCGAACCGAAGAAGACCGGCGACGAGTTCCTGACCGACCTTGCGGACGAGGACAACATGATCCTCACCCCGCATATCGGCGGCTCCACGCTTGAGGCGCAGAAGTCCATCGGACAGTTCGTCTCCCAGCGTCTTGAGGATTATTGGTTCAAGGGTTCCACCATGTTGTCGGTGAATCTGCCGCAGATCACCCTGTCCGACATCAAGTCGAATTTCCGCATCGCCCACCTGCATGCGAATCTTCCGGGTGTGCTGGCACGCGTCAACCGTGTGCTGGGCGAGGACGGCATCAACATCGCCGCCCAGGCCTTGGGCACGGAAGGCGAGATCGGCTATGTGGTCACCGATGTGGCGCAGCGCCCGGACCAGAGGGCTCTCGACCAGCTCGCCTCCATCGAGGGTACGATCCGCATGCGCGTGATCAGCTGAGCACGCAATACGAAACGTTACGATAATGCGGGCGGGGTTCCAACCATCAGGATTGGAACCCCGCCCGCATTATATATGCTGTATTTGCTTACAGATGCGGCACCCGTCTCACGCCATCATTCGGAACTTGCGCCCTTCAGCTCGTCGATGGCCCTTTGGAAGTCCTCCAGATTCTCGAAATTCTGGTAGACGCTGGCGAAGCGCATGTACGCCACCATGTCCAAGTCACGCAGCGGCTTGAGAATCGCCTTGCCGACCTCATCAGATTTGACTTGGGCCAATCCTCGTGAACGAAGATCCTCCTCGACCTTCTGCCCCAGCATCTTCAGATCGTCCTCGTTGATGGGACGGCCCTGGCATGCCTTGCGCACGCCGGAAATCACCTTATTGCGGTCGAATTGCTCGACGTTTCCGGAACGCTTCACAACCAATAGCATGGTCGTCTCCAATGTGGTGAATCGCTTGGAGCATTTCGGGCATTCGCGCCTGCGACGGATGGAGTGACCATCGTCGCTAATACGGGTATCGACCACCTTGGTGTCTGGATTCTGGCAAAACGGGCAATGCATGTTGTCCAGAATAGACTGAGCCCTTGAAATAAGCCACGCTTGGCGGCCCCTACGCCTCATGGGGAACAATGAGGCGCTGCCCCGCATGCAAAGACACCGTATCAAGGTTGTTCAGCCGCATCAGTTCATCCACCGTATCTCCGACATTGCCACCCTCCGGAGTGATGCTCGCCGCATACCTCCACAAGGTGTCGCCGGGTTGCACCGTATACACGACGACAGCGGTGGAATCCGGCGCGGACTGCGCACTTCCGGGCGCGATGAATCCAAAAAGACACCAGGCAAAACCGGCCGCCATGATCGCCATGGCGATTCGATTTGCCACATTTCCGATATTCGCCGCACCGTTCACCACGCCACTCCTTTTCGAACAGCTGTTCTATCGAACGCTTGTTCCAAGTATGGCACATATGTTCGATAAACGCAAACACACCTCGAACAGATGTTTGATTTTATCGGCGTTTCGCGTTATGCTTCTAAGGAACTACGAAAGGAGCCCATCGTGAGCACCATCCCCTTCACGCCCAAGAAGAGCGACGAGCGTCCGGATGAAAGCACGTTGACCGACCGCCAGCGCAAGGTGCTTGACGCCATCAAAACGCATTTGGCCAAGCAGGGATTCGCTCCTTCGTTCCGTGAGATTGGTGAGGCCGCAGGGCTTAAAAGCCCGTCATCCGTCAAACACCAGCTTCAGGTTCTTGACGAAAAAGGCTTCATCCGCATGAACGCGAACAAGGGGAGGGCCATCGAAGTGGTGAACCTCAATGACGAGGAGCCGAATGGAAAAGTCGCCCAGGTCATCCCGTTCCCCAGTCAGGACGATGCATGCGGCTCCATCATGGCCTCGCATGACGTTCCACTGGTCGGGCGCATCGCCGCCGGCGTGCCGATCACGGCCGAGCAGCATGTCGATGATGTGATGAGGCTTCCCGAACGGCTTACCGGCACCGGCAATCTGTTCATGCTTGAAGTGCACGGTGATTCCATGATCGACGCCGCCATTTGCGATGGTGATTTCGTGGTGGTCCGCGAGCAGAACAGCGCGGAGAATGGCGATATCGTCGCCGCATTGCTGGATGACGAGGCCACGGTCAAGACGTTCCGCAAGGATCACGGCCATGTCTGGCTGATTCCGCACAATCCGGCCTACTCCCCCATCGACGGCACGCATGCCGAGATCATGGGCAAGGTCGTCACCGTGCTGCGCAAGATCTGATTGCTTTCACACGTTAAACGGCAAAGGGCGTCGAACATACCATTTTGAGGCATGTCCGACGCCCTTTGCCATACCCTTTGCCATACCGCGCGGTTGTGCATTCACCTTGCGAATCCATCAAGAATGAACGCGAGGGCATTTCAAAATGTCGTCGCATTCTTGAAGTTCGGGAGCACGGTTCAGAAATGCAGTTCCTTGCGGCTGTCCGAATCGTATCCTTCAGGTTCAAGCTGGAAGGTGGTGTGCGGCACGGATACGGGGAAGTGCTCACGCAGGCAGTTCTGCAATTGGGAGAGGACGTCGGCGGCATCATCCATGGTCAGCCCGCGCTCCACTACCACATGGGCCATGACGACGGGCATGCCGGTAGAGACGGTGCTGGCGTGCAGGTCGTGCACGGCCACCACGTGCGGCACCTGCTCAAGATGTTCGCGCACCTCGTCCAGATCGAGTTCCTGTGGGGTTTCCTCCAGCAGCACGCGCACGGCGTTGCGCAGCAGCACGAACGCCCGGGGGATCATCATCAATGCGATGATGCCGCCCGCGACGGCATCGAAGCCGGCCCAGCCCGTTGAGATCAGCACGATGGCTGAAACGATCACGGCCACGGACCCCAATGCGTCGTTCATGACTTCGAGGAACGCGGCTTTCATGTTCATGTTGTCCTCGCTTTGCCCCGCGAGGATGAAGATCGAACCGACGTTGGCGGCAAGGCCGAGTATGCCCATGAACAGCAGCAACCGCACGTCATGCACTTCGTCGGCGGCTCCGCCGAACAGCCTCATGCCGGCTTCGACGAGCGCGTAGATGCCGACGATCAGGAGCACGAGCGCGCCGACCGCGGCGGTGAGCACTTCGAGTCGCGCCCATCCCCAGGTGCGTTTGTTGCTGGGTTTGCGTTGCATGAGCACCGCGGTGACGGTGGAGGCGATCAGCACCGACATGTCGGTGAGCATGTGGCCGGCGTCGACCAGCAGCGCCAGCGATCCGGTGACGATGGCGCTGACCACTTCGGCGATGAACACCGTGGAAGTCAGCCCCAATGACATCATGAGTCTTTTCTGGTGTTCGGCCCCGCTTGCGGCGGTCGTGGCGTCCACACCCGCATGGTTGTGTGCCATGATGGGTTTCCTTTCGTCGTCTTTGGTTCGATCCGCGGCTATTGAAACCGCTTCTCAATACCATTTTCATTCGTCTCAAAACGCAGGAAACCCCAGCCCGAAGGCTGGGGTTTCCAAGTTCTGCTGACAGCCTAGCGGCTCACCGCTCCCCTGTCAATAAAGTCAAACCGTCAATTAAAAACCGAACTGGGCGGCGGTTTCCTTCAGCGTCTCCGCGGAACGCTTCAGGGCCGCGAGCTCACGGTCGGACACCGGGGTGTTGATGGCGGTATTGACGCCGGAACGGTTAAGCAGGGTCGGCACGGACATGCACACGTCGGAGATGCCGTGGAAGTCGTGCAGCATGGAGCTGACCGGCAGGATGCGGTTGGAGTCGCGCATGACGGCTTCGATGATGTCCACGCCGGACATGCCGATGGCGTAGTTGGTAGCGCCCTTGCCGTTGATGATCTTGTAGGCAGCGTTCTTGACTTCCTGGTGGATCTGCTCACGCACTTCGGCGTCCAGCGGATCGTGGCCCGGCAGCGGGGTCCAGTCGCACATCGGGACGCCGCCGATGGTGGCGGAGGCCCACAGCGGGACTTCGGAATCGCCGTGTTCGCCGGCGATGTAGGCGTGCACGTTCTTGACGTTGACGCCGGTCTGCTGCGCGATCAGGAAGCGCAGACGGGCGGAGTCGAGGTTGGTGCCGGAGCCGAAGACCTGGTTGGCCGGCAGGCCGGAGATCTTCTGGGCCACGTGGGTGGCGATGTCGACCGGGTTGGTGATGAGCATGTAGATGGCGTTCGGAGCGACCTTCACGAGGCCCGGAATGATGGCCTTGAGGATGTTGATGGTGGCACCGACCAGCTCGAGGCGGGACTGGCCCGGCTTCTGGCGCGGGCCTGCGGTGATGACGATCATGTCGGCGTCACGGCAGATCTCCGGATCGTCGGAGCCGTCGATGGTCACGGTCGGATAGAAGCTGGAGCCGTGCTGCATGTCGAGCACTTCGGCCTCGACGCGTTCCTTGGCGATGTCTTCGAGCACGATCTCACGTGCGACGCCACGCTGAGCAGCAGCGAAAGCGAGAGTAGAGCCGACTGCGCCGGCACCGATGATAGCGAGCTTTGTGGGCTTGATTGGTGAATCCACCATGTGCTTTACCTCTCTTTTGAGCAAGAAGAACGTCCCGCGTTGTGGCAGGGTATTTTCTTTCGATTTCAACCCTACTTTATCCATACAGCATGACGTTTCGCCGTGAATCCGCATGATTTGCAACCACTGAAAAGTGATTTTCGTCACAGCTTTTGTGAGCGCTCACATACACTGCACCCGTTGAAATGCAGCTGTTGCAATCCGTTGCAGCGTTTGCACGGCCGCTCCGGCAAACGTCATCGGGAACGGCTTGCACGGAAGCTCAGTCGATGGCCTGCTCCACGATCTGCGCGGCCAGCTGGTCGTCGACCTCCGCTTCGAGCATCATGCCGTCGTCGCGGTATTCGACGTTGACCACCCTGCCGTACTCGCGCACACGGGACATGAGCGAGCCGGCGGCGTACGGCAGCAACGCCTCGACATGCACGTTTGGCGTCGGCAGCATCGATTCCACCTTCTCGCGCAGCGCCTCGACACCTTCTCCCGAGAACGCGGAGACAATATACGCGTCCGGCATCAACGCCTCGACCCGCTCACGCGCGGCCTCATCCATACGATCGGCCTTGTTGAATGCCACAATCGTGGGAATCGTTTCCACACCATCAATGTCGGAAAGCACGTCATTGACCGCGTCGATCTGTGAGAACGGATCAGGATGCGATCCATCGACCACGTGCACGATCAAATCCGCGTCGGCGACCTCCTCCAACGTGGATTTGAACGCCTCAATCAGCTGCGTGGGCAGGCGGCGCACGAAACCGACGGTGTCCACATACGCGTACAGTCGCCCGTCCTTGGCTTTCGCACGGCGTACGGCGGTGTCCAAAGTGGCGAATAGCGCGTTCTCCACCAGTTCCGCGGAACCGGTCAGCCGGTTGGTCAACGACGATTTGCCGGCGTTCGTATAGCCGACCACGGCGACGGTCGGCAGGCCGAAGCGACGGCGCGCGCCACGTTTGACGTCACGGGCGGGCGCCATCTGTGCGATCTGCCGGCGTAGTTTGGCGATTCTGCTGCGGATCACGCGACGGTCCATTTCGATTTTCGTCTCGCCCGGACCACGGGAGCCGATGCCGGCGTCGCCTGCCGCACGGCCGCCCGCCTGACGCGACAGCGACCCGCCCCAGCCGCGCAGTCGCGGCAGCATGTATTCGAGCTGTGCCAGCTCGACCTGCGCCTTGCCTTCGCGCGACGTCGCATGCTGTGCGAAGATGTCGAGGATGACGGCGGTGCGGTCGACCACCTTCACTTTGGTGGCGTCTTCCAATGCGCGTCGTTGGCTCGGCGGCAGGTCATCGTCGACGACGATGGTGTCCGCCTCGTCCTGCGCCACGATGCCAGCCAGTTCGCGCGCCTTGCCGGAACCCACGTATGTGGCCGCGTCCGGCTTGATGCGGTGCTGCAGCAGGCCGTCGCACACCACGGCGCCCGCGGTTTCGGCGAGCGCGGCGAGTTCTCGGAGCGATTCCTCGGCCGCGGCCTGCGTGGTCTCGCGGCTGGACCATACGCCTACGAGCACGACGCGTTCGAGCCTGACTTTACGGTATTCGACTTCGGTGACGTCCTGGATCTCGCCCAGACCCGCCACATGCTTCAATGCGTTGCGGGATTCGCGTTCCTGCCACTGTTCGTCGTGGGTTTCGCGAAGGTGTTCCCCGCCGTTGGTATCAAGCAGCACGTCGGATTGGTCAGCGAGCACGCCCGTGACGTCGCCTGCGGTCATGCTCTGCTCGATATCGTTGTCTTGGCTCAATGGCACCTCTCACGGTTGAACTATGGTGTCTTTATTATCATCATTGTCTAGAGACATGGGCATCCATGCTTTCGCCACGTGGACGGGCGCGGCGAAAAACACCATGGATTGCCGCAGACGAGCGTTTGCAAGGAGATCGGACATGGCACAGGCCGAACAGTATTTCGCGGCGGAGCCGCAGTCAAAGGACGTGCGCAAAACACTGCACGTCACGTTGCGCGGCAACGAGGCGGACGTGGAGGTGTCAAACGGCGTGTTCTCCGGCAACCGCGTGGATTTGGGCACGTCGGTGCTGCTGCGTCAGGCGCCGGAACCTCCCGAGGAGGGCACGTTCCTCGACCTGGGCTGCGGTTGGGGGCCAATCGCGTTGGCGTTGGGCTTCGCTTCGCCGAAGGCGGACATCTGGGCGTTGGACGTCAATGAGCGCGCGCTCGAACTGACCCGGCGCAACGCCGAGCTCAACGGCATGGGCAACATCCACGCGGCCACGGCCGACGGCATTCCCGCGGAGACGACGTTCGACCTGATCTGGTCGAATCCGCCGATTCGCGTCGGCAAGGAAGTCCTGCACACGCTGCTCATGACATGGCTTCCGCGGCTGAACGCGGGAGGCGCAGCATATCTGGTGGTGCAGAAGAATCTGGGTTCCGATTCGCTGATCCCGTGGCTCGCCACGCAGCTCGGCGACGGATATGAGGTAAGCAAGTACGCGAGTTCGAAAGGCTTCCGCGTCATCGAGGTTATGAAGGCATGAGATTCGAATATCCCTCCCAACTGCCGGTTTCCACGGCGCGCGACGACATCGCCGAAGCGGTCAGAGCAAGCCAGGTGGTGATCATTTCCGGACAGACGGGTTCCGGTAAGACCACGCAGCTACCGAAGATCCTGCTTGAGCTGGGCCGCGGCTCGCATGGCAGGCAGATCGTGCACACGCAGCCGCGCAGGCTCGCCGCACGTACCGTCGCCGAGCGAATCGCCAGCGAAATGGGCGTGAAGCTGGGCGAGGAAGTCGGCTATCAGGTGCGGTTCACCGACGAAAGCTCGCCGAAGACACGGCTGCGCGTCGTGACCGACGGTATCCTGCTGGCGCAGATCCAACGCGATCCCAAGCTCATGCAGTACGACACGATCGTCATCGACGAGGCGCATGAGCGCAGCCTGAACATCGATTTCCTGCTCGGCTATCTGACCGCGTTGCTGCCGAAACGACGCGATCTGAAGCTCGTCATCACGTCCGCCACCATCGATTCGGTGAAGTTCCAGGAGCATTTCGAACACGCGCTGCATACGAAAGTGCCGGTGATCGAAGTGTCGGGACGCACCTACCCCGTGCAGATCGTGTACGAGCCGTTGGGTACCGCGCCGGCGCTGATGCGCTCCGTGCCGGGCTTCGAAACCGGCGCGATGCCGGGAGACGCTGACTACGAGAGCCTGTCCGCAGCGCCGGATGGTAGGGATGGCCGCGATTCACGCGATACGAACGTGGACATGCCCACCGCCGTGGCACGCGCCTGCGCCGAACTGGTCATCCATTCAAGCCACGACCGCGGGCCACGCGACATCCTCGTGTTCGCCTCCGGCGAGCGCGACATCCACGAATTCGAAAACGCGCTGCGCCGCCATTACGGACCGCGCGCGGTGGACATGCGCCGCCCCGACGCGATCGAGATCGTGCCCCTGTTCGCCAGGCTCTCCTCGAAGGAGCAGCATAAGGTGTTCGAGCCGCACGAGCATCAGCGCATCGTGATCGCCACGAACGTGGCCGAAACGTCGTTGACGGTGCCGGGCATCCGCTATGTGGTCGATCCGGGCACGGCGCGCATCTCCCGTTATTCGAAGACGGCGAAGGTGCAGCGACTGCCGATCGAACCAATCAGCCAGGCGAGCGCGAACCAACGTTCGGGCCGCTGCGGCCGTATCGCCGACGGCATCGCGATCCGCCTGTACTCACGTGAGGATTTCGAGACGCGTCCCGAATTCACGGAGCCGGAGATCCTACGCACGTCCTTGGGCGCGGTCGCCCTGCACATGCTGTCGGTGGGCGTGGCGCGCACCGCGCGGGATGTGACGGATTTCGGTTTCATCGACCCGCCGGATATGAAGGCCGTATCCGATGGTTTCAACGAGCTGACCGAACTGAAGGCCATCGCCCGCAAGCATGGCGAAGTGGTGTTGACGCATACGGGCCGCATGCTGGCGCGCATCCCGATCGACGTGCGTTTGGGCCGCATGATCATCGAGGCCGCGAAGTCAACCACGCCGAACACACTGGCCGCCGTATTGGTGGTCGTGGCGTTCCTCAGCCTGCAGGATCCGCGCGAACGTCCCGATGAGAACCGTGAGGAGGCGGACCGCATCCACAACCGGTATGCGGACCCGACCAGTGACTTCCTGACCGCGTTGAACCTGTGGGACCGCGTGTTCCAAGCTGATGGCGAACCAAGCAATTCCGCACTGCGCCGCATCTGCAAGACCGAGTACTTGAGTTGGCTGCGCATGCGCCAATGGAAGGATCTGGTCGCCCAGCTGCGCGAAATGTGCCGGGAGTTCAAATTCAAGCTCGGCGAGCCAATCCCCGTGTCCCGCCCACCGTTGGAAATCCGCCAGCTACCGCTCAACCAGCAGGCAGCGCATTCGCTGTGCTGCTCATGGGACGCGCAGGGCATCCACACGTCCATGCTTTCCGGCCTGCTGTCCATGATGGGCATGCAGATCGTGCGCGAGCCGAAGGCTTCCGATTTCGCCGGGCTCAAGGGAGCGGCACGGGCACGCGCGATGAAACGTGCGCAGAAGATGGCGAAGAACGACTATCAGGGCGCGCGCGGCACGCATTTCGCCCTGTTCCCCGCCTCCGCCGTAGCCAAGTCGACCCCGCAATGGGTGATGAGCACCGAACTGGTGGAGACAAGCCGGCTGTGGGCGCGGTACTCCGCCGAAATCGACCCAGCGTGGGCCGAACCGCTCGCCGGAGCGTTGACGCGCACCACCTACGCCGATCCGCACTGGTCCGGTTCGCGTGGCTCGGCCGTGGCGAGCGCGAAGGTGCTCCTGTACGGCCTGCCGATCGTGCAGGACCGCACCGTGCAATGGGGGCGCATCAACCCGCTCGAGGCACGCGACTTCCTCATCCGCCAAGGCCTGGTGGAAGGCGACATCCAGCAACGGTTCTCCTACGACGATTTCGTCATGCGGAACCGCGACATCCTCGAAGACGCGGCCGACGACGCGAGCCGCACCCGCCAGGTGGCGCAGACCGTCGGCGACGAGGACCTGTTCGACTTCTACAACGCCATCATCCCCAACACCGTCACCAGCGTGGCCGACCTGGCGAAATGGTGGAAGACAAGGCACGACGAGCAGCCCGACCTGCTGGATTTCGACCCGGACAAGGTGGAACGCCTCGCCGACTCCGATTCGGTGTCCTTGGACGACTATCCCGACCATTGGCATACGCTCGGCACCGACGGCTCCCCCATCGACCTAAGGTTGAGCTACATCTACGATCCGCACGACCCGAACGACGGCGTCACCGTGCACGTGCCGTTGAAGGCGCTGTCGCGGCTGACCCCGGAACAGTTCACATGGAACGTGCCGGGACTGCTGGACGGGCTCATCGTCGGCATGATCAAATCATTGCCGAAAACCCTGCGCGTACAGTTCGTACCCGCCCCGGACACGGCACGCAGGATCCGCGCCTGGATCGACGAACGCTACCCCGACCTACCCGGCTCCGGAAGCCAGCAAAAACCAAACCTGGCCCCCGAAAACGAGGATGGCGTCGCCGCATGGCCCGACCTGCCACACGCGTTCACCCAAGCGGCCATCAGCATCGTCGGCGCGCAAATCCACCCGGAAGTCCTCACTGGCGAACTGTGGAACAAGCTCGCACCATACCTGCGCATGACCTTCGCCGTGGAACAGCAGCTGCCACCCAACCGCAAGAACCAGCACGGCAGACGGCACGCGCGAGGCCCCGTCAAAACACTCGGCACCGGCAAATCACTCGTCGATCTGCAACGCAAATTCGCCGAGCAGGCCAAAGCGTCCGCACGCCACATGGTCGAGAAACAAGCCCGAAACGCCGGAGACCAAGGCAAAATCGTCGAAAAAGCCAACCTGCTCAACAAAGCGGGAGCAACCACCGAAGCACGCGCCACCATGCTCTGGCAAGGTGCACTCGACACGCTGCGCCTGCCCGGTGAACGCATCTCCTCACGCTGGCTCGGCACGGAAGCGCTCATGCTCGCCTCCGCCCCCTACAAGTCCACGAAGGAACTCACCGAAGACCTGCAATTGGCCGCCGTCAAACGACTCCTGCCGAACGTGGACCAGCTGCCCGACGACGAAGCGCTCGCCAACGCAGTGCTCGACGTGCGCGAAGTGTACGAGGACACCGTGTATGCGGTGGCGCATGACGTGATCGCCATACTGAAACGGTATGCGGAAGTCGACAAAGCCGTGTCCGGCAAAGCCGACCTGCCCCTGCTGAGCGTGCTGCAGTCGATCCGCGAGCACATCGCCACGCTCGTCTTCCCCGGTTTCATCGGCAAGACGCCACCGGACGCATTGCCGTCCATCGAACGATACCTGCACGCCGACCTGCTGCGCCTCGCCAAGGCGAAAAACGACAAGAACCGCGATGTGCGCTGGGCATGGGAAGCCGACGAAGCCAAACAACTCGCCGACAACACCATGGCGAAAGCACAACGCGAACCAGCCGGCCCACGCCATGAAACACTCATGAAACAGGCCGAGACCTTGCGCTGGATGCTCGAGGAATTCTACGTATCCCTTTGGGCGCAGGAACTCGGCACGCCGAAACCGATCAGCCTGCAACGCATCAAAAAGGCCATCGCCTAGCCACCGACCAAACAACCCAACGGATTGTTCCGTTTCCTCAAACCAGTCAACGCTTCTTGAAGAAACGGAACAACTGCGATTCCCGAATCAACAACCCTGCAAACAGGCTCGCCACCATCACACCGGCGAACACAGCCAACGGCGTACGCACCGCAGCCGCCAACACCGCCACCCAATGCGCCACGATGAGCGATGCCATGAGCACCGCGTGCGCGCAGTAGATCGGACGGATGTGCGTCAGCGGCTCCACTCCCCTGCCCCGGTCCGCGAGCTTGCCGCCATACAGGTTGCTCCACAGGCAGGCCGCGCCGAAGATCACCAGTCCGACACTCAGATATTGCTCCGGCACATGCACTTCATCGCGCATGATCGGAGTCAGGTACGTGTAGAACACGTAGCTTGCGGCCGCGCCGCACACCACGTCGAGCACGCCCAGCTGGATGCAGCGGTCGAAGAACAGGCGAAACTGGGACAGGAAGCCGATTTTTGCCGCATGGCTGTTGCGCGGCAGCACGGCGACCATGCCGATGATGAGCACGACGGTAAGCGCGTTGACCAGATGGAACGCCCAACGCCAGCCGAACGCGTTGGCCACCCAAGTGCCGACCGGCACACCCACCACGGAGGCGATGGAGAAGCCGGAGAACACCCATGCGATGAATTTCGTGCGGAAGGTGTCGGTGGCCACATCGGGCGCGTAGGTCATGGCGATGGCCACCAGTGTGCCGGACACCAGCGCGATCAGGATGCGTCCGGCCATCAGCACCGCGTAGTTGGGAGCGAAGGCGCACAGCAGGTTGCCCGCCAGGAACACGCCAATCAGCGTCATATGCGTGGCGAACCGCGGGAAGCGCGCGGACAGGGCCGAACCGAGCGGCGTGACCGGCGCGTACACGAACGCGAACAGCGACACCAGATTGCCGACCGTCACCTCCGACACCTTCAATCCGACGGCGATGTCCGGCAGGATGCCGACCATGATGAATTCGCTCATGCCGAGCATGAAGCTCGAGGCGATCAGGATAAGCACCGGAAGATTGAAGAACCGTTCCTTTGCCATGCCGCATTTCCCTTCCACACCGGGACATCAATCGATTGACGTAACCAATCCGAGGCGACACTATGCCATGCGCGATACAATATGACGCACGATGACACGCAAGACGAACAGCACGCGCAAAGCACGGAAAACCCGCAATCGCAAGCCCCTCAATCTCAAGAATCTCCGCACCATGTGGCGGAAGGCGAATCCCGTCGCACGCATCGGCATGGTCGCCACCGCGACCGTGGCAGCGATCGCGGCGATCGCCATCATCGTGGGGGCGGTGCGCTTCATCGGCTGGCGCGTGCAGGTGAACGAGGCGCTCACCGCGCAAAGCCAGTCGCAGTCGCAATACGACTTCAATCCCGGCAACATCATTTCCGACGGCACGTTCTTCAACGGCAATGCGTTGAGCGAGCAGCAGGTCAGCACCATCATCGAACAGCAGGGCGTGGCCTGCAGTGGCGAACGATGCCTGAAGTCCATGACGTTCAGCACCGAATCGCAGTCCGCGGACGAATATTGCCAGGCTTATGATGGTGGCCCGAACGAAAGCGCGGCGGCGATTGTCTACAAGGCGGGCAAGGCATGCGGCATCAGCCAGAAGGTGCTGCTCACCGTGTTGCAAAAGGAGCAGCATCTGCTCACGGCCACCAATCCAAACGATTTCCAATTCAAAGCGGCGATGGGCCTGAGCTGCCCGGATGATGCGAACTGCGACCCCACCTATGCCGGCTTCTTCAAACAGGTGTACGGCGCGGCCAAACGGTACCAGTACTATCTTCGGCACGAGGGACGCTACGGCTACCATGCCGGACGGCTCAATTACATCCAGTACAATCCAAATGCCGGCTGCGGCGGCAGCAACGTGTACATCGAGAACCGGGCGACCGCGCTGCTGTACATATACACCCCGTATCAGCCGAATGCCGCGGCGCTCGAAGCGGGGGCCGGTGAAGGCGATTCCTGCTCGTCATACGGCAACCGCAATTTCGCGATTATCTACCATTCGATGTTCGGCAGCCCGCGAGGCTGATGCATCCCAATGAGGATATGCCGTTCGAGCATATCCTCGACCAGTCCGACACCGATTCCCCGTGGCCTTTCCGCCATAGACGTGTGCGAAACGCACGAGCAAGGCCGCCGCCCGGTTTATGTTCCGGACGGCGGCCTCGTGTATGACGTTTTGTCTATCGATGGTCCGCGATCACAGCTTCGGCAGATACTTCTTCAGCTCGAACGGGGTGACCTGCTTGCGGTACTCATCCCATTCCTGATGCTTGTTGCGCAGGAAGTATTCGAACGCATGCTCGCCGAGCACATCCGCCACGAAGTCGGACTTCTCCATGATCTTCAGAGCCTCGTCAAGCGATTCCGGCAGCGGCTGGATGCCCATGGCCTGGCGTTCGGCGTCGGTGAGCTCCCACACGTCGTCACTGGTCGGCTCCCCCAGCTGCATCTGCTTGTCGATGCCATCGAGTCCGGCGGCCAGCAGCACGGAGTATGCGAGGTACGGATTGGCGACCGGGTCCAACGCGCGGAATTCCATACGGGCGGAGTTGCCCTTACCTGGCTTGTACTGCGGGATGCGCAGCAACGCGGAACGGTTGTTATGGCCCCAGCAGATGTAGCTCGGCGCTTCGGCACCGCCCCACAGCCTCTTGTAGGAGTTGACGTACTGGTCGGTGACCGCGCAGATCTCGGCCGCGTGGTACAGGATGCCGGCGGCAAACTGACGTGCGGTGACGGACATATTGAATTCCTGGCCGGCCTCGTAGAACGCGTTGGCATCGCCTTCGAACAGGCTCAGATGCGTGTGCATGCCGGATCCCGGAGCGTCGACAAGCGGCTTCGGCATGAAGCTGGCATGGATGCCACGCTCCAGAGAGATCTCCTTGACGACGGTGCGGAAGGTCATGATGTTGTCGGCCGTGGTGAGTGCGTCCGCATATCGCAGATCGATCTCGTTCTGGCCTGGCCCCGCCTCATGATGCGAGTATTCCACCGAAATGCCCATCTGTTCGAGCATATTGACGGTGGCGCGGCGGAAGTCCATGCCAGGGCTACGCGGCACGTGATCGAAGTAACCGCCCTCGTCGATTGGTTTCGGTGTACGGGACCAATCATCCTGCTTCTCGAACAGGTAGAACTCGATTTCCGGATGCACGTAGAACGTGAATCCCTTTTCCTTGGCTTTGGCCAGCGCCTGCTTGAGCACATGGCGTGGATCGCCCAACGATGGCTCGCCATCGGGGGTGAGCACGTCGCAGAACATACGTGCGGTGCCCTGCGGGCCTCCGCGCCACGGAAGAATCTGGAACGTCGACGGATCGGGCTTGACGATCATATCGTCTTCGGACACGCGGGTGAGGCCTTCCACGGCGGAACCGTCGAATCCGAGCCCTTCCTCGAATGCGGCTTCCAGTTCCGCCGGCGCGATGGCCACGGACTTCAGTGTTCCCAACACATCCGTGAACCATAGACGAATGAAGCGCACGTCGCGTTCCTCGACCGTGCGCAAAGCAAACTCTTGCTGTTTATCCATAGTGTCCAATCGTTCCATGCGCATGTTACGAACGTCGTTAACACATGCCGTGTCGCGACATGTCAGCGTGCGACTTCGAGGGCTTCCTCCAGCGTGAAGGCGCGCGCGTACAGCGATTTGCCGAGAATCGCGGCGTCCACGCCCAGTTCGGCGAGCTCCTTGATGTTGCGCAGGTCGTCGAGCTTGGAGATGCCACCGGATGCGGTGACCTTCGCGTCGGTGCGGGACGCCACTTCGCGCAGCAGCTCGATGTTCGGGCCGCTCATCATGCCGTCGCGTGCCACGTCGGTGACCACGTAACGGGAGCAGCCGACGGAGTCGAGGAACTTCATGGTCTCGAACAGGTCGCCACCTTCCTTCACCCAGCCGCGGGCCGCGAGGGTGTGGCCGCGCACGTCAAGGCCGACGGCCACACGGTCGCCGTACTTCTTGATGACGGAAGCGGTCCAGTCGGGGTTCTCCAGAGCCGCGGTGCCGATGTTCACGCGGGCCGCGCCGGCTTCGAGCGCCGCGTCGAGCGAGGCGTCGTCGCGCACGCCGCCGGACATTTCGATGTTGACCTTGTCGCCCAGTTCCTTGACGATGGCGCGCAGCTGGTCACGGTTGTTGCCGGTGCCGAATGCGGCGTCGAGATCGACGAGGTGGATCCATTCCGCACCCGATTCCACCCACGTGCGGGCGGCTTCCAGCGGGGAGCCGTAGTCGGTTTCGGAGCCGGATTCGCCTTGGCGCAGGCGCACGGCCTTGCCATCACGGACGTCGACGGCGGGAAGCAGCGTCAAAGACATGTCATACCTTTCGTTGCGTTGAACGGTTTTCGGCCGTTCAACGGATCTTGCGATTACCGATTTGAATTTACGATTTTGCGATTGTTGCGATTGCCTTGCACGAATCCGCGTTCAGAACGTCGCAACCCAGTTACGCAGCAGCTGCGCGCCGGCTTCGGCGGATTTCTCCGGATGGAACTGCGTGGCGAACAACGGTCCACGTTCGTAGGCGGCCACGAATCGGCTGCGCCCGTAGGTGCACCACGTCACATGCTCTTCCGCATCGCCGAAGTCCAGCTGGTCGGCGGAGGTGTCGGCAGGCGAAGCGCTCATCGCGGCAAAGGAGTGCACGAAATAGAATCGTTCGTTCTCCACGCCCTTGAGCAACACGGAACCTTCCGGCGCTTCGACGGTGTCCCAACCCATGTGCGGCACCACGTCGGCGTCGAGCAGCTCGACATCGCCCTTGATCAGACCGAGACCGGGCGTGCCGTCGCCATGTTCCATGCCACGTTCGAACATGATCTGCTCGCCCACGCAGACGCCGAGCACCGGGCGGCCGGCGCGCAGACGGTCTTTGATGACCCTGTCTCCGCCGACGCTTTTCAGTCCTTCCATGCATGCGCCGAACGCGCCCACACCCGGCACCACCAGTCCGTCGGCTTCCAGAGCCTGACGATGGTCGGACGTGAGGGTCACGTCGAGGTCGAGATTGGCCAGCGCGCGCACCATGGAACGCACGTTGCCGAAACCGTAATCGAACACCACCACGGAAGTCATGGGCGCTCTCCTTCTTTTGCTTGCCGAAGAATCCATCCTTCGGGGAAAAACTTATTCGATGCTTGACGAACCACGACCGAATCGCGTGTGCTCGGCGAGGATCTTCATGGCGTCATCACGGGTCAGGCTTGCGGAATCGACGGTTTCCACGCCGGAATCACGCACCCCCTGAACGTCGGTGATGCCCAGCAGCAGGTCTTCGACGAACGGCGCGGTGGAGGTGAGCAGCACCGGTGGCGCGAACGTCTGGCCGACCTTGCCTTGCAGGTACATCGTCGCCTCGAGCTTGTCCGCACGGTTGATCGCGAGGACGGCAGGCATGCCGGAGACCACGGTGGTCAGATCTTTGATGGCCGCTTCCGGGCCATCGCCGTCGAGATTGCGTAATACAGCGACCGCGCCTTGCGGTGAGGCGAGGCATTGCGCGGAGATGTCGGACAGTTGGCAGAACGCGGCGAACAGGCGTGCGGAGGCAAGTCGGGTGATGATCACCGCGACTTTCGCACGGTTGCCCAGCAGCCCCTGCAACTCGTCGTCGAATGACAGCGAGTTCTCGGCTTCGGACAGTACCGCGTCGGCTTCCTTCGATTGCAGGCCGTCCTGCGATTCGTCGGAAGACGCATCGGAATTAACCGTCTCATCCGGCTGATCGAATGGCACCTGCGCGGGAGCATCGTTCTGTTGGGCAGCTTCCTCGTCCTGGAATTCCTTTTCGAAGCCGGCCATGGCCGCTTCCAGCTCCTCTTCGCTGAAATGCATGCCGTCGTCGTTGGTCTTCCCCAAGCCGTCGAAACCGTTCAAATCGTCCTTGTCGTCGGACATCACAGCGCGCCCTTCGTGCTGGGAATGCCGTCGACGCGCGGATCGGGTTCGATGGCGAAACGCAATGCGCGGGCCAAAGCCTTGAATTCGACTTCGGCGATGTGGTGCGGGTCGCGGCCGGAAATCACGTGCAGGTGCAGGCAGATGCCGGCATGCATGGCGATGGATTCCATGACATGGCGAACGAGCGAACCGGTAAAATGCCCGCCAATCATGCAGTATTCGAAGCCTTCCGGCTCTCCGGTGCACACGCAGTACGGGCGGCCGGAAATGTCGACGACGGCTTTGGCGAGTGCCTCGTCGAGCGGCACGGTGGCGTCGGCGAAACGGCGGATGCCACGCTTGTCTCCGAGGGCCTGCTTCAGAGCCTCGCCGAATACGATGGCGATGTCTTCGACGGTGTGGTGCGCGTCGATGTCGGTGTCCCCGGTGGCTTTGATTTTCAGGTCGATCAGCGAATGCTTGCCGAGCGCCGTCATCATGTGATTGTAGAACGGCACGGATGTGTCGATGTCGGTTTTGCCGGTTCCGTCGAGGTTGAGACTCAGCTCCACCTTGGATTCGCTGGTTTCACGAACGATGGTTGCAGTACGTGCCATGTTGCGACTCCTTTTGCGATGTTGCAGTTGCGATATTACAGCTACGATATTGCGATTGCGGTGGTTGCGTCTTCCGCAGCCACCGCGATTCTGTTCTGTTTCAAGCTTATTGCCGAATACTGTCACGAACTTCCGTTCCGGACAGTATCCCAGCTTGCGTTCCGGCTTGTTCAGCCCTGTTCCACGATGCGCAGCACTTCGACCAACGCCTCACGGAACCGTGCCATTTCCTCGTCGGTGCCCATGCACACTCGCATCCAGCCTTCCGGACCGACGACGCGGATGAGCACGCCGCGCTTCAACAGTTCGTCGAAGATGCGGTCGCGGTCGTCGAAATGGCCGCCGAAGAGAATGAAGTTCGACTGGGTTTCGGCCACTTCGAGCGGCTGGCCCTTGTAGGTCTGCTCCTTGAGCCATGCGGAGGTGGCGTTGCGGGTTTCGCGCAGGTGCGCCACGCGGCTCAGCTGTTCGTCGGTGTGTTCGAACGCGGCGAGGGCGGCGGCCTGGGTGACGGCGGACAGGTGGTACGGCATGCGCACGATGCGCACGCAGTCGATGATGCCCTTGTTGGCGGCCAGGTAGCCGACGCGTGCGCCGGCGAAGGCGAACGCCTTGCTCATGGTGCGGCTGACGGCGAGGTTTTCGTATTCGCCGATGAGTTCCAGCGCGGTGGGCGTGCCCGGATCTCGGAATTCGATGTACGCCTCGTCCACCACGACCACCGGATGCACGCCTTCGGCGGCGCCTGCCACTTCGGCGGTACGGGCGGCTTCGAGCACGCGCTTCAGATCTTCCGGCTTGAGCGGGGTGCCGGTCGGATTGTTCGGGCTGGTGAGCACGATCATGGCCGGCTTGACGTCTTCGATCGCCTTGATGGTGGCGTCCACGTCAAGCGTGAAGTCGGCGTTGCGGTGCGCAAGCTTCCACGTGGTGAACGTGTCGCGCGCGTATTCCGGATACATGGAGTACGTCGGATCGCAGCCGAGCGCGATGCGGCCGGGGCCACCGAACGCCTGGAACAGCTGCAGCATGATCTCGTTGGAGCCGTTGGCGCCCCACAACTGGTCGACGCTGAGCTTCACGCCCGATTCGCGTTCCAGATATGTGGAGAAAGCCTTGCGCAGTTCGATATGCTCGCGGTCCGGATAGCGGTTGAGCGTCGGGGCGATCTCCTTGACACGCTGGGCGATGGTTTCCACCACGGCCGGTTCGGGCGCGTACGGATTCTCGTTGACGTTGAGGCACACCGGCACGTCGAGCTGCGGCGCGCCGTACGGTTCTTCGCCGATCAGGTCGTTGCGCAGCGGCAGATATGCCGGAATCGCGTTGCTGGAAGTCTCGCTCATCGGAGGCCGGCCTGCTCTTCCTGTTCCTTGATGGTCGCCTTGTTGTACGGGTCGTCGATGAAGCGGCTCAGCACGCATTCGCCGTGTGCCGGCAGATCTTCGGAGACGGCGAAGGCGTTCACACGGGCGGCGAGGGTCTTCAGTCCCTGCTCGTCGTATTCGATGACTTCGACCGGCTTCATGAAGGTGTGCACGCCGAGGCCGGCGGCGAAGCGCGCGGTGCCGGAGGTCGGCAGCACGTGGTTGGAACCGGACATGTAGTCGCCCAGCGGAACCGGGGAGTACGGGCCACGGAAGATGGCGCCGGCGTTGCGGATCTTGGCGATCACGGCATCCGGATCAGCGGTCTGCACTTCAAGGTGTTCGGCCGCGTACGCGTTGGCCGCGTCGATGGACTGTTCGATGCCGTCTGTGAGGATGATGCCGGACTGGCGGCCGCGCAGCGACGTGTTGACGCGCTCGGCGTGTTCGGTGCGAGGCACGCGGTACTTGAGGCTTTCCTGCACCTTGTCGGCGATGTCTTCGCTGTCGGTGATAAGCACGGAGCCGGCGAGCTCGTCATGTTCGGCCTGGCCGATCAGATCGGCGGCGAGCCAGCTTGGGTTGGCGCCCTTGTCGGCGATGATGGCGATTTCGGTCGGACCGGCGACGGCGTCGATGCCGACGATGCCGGAGACCATGCGCTTGGCGGTGGCGACGAAGATGTTGCCCGGGCCGGTGATCTTGTCCACCGGATCGCACAGGATCTCGCCGTCCTGCGGTTCGGAGCCCTTGGCGCCGTAAGCGAACATGGCGATGGCCTGAGCGCCGCCGACCGCGTACACCTCGTCCACGCCGAGGATGGCGCAGGTGGCGAGGATGGTCTTGTCCGGCAGACCGTCGGAGCTGCTGCGGCTCGGCGGGGTGGCGATGGCCAGCGATTCGACGCCTGCGGCCTGCGCCGGCACCACGTTCATGATGACGGAGCTCGGGTAGACGGCCTTGCCTCCCGGCACGTACAGGCCGACGCGCTGCACCGGAATCCAACGTTCGGCGACGCGCGCGCCTTCGGCCAGGTCGGTGTGGAACGGGGCCGGCACCTGGGATGCGGATACGGCGCGGCAGCGGCGCACGGATTCCTCGATGGCGGCGCGCACTTCCGGATCGAGCTCGTCGACGGCGGCCTTCATGGCCTCGACCGGCACACGCAGATGCTCGGGACGGATATGGTCGAACTTCTCCGCGAAGTCGCGCAGGGCCGCAGCGCCGCGGGCCTTCACATCATCGAGAATCGGCTGTACGAGCTCAGTGGCCTCGTTGGTGCCCATCTCGGCGCGGGGCATGGCTTCCAGCATTTCAGCTCGGGTCAGCTTCTTGCCGCGCAGGTCAATGATTCGCATATAGTTTTCTTCGCTCATAACGCCCCATGGTAACAACGCCAAGTCACGAGAACGTCCCGTCGTCTCACATTCAGCCGCATTGTGAGACACGCAGATCCGCCGTTTTCCATGCCATGCCGATTTCCGCGAAAAATATATGCCGGTCGACGCCATTCAGCATCGGCCGGCAATCAAAAACCTGTTCAGGTCAAACCGTTCAAGTCAAACCGCTCAGGCCAACGGAAGCGAGCTCGGTCCGAAGAGAATCTTGATTTCGGCGAACAGCGACGTGTCGCGTTTGACGCGGAACCGGTCTCCGAACGTCAGCACCTTGGCGTTGCCTTTGTCGTCCATCAACGCCAGTTTCACCTCGCATGGGCCGGGATGGCTGGTCAGAATCTGCCCGAGCCGCCGCACATGCGACTGGTCGAGCGCGATCGGCGGCAGCACAATCGTCAGCGGACGTTCATCCTGCGCCTCCAACGTCGGCACGGTGAATTCGGTGGCGCGCATGCTCACTGTCTCATCGCGCTTCTCCACCTGGCCGCGGATCTGTACCACGGTGTCGACGGCGAGCTCGGGCGCGGCGGCCTCGTACACCTTGCCGAAGAACATGCATTGGATGGAACTTTCCAAATCCTCGACGGTTACGATGGCCCACGGATTGCCCTTTTTCGACACGCGGCGGTCCACATTCGTGATCAGGCCCGCGATCGTCACCTGCTGGCCGTCCGGCATGCTTCCCGCGCGGTCGATCAGGTGCGCTATCGACATTTCGCGCAACGACACCAGAATCGACTGCATGCCGCTCAACGGATGGTCGGACACGTACAGGCCAAGCATCTCACGTTCGAAGTTGAGCTTGGTTTTCTTGTCCCACTCCTCCACGTCGGGCACCTGCACCATGGCGTCTCCCATGGCGGAATCGTTCTCTTTGGAATCGTCCAGGTCGGCGAACAGGTCGAACTGGCCTTCCGCCTGCTTGCGTTTCAGGCCGACGACCGAATTGATGGCCGTTTCGTGGATGGTGAACAGCGCACGACGGTTCGGGTCGATCGAGTCGAACGCGCCGGCCTTGATCAGCGATTCCACCAATCGCCTGTTCAGCGCCTCCAACGGCACGCGTTTGATGAAATCGGTGAAGTTCACGTACTTGCCGTGGCCGTTCTCACGTTCCGCGATGATCGCATCGACCGCGTTCTTGCCGACGTTGCGGATGGCGCCGAGGCCGAATCGCACGACGTCGCCGACTGCCGAATACTCGTACACCGACTCGTTCACGTCCGGAGAAAGCACCTGGATGCCCATGCGTCGCGCCTCGCCCAGGTACAGCGCGGTCTTGTCTTTGTTCGTGCTGGCGCCTTGCAGCAGGGCGGCCATGAACTCCACCGGATAATGCGTTTTCAGATACGCGGTCCAGTAGGAGATCAAACCGTATGCGGCCGAATGCGCCTTGTTGAACGCGTAGCCGGAGAACGGCACGAGGATGTCCCACACGGCCTGCGCGGCCTCTTCGGAATATCCATGCTCCTTCATGCCGGCGAAGAACGGAATCTTCTCCTTGGCCAGCACTTCCGGCTTCTTCTTGCCCATCGCTCGACGCAGCACGTCTGCCTTGCCCAGCGAATAGCCGGCGAGGATTCGCGCCGCGGACTGCACCTGCTCCTGGTAGACGATCAGACCGTAGGTCTCGTCGAGCACTTCCTTAAGCGGTTCGGCCACTTCGGGGTGGATTGGCGTGATCTTCTGCAGACCGTTCTTGCGCTTCGCATAGTTGGTGTGCGAATCCATATCCATCGGACCTGGACGGTACAGCGCGATCAGTGCGGAAATATCGTTGAAGTTGTTCGGCTTCAACGTTTTCAGCAGCGAGCGCATGCCGTCGGAATCGAGCTGGAACACGCCGAGCGTGTCGCCACGGGACAGCAGGTCGTAGGTGGGGCGGTCGTCCAGCGGAATCTTCGTATGGTCGATGCGTTCCTTGCCGTTCGCCTCGATGTTGTTCAGGGTGTCTCGAATCACCGTCAAGTTGGAAAGTCCGAGGAAGTCCATCTTGACCAGACCGAGCGTTTCGCACGTATGGTATTCGAGCGTGGTGGTGACGGTGCCGTCGGTACGTTCCAGCAGCGGCGACGTGTTGGTGATCGGCTCGCTGCCCATGATGGTGGCGCAGGCGTGCACACCGGTCTGACGAATCAGACCTTCGATGCCCATCGCCTCGTCCGTGATGCGTTTCGTGTCCGGGTCGGAATCGTACAGTTCGCGGAATTCGCGTGCTTCCGCGTATCGTTTCGCGCTTGGGTCGAAGATGTCGTGCAGCGGAATGTCCTTGCCGCCGGTCTGTGCGGGAGGCAGGGCTTTGGTGATCTTGTCTCCGACGGAGAAGTCGTATCCCATGATGCGGGCGGAGTCCTTCAGCGCCTGCTTGGTTTTGATGGTGCCGTAGATCACGCACTGCGCCACTTTGTCACGTCCGTATTTCTCACCCACGTAGTCGAGCACGCGTCCACGACCGTCCGGGTCGAAGTCGACGTCGATATCAGGCAGTGAGACACGTTCCGGATTGAGGAATCGTTCGAAGATCAGACCATGTTCAAGCGGATCAAGTTCGGTGATGCCCATCGCATACGCGACCATGGCGCCTGCGGCGGAGCCACGGCCCGGCCCCACCATCACGCCGTGGGCCTTCGCCCAGTTGATGTAGTCGGCCACGACGAGGAAGTAGCCGCAGAACTGCATCTGGCAGATCACGCCGCATTCGTAGTCGGCCTGCCGCAGCACTTCGAGCGACGGCTTGCCGTTGTACCGGCGTTCCAGGCCTTCCTCGACCTTCTTCAGGAACAGCGACGTCTCGTCCCAGCCTTCCGGACAGTCGAATTGCGGCATGAACGCGCCGTCTTCATGATCGTCAAACATGACGTTGCAGCGTTCGGCGATCTCCAACGTGTTGTCGCACGCTTCGGGAAGGTCTTTGAACAGTTCGCGCATTTCCTCGGCGGATTTGATGTAGTAGCCGGTGCCGTCGAATTTGAATCGGCCCGGCTCGTCCAGCGTGGAGCCGGAGTTGATGCACAGCATGGCGTCCTGCGCGCCGGCGTCTTCGGCACGCGTGTAATGGGAATCGTTGGTGGCCAGCAGCGGCGCGTTGAGCTTTTTTGCGATGTCGAGCAGCCCGTCGGTCACTTGCTTTTCGATTTTCAGGCCGTGGTCCATGAATTCGATGTAGAAATTATCGCGGCCGAAAATGTCTTGGAATTCGCCGGCGGCACGCAACGCGTCATCGAACTGGCCCAGGCGCAGACGAGTCTGGATGATGCCCGACGGGCAGCCGGACGAGGCGATGATGCCTTTCGAATATTTGGCGAGGATTTCCTTATCCATACGCGGATAGCGCATGACTCGGCCTTCAAGGTTCGCGTCGGTGGAGGCTTTCATGAGGTTGACGAGGCCTTCGTCGTTTTCTGCCCACATGGTCAGGTGGGTGATGACACCGCCGCCGGACACATCATCCGGGTTACGGCGGCGATGCAGCGGATCCAGATCCGGATTCCAGTTGGTGTCCCAGCTCACACGGGTGGGGTCCTGACGTGCGGTTTCCGGCGTCACATAGGCTTCGATGCCGATGATCGGCTTGATGCCGGCGTTGACCGCGGCGCTCCACATCTCATACGCGCCATGCATGTTGCCGTGGTCGGTGATGCCGACGGCCGGCATGCCCAGTTCCTTGGCGCGCTTGACCAGATCCGGTATTTTCGATGCGCCGTCGAGCAGCGAATAATGCGTGTGATTATGCAGTTGCACGAAATTTGCGGAAGTAGCCATGCGTTCCAATTTAGCTGGGCTTCATGACGGCGTGGAGTCGTTTCTGGCCGTCCGGCCACACTTTTATAGGGACTGGTCGGCGTGCCGTGCGCGCATCACGTCAAGCGCATGCTGCAGGTCGGCGGGATAGTGCGATTTCACCGTGGTCCACACGTGCGTACGCGGATGGCGGAATTCCAATTGCATGGCGTGCAGCCATTGCCGTTCAAGGCCAAGCGCCTCGCTCAGCTGCGGATTCGCGCCGTACATGGCGTCCCCCGCCAACGGATGCCCGATGGATGAGAAATGCACGCGGATCTGATGGGTGCGGCCGGTTTCCAGGTTCACGGATACGAGCGTGGCTTCGCCGAAACGTTCCATCACGTCCCAATGCGTGATGGCCTCTTTGCCGGCCGGTGTCACGCAGAAGCGGAAGTCGGAGACTTTGGCGCGTCCGATCGGCGCTTCGATGGTGGCTTTGTCTTCTTTGAGATTGCCCTGCACGAGTGCGTGATATGTTTTGACGACCTCATGTTCGGCGAACTGCCGGCGCATCTCCACGTACGCAAGATCGGACTTGCATACGAGCATCAGTCCCGATGTGCCCACGTCGAGTCGTGACACGATGCCTTGACGGCCTGCCGCGCCATATGACGTGATGTGCACTCCCCTGTCGATCAGGCTGCCAAGCACCGTCGGACCGGTCCATCCGACGGATGCGTGCGCGGCGACGCCGACCGGCTTGTCCACCACGACCACATCGTCGTCCTCATAGACGACGGCCATGTCATGGGCGATCGGTTCCGGTTCGGACCGTTCCTCGACGATGTCGAATTCTACGGTTTCGCCTGCCTGCAGGGTCGACGATTTGGAAATGTCCCTGCCGAGCACGCGCGCCTGTCCGCTTTCGATGAGGTCGGCCGCCTTGGCCCGGGAAATGCCAAGCATTTTGGCGACCGCGACGTCGAATCGTTTGCCGACGAGCGCGTCGGGAGCGGGTACGAGACGGCTCATGCTGCTTTCGCCCCGTCGTCGGTTGCGTTCGCATCATCACCAAGCGTCTTGCCGTTGGCCTCGTCAAGGTCCTTTTGGCTGAACGGTTCCCCGAGGAACAGCAGCAACACCGCCGCAACGCCCGCGAGCATGAGGAAGATGTCCGCCACGTTGCCGATGGACCATCCGTAGTTCAGGAAATCCACGACCTTGCCGTTGAGGAACCCTTCCGCATAGATGACGCGGTCGATGAGGTTGCCGAACGCTCCTGCGAAGGCGAAGGCGAACAGCACCGTCCATTTCATGGAAATGGTGCGGACGGCAAGTACGACCAACGCCACGCAGGCCGCCATCGCCAGCAGGGAAATCAGCCACGTCATGCCGGAGCCCATGCCGAGCGAGGCGCCTGGATTACGCACCAATGTCAACGAAAGCAGGCCGGGAATCACGCGTATGGTACGGCCATCGGCCAATGCGGACAAAGCCCACATCTTGGTGAGCTGGTCAATTGCGATCGCCGCGATCGCAATACACGCAAAGACGGCCACGCGGTCGCGCAGCCGTCTTTGATCATTCTTCATGATGTCAGACACAGGCTAATCTCAGTCGTTGTTGTCCTGAGGGTCCTGGTCGTAGTTGTTCGTATCGGACACCTGGTTGACGAGCTGGCCGAGGAAGTCGGTGAGTCGTGCACGGTATTCGGTTTCGAACTGCTTGAGGCCCTTGATGTTGCCTTCGATGACCTTGGTCTGGGTCTCGAGGTTGTCGCGGACCTGCTGGGCGTAGTCGTCGGCAGCGGTACGGGTCTTCGAATCGTAGTCGAAGGCGCGCTTCTGCACTTCGGCTTCGTAGTTGTCGGCCTCGGTGTGCTTGTCGGAGAAGTACGTGTCGGCGTCCTGGGTCTTCTGAGCCAGGTAGCCGTCGCCCTCTTCCTGCTTCTGCGCGAAGTAGGCGTCGCCTTCCTGCTGCTTCTGCTCCAGATAAGCGTCGCCATCCTGCTGCTTGCCGGCCAGATAGGCATTGCCTTCCTCGGTCTTCTGCGCAAGGTAGGCGTCGCCCTCCTCGGTCTTCTGGTTCAGGTACGCATCGCCATCCTGCTGCTTCTGTGCCAGATAGGCATCGCCATCCTGGGTCTTGCCGGACAGGTAGTTGTCGGCGTTGGCGCGGGTGTCGGTGGAGTACTGGTCAGCCTCGGAACGAGTGCGGTTGGAGTAGTCGTTGGCGCTGCCGATGATCTCTTCGTACTTGCGCTGGCTTTCCTCGGTGATCTCCTTGGCCTTGGCCTTGCCCTTGTCGACGTACTGGTCGTGCAGCTGCATGGCCAGCGTCAGCATGGCGGTGGCGCGCTCCGGCTCGGTATTGGCGCTTGCCGCGGCACCTGCGATCTTCTGCAGGCTGCCGGTTTCGGTGCTCGGCTCGGACTTGGCGACCTGTTCGCGCAGCTGTGCCTCGCGAATCTGGGAATCCTTCAGCTGCTGGGCAAGCTGCTGAATCTGCATGGCCTGCTGCTTCACCTGGGCATCCTGCTGCTGGGACTGGGCAGCATGCTCCTGAGTGAGCTGCTGGGCCTGAGCGACCTGGTCCTGCGCTTCCTGAAGCTTTGCGGTGAGCTGATCGATCTGCTCCTTCTGACGCTGAGCCACGACCACCTGCTCCTGGGCCGATGCCAGCTGACGGGACAGGTCCTCGGTCTGTGCGCGGAACGTGTCACGCTCGTGCTGCACGGCGGTAAGCTGCTCGCCAAGGTCGGCCTGACCGGCCGCTTCGGCTGCCTGGGCGGTGAGCTGATCGACCTGCGCGGACAGACGATCGATCTGCCCCTTGAGCTGCTCGTTCTGGGAAGACAGCGCACGATTGCTTTCCTCTGCCTCGGAAAGCTTGGCGGCCGCGGCCTGAGCGGCCTGAGCGGCCTGGTCTCCCGCACCAGCTGCCTGCTCGGAGGCGGACTTCAGCGTCGCGTTCTCCTGCTGCAGGGACTGGATCTGAGCATTCAACTCGGAAATCTTGGAATTGAGTCCTGCGACATCTGGGCCAAGAGACTGCGTGGCCTGTCCGCCGGCAACTGCCTGCTTGCCAAGGGCTTCCACCGTCTCGGTTACCTGATCGAGGAAGTCATCGACTTCATCGACGTCATAGCCTTCCTTGAACCTTACGGTCTGGAAAGTATGCTCCCTAATATCTTTCGGCGTCAACAGAGCCATAAATCCTTACACCTCGCTTTGGGCTTGATGCCTTACTGTTGTTGCTTTCAGTGTTCGACTCTAGCACGAAACCATAGATATTTTGCGGAAAAACGGTTTTTTAGAGGTGCTAAATAAGGAAATCAATGACCACAAGAACGAAATAAAGCACAAGATACGCGACGTCAAAATAGATCGGTCCGAGCGGAACGGGACGAATATACTGCCGCAACCACCTTAACGGCGGCTCCGTCAGCTGGTAGATGGCGTCGAACAACGAGGCCACGATTCCGCTTGGCCGCCACGTCGGCGACAATGCCAACACCCAGTCGAGAATCATGCGGACGAACAGCACCAGGATATAGGCGTTGACCAGAAAATGGACGACGCTACCAATTATCGAGAGAATCACGTTGCCACTGTATCAAGCGCGCATAACAAAATGCCCCCGCTTTCAGTGGGGGCATAATCGTCTGATTTGTGCTTGCTCTGTGCTACACGGCTCAGTCGGCGAACAGGTCGTGGGCCGGACCCTTGTCTTCAGGCTCCTCGACCTTGATGTTCACTTGGGCCGGGCTCAGCAGGAACACGCGCGGAGTGACGCGTTCGATGGAGCCGCGCACGCCGAACACCACACCGGCGGAGAAGTCGACGATGCGGTATGCCACGGCTTCGGCCACACCTGTCAGGTTCAGCACCACCGGAATGCCGTCACGAATGGCGCGACCGACCATCTGCGCATCGTCATAGGTCTTCGGATGGATGGTGGTGATGCGACTCACTCTACCCCCCTGGAACGGGTTGGACTGCTCACGCGGAGCGGACGGCGTGGAAGCGGAAGCCGAAGAGGAAGGCATCGGGGTGACGGAATGATCCGAATCGAACGAGGTCTCGCCGGTGTCGACGTCATCCTCGAAATCATCCTCACCCTCGGCGACGTCGGACATTCCCAAGTACGACATCGCGTTCTTCATGAAACCTGCCATGTATGTTCCTTTCGCGTCTACGCGTTGACTTTAGCGCAGGAAATCCGGAATATCGAGGTCGCCCGGATCGTTAGCCGAAACCACTTCATGCTCGGTGGTCTGGTCGAACGAGGCGACGTTCTGGTCCGGAGTGGACGGAATGTAGCTGGACAGCGGCTGCACCTGCGGCACCGCCGGAGTCTGCACCGGCTGCGGCTGCTGGGCGGGAGCCTGCACGCCGGCGGACAACGCGGACAGCGGTACCGTGTTTCCCTTGGCCGCGGCCGGCTTTTCTTCGGCCGGCTGGTCGGGCTTCTTAGAATTGGCATCGAAACCTGCCGCGATGACGGTGACACGCACCTCGTCGCCGTAGGCGTCGTCCAGGGACAGGCCCCAGATGATCTGCGCTTCCGGATGGATGGCCTTCTGCACCAGCGCGACCGCGGCTGCGGCTTCCTGCAGCTTCAGGTCGGTCGGACCGGCGATGTTGATCAGTGCGCCATGCGCACCCTCGATGCTTTCCTCCAGCAGCGGCGAGCTGATGGCGATTTCCGCGGCCTGCGTGGCGCGGTCCTCTCCCCGAGCGGAACCGATGCCGAACAGCGCGGTGCCGGCACCACGCAGAATCGCGTTGACATCGTTGAAATCAACGTGGATGTACGAATTCGAGGTAATCAGGTCGGTGATGCCCTGCACGCCGGCCAGCAGTGCGGTGTCGGCGGTCTTGAACGCGTCGACGATGCCAATGGTGCGGTCGGACAGTTCCAGCAGTCGGTCGTTCGGAATGACGATCAGCGCGTCGACTTCCTTGCGCAGGTTCTCGATGCCGAGCGCGGCGGAAGCGGAACGCTGCGGACCTTCGAAGCTGAACGGACGGGTCACCACGGCGATGGTCAGCGCGCCCTGCTGGTGGGCCGCACGTGCCACGATCGGGCTGGCGCCGGTTCCGGTGCCACCGCCCTCACCGCAGGTGACGAACACCATGTCGGAGCCCTTAAGCGCCTCTTCGATGTCGGACTGGTGATCCTGCGCCGCCTTGGCACCCTTTTCCGGGTCGGCGCCAGCGCCCAGACCACGGCTGGAGGCATCGTTCAGCGAGATCTTGACATCGGCGTCGGATCGCAGCAGATCCTTTGCATCAGTGTTGATCGCAATAAATTCGACGCTTTGAAGACCCTCCGCAATCATGCGATTGACAGCGTTGCCTCCGGCTCCACCGACACCGACGACCTTGATGTTGGTCTTGTCGTTGAAATTGTCAGTCTGGGCAATCTCGCTCACCATTGTCTCCTGTTCACTCACGTATATGAACAACTCTATCGCAATCGCGCCGATGATACGCGCACTTTTCCAGGCGTGTACCACCGTTTTTTCACTTTTTTGCTGTCAGCATGTTCATTCTGCCTGCGTTGACCCCTTCAGTCATTTGTACACGGCTCTTCGAACATGCGTGACGGGCTTTAGTAGCTGGCATCCATCGGGTCATCCCCGAACAGCGCCTCACGCTCCTCGTGCGTGGTTTCCCGGGATTCCAACCATCCGTAAGGCAGATGCACCTTTTTGGCGAAGCGCACGCGCCCCCTTGGCTTGTCGGCGATGCGTTCTGGGAACCGAATGTTCGGGTCGAGTCTGCCTATCTCGCGCCGGACATCCTCAAGATTTTCACATTCCATGAACGCACGGCGTGTGGAACCGCCCACGGGGAAGCCCTTCAGATACCACGCGACGTGCTTGCGCAGGTCATGCACGGCCATCCGCTCGTCACCATCATAGAATTCGGTCAGCAGTTCGGCATGCCGTTCGATCACGCGGCACACGTCGCCCAGCGTGGGGTCGACGCGCTCGTCACTGCCGGCGAACGCGTTCTTGATGTCGGCGAACAACCATGGACGGCCTTGGCAGCCGCGGCCGATCGCAACACCCGCGCAACCGGTTTCGGCGACCATCGCCAACGCGTCGTTGGCACCCCAAATATCCCCGTTGCCGAAGACGGGAATATCAAGCTCGGAAACCAGCTCGCCAATGCGGGACCAATCGGAATGCCCACCGTAATATTCGGCGGTGGTGCGCGCGTGCAGGGTGACGGCCTTGCAGCCTTCCTCCTGCGCGATGTGCCCGGCTTCGAGGAACGTCTCGTGTTCATGGTCGATGCCGACGCGGATTTTGGCCGTGACTGGTACGTTGGCCGCGTCGCACACCTTGACCACGCGTTGGATGATCTCACGGAACAGGTCCGTCTTCCATGGCAGCGCGGATCCGCCGCCACGACGCGTCACCTTGGGCACCGGGCAGCCGAAGTTGAGGTCGACATGGTCGGCCATGTTCTCGTCGATGACGATTTTCGCGGCCTGCTCCACAATCGAGGGATTGACGCCGTACAGCTGCAGCGAACGAATCTTCTCGCTGGGTGCGAAACGGCATAGGCGCAGGGCTTTCGGATTGCGGGCCACCAATGCGCGCGCGGTGATCATTTCCGCCACGTACAGACCGTCGGGACCGTAGCTTTCGCAGATCACGCGGAACGGCCAGTTGGTGACGCCCGCCATAGGCGAAAGCACCACCGGCGTTTCGACGTGCACCGGACCCAGATCAACGGGCTTTATAACGGGAGGAACCGACGGCCGTTCCGCGTCGGTACGCGGGTCGAGCACGTCGGATTCCTCGTAGGCATTCACAATGCTATCTGGCATAGGTCAGACTTGTTCCGTTCGATATGACCGATTCGGGGCGATCAGTACAGGCCACCGGCTTCGGCGATCTTGACGGACTCAGGCCAAGCCTCGCCGCCCATTTCGACCGGCATCTGCGGCACGCTGACGCGCTTCTCGCCGATGCGCTCGGCGATGTAGTCGGCCACCTTGTCGAGGCTGACGCGCTCCTGCTGCATGGTGTCGCGTTCACGGATGGTGACGGCCTGGTCGTCGAGGGTGTCGAAGTCGACGGTGACGCACAGCGGGGTGCCGATCTCGTCCTCACGGCGGTAGCGACGGCCAATCGCGCCGGCCTCGTCGTAGTCGATCATCCACTCGTTCTGGCGCAGGTCGGCGGCGAGCTTCTGGGCCACGGACTGCAGGTCCGGCTTCTTGCTCAGCGGCAGCACGGCGGCCTTGACCGGAGCCAGACGCGGGTCGAGATGCAGCACGGTGCGCTTGTCCACACCGCCCTTGGTGTTCGGAGCCTCGTCCACGTCATAGGCGTCGACGAGGAAGCACATGAGGGAGCGGGTCAGGCCGGCGGCCGGCTCAATGACATACGGCACGTACTTTTCACCGGTGGCCTGGTTGAAGTAGCTCAGGTCCTCGCCGGAGTGCTCCGCGTGCGCGGACAGGTCGAAGTCGGTACGGTTGGCGATGCCTTCGAGCTCGCCCCAATCGGAGCCCTGGAAGCCGAACTTGTATTCGATGTCGACAGTGCGCTTCGAATAGTGGGCCAGCTTCTCCTTCGGATGCTCGTAGTGGCGCAGGTTCTCCGGCTTGACGCCGAGGTCGAGGTACCACTGGGTGCGGGCGTCGATCCAGTACTGGTGCCAGGCTTCGTCCTCGCCGGGCTTGACGAAGAACTCCATCTCCATCTGCTCGAACTCACGGGTACGGAAGATGAAGTTGCCTGGCGTGATCTCGTTACGGAAGGACTTGCCCATGTTGGCGATGCCGAACGGCGGCTTCTTGCGGGAAGAGGTCATCACGTTCTTGAAGTCCACGAAGATGCCCTGCGCGGTTTCCGGACGCAGATAGTGCAGGGAGTTCTCGTCCTCGACCGGGCCGAGGTGGGTGCGCAGCATCATGTTGAAGTCGCGCGGTTCGGTCCACTTGCCGCGGGTTCCGCAATCCGGGCACACGATGTCGGCCATGCCGTTCTCCGGCAGCTTGTCTCCATGCTTCTCGGCATAGGATTCCTCAAGCTTGTCGGAACGCTGGCGCTTGTGGCAGTTAAGGCATTCCACCAGCGGATCGTTGAAGACGGCCACGTGGCCAGAAGCCACCCACACGGGGGTCGGCAGGATGATGGAGGTGTCCACGCCCACCACGTCGCCACGGGTGACGACCATGGAGCGCCACCATTCGCGCTTGATATTGTCCTTCAACGCCACGCCGAGCGGACCGTAATCCCATGCGGAACGGGTTCCGCCGTAGATTTCACCGGCGGGAAAAACAAAGCCACGACGCTTGGCGAGGGATACGACTTCATCGAGTTTGGATACAGCCACAATGCACCTTCTGGATTGAATGGTTTGGGGTCTTTACAACCGCACAGCCTACCGTCACATGCTGACAGCCCAGCCGCCGTCCCGCATGCGCACGGGAGACCATGCGGCAAGCGATCGGAACGGCGGCAGACGATGCATTACACAAAGTAGGCTGGAGATATGCTGTACCACAACCCGAATTCGCGCGGCCGGCGAAATGTCTTGCGCATCGTGGGCGTGCTTGTCGTGCTTGCGGTCATCGCCAGCGTCGCCAATTTCCTCCGCACCACCACCAGCGACGCGGTCAGTAACGTCAAGCCGCAGATCGAAACGATGCAGGACATCCGGCAGACCGCGCAGGACAGCATCACGTTCGCGCAGAGCCTGGATGATCCGGATCAATTCGCCGCACACATCGAAACCGTGCAACAGTATATGGACGATTACGACCGGCTTGCCGACACCAAGCAGATCAAGTATCTGCTGTCGGACAATCCGCAGGAACGCATCATCGGGCTGTTGTACCGCGACCAGCAGCGCACCATCATCGACAGCATGCGTGTGGCGGCCCATAATCTCGACGCACAGACCAAGGAGCTGCTCAGCGCGGTCGACGCGGCCATGGCGGACGATTTCAGCCAGCATGCGGCGCAATGGCTGCTGCAGGTGGACGATCCGACGCAGGTGAACGAGCTCATCGACCGATACGGCAAACAGCGTGAGTATTCGTCGATGCGGGAAATGCTCACCGGACTGGAATCATTGCACAAGCTGCGCTCGGACGTGAAGCAGCAGGTCTCGTCCGCGGTCAGCAATCTGCACAGCGAGGAAGCCTCGGCGGCTGCGATCGCCGTACCTGAGCGCAACGGCGATCTCGATCCGGCCGGATGGTACACGCTCGCCACGAACGTGGTATCAACGATGGGCGTGCAGATCGAGCAGACCATGGAATTCAACTGCGGCGGCCAGTCAGGTGAGAATCCGAACGGATTCGTGGCGGCCTATTACTGCCAGATGCCCGACCGCACGCAGCGGGATGTCGTGCATATCCTCACCACGCACCCAGGTTGGACGCAGACCGCGCGAAGCCCTTGGCTGGTGGACATGGTCAAGCACGAGCTCTCGCACCGTTCGATCATGGTCTCCTGCGGCACCACCCAACCGACGATCGCGGCCGACCGCACCGAGGCGGTGACGAATTCCTATTCGGTGCTGTTTTTCGGGGCCGATCGCAACCGCATCGCCGACCAGCAGCAGGGCGTCGCCGAATACGCGATGGATGCGCACAGCGACCAGCTGGCCACAGCCATCCACGATGGCAATTGCGGGTGATGTGAGTCGGTTTCCGCTTGGCGACTATTGCACATCCTTGAATTCGATAGTCCAGTTCTTCGCGTCGTCGCCAAGCACATTGCGCACATACTGCTCTAGAATAGTCCACGCGCGAGCTTCGGCTTGGGCAAGCAACGCCGAATCGGTTTTCGCCTGCTTCAGCATGCTTTGCTGGGCCTTATCAAACATTTCCGTTTTCTCTTCGGCGGTAATCGAAGTGGCGAAACCAGTGCTCACCAGCGGTTTGCTGAACGACTTCTCATTTACGTCCGGATCATCCAACACGTGAGCTGGAGGCACGGTAATGATTACTTTATGACCGTTGGCATCTGGACTAATTGTTACTTTATCGGCATCAATACCGTACTTCACGATGCCACTGTATTCCATCCACATACGTTTGTAGCCATTATTGAAAAACCACGATCCCTCATGACTGAGCTTGGCCGTGTTGTGGTAATAACATTTTAATGTGGCCATCTGTGCGATATACGTGGCATTCGAGAAAGTTGGGATAGCTTCTTTCTTTTCCTCGCCGCACCCTACAGCAGAACATGCAAGCGTAGCAACACATAATGCGGCAATCGCACGTTTCATGGAACGATTATTCGTCAGCATGCGCGGTCTCCTTAGTGAGCTTTACGGTCTCGGCCTTCTGCAATTTGTATCCTTTTGCTTCCACGAGATCCTTGGTCAACGCATCCACAGTTTGTTCAAGATTGCTGGCAGCAATAGAAATAATGTCTCCGTTTGTCTTGGTTTCCTGTTGCGCATCCTGCTTGCAAAGCTTGATCACCTCATCAATTTCAACGGACGGATTGTTCTCGAAAAAGTCGAGGCTGCCGCTATCAACCACGACGTCCCCAATAGTCGGCTTCGGCAGAATCGGAGTGACGGTCTTCGCGGTATCGTCCACTTCGAACGTGATATCGCTCATCTTGACGCCAGCAGTCACCGTCGCCTCATATGCAACATGCCACTTGTCCTTACCAGCATTGTCTTTCTTTACAGCAACACCGCCATAATGGAATTTCGCGGTCGATAGATCGTCGATATTCACAGCCGCCTGCAACTGGCTTTCCACACTGATGGTAGATTCGGTCCTTGCATTGTCAAAAACAGGTTTAACGACACCGTTCCACACAAACAGGACAACTGCAACAGTGACAATTGCCGCAACAGCGCCAAACAACACCTTACGCAACTTTTTTGCACTGAGATCGCCGAACAACCTATCGCAAAGACCGCCCCGCCTCCTTCGACTCCCGTCATTTCTCGCCAACGCACATTCCTTTCACGGTTCTCTTCCGTCAACAATTCTATCCCCGCACGCAAATACATAGGGACGTCACAAACGTCTCAGGAAATAATACGGGGAAGCCCATCTCGTGGAATGATTATCGGAAATAATCCGATATTTGATGACGTTTCATCATAATGAAAATGCCCGCCATGTCTTCCTGCAAGGCAGGACAGCACACATACCACTTACTACTTCCACGCCGGCTTAAACATTCGGATGGGATACTCAAAAGAGCGTGGAAGAGGCGACCTGCTATTCAGCACACGAAATGCTGCAGCCGAACGTACAATGGTCGCCCCATGTCTTCGCTATTCGGCGATACCGTTTTTGGACTAAATCAGCCAATCGGTCACGTCCTTCTCGGAAACAGATTCCGAGAAACGGTGCCCGGTAAGCCATGTACCGCTGCCTGCCATTTTCTGGAGCGTGGATGCACTGTTGCCGATATCGGAGCTGGCGGAAGTGCAGAACGGAATGATCGTCTTACCTGCGAAATCGTTGGATTTGACGGAATCGTTCACCAGCCAAACAGGTGCCATCCACCAAATCGGGAAGCCCAGATACACAGTGCTGCCGGCACCGACCATGTCATGGACCGGAATCATTCGCGGCCGGCACGTTCCTTGACATAACCGACGAAGCGGTCGACCGCCTCAGGGGTGTCGTGGCGAAAGAACATGCTGGTCTTGGTGTCAAGGCCCGCGATGGTTGCCATCTCGCTGTCGGAGAGCCGGAAATCGAAAATGTTCAGGTTTTCTTCCATGCGCTCCTTGTGCGTGGACTTGGGCAGAGCAACGATGTCGCGCTGGGTGAGCCAACGCAGGATCACCTGCGCGACGGACTTGCCATGCGCCTCGCCGATCCTGGCCAGGGTGGGATTGGAGAACATGTTCTGCATGCCCTCCCCGAACGGAGCCCATGCTTCCTGAGCCACGCCCCGCTTGACCATGTTCTTGCGAGCTTCGATCTGCTGGTTGAGCGGATTAGTCTCGACCTGATCGACCATCGGGGCGATCTCATTGAAGGCGACCATATCGGCCAGACGATCCGGATAGAAGTTACTCACGCCGATGGCGCGGATCACGCCGTCCTTGTAGAGCTTTTCGAGTGCACGCCACGCGCCGTAGGTATCGGAAAACGGCTGGTGCAGTAACACCAGATCGAGATAGTCGGTGCCAAGCTTCTTCAAGGACACATCGACGGACCTCAGCGTGTTCTCATAGCCGTAATTGCTGATCCAGATCTTGGTAGTGAGGAACAGATCCTTACGATCGATACCGGAATCCTTGATTCCTTGGCCGACTTCGGCCTCGTTGAAGTACGACTGTGCGGTGTCGATATGGCGGTACCCGGTCTCGATGGCCTCGCGCACGCAGCGAGGAGCATCGTCCTTGCTGATCTGGAAGACGCCGTATCCGATCTTCGGAATCTCAATACCGTTGGCAAGTTTCACGTATTCCACTGTTTTTCCTTCCATAAATTCGTCGGTATTCAGTGCCGGCATGTATGCCGTTCTGACCCCCACGATAAAATCCGGTAGCTGCTACCGGTCAAATTACGGCACGCCGGTACTATCTACCGGTATTAATAACCGGAAATGTGACATGATAGGTACAAACAAAAAGAACAATGCGCCTCAAGCCCGACCCCATCCGGCGGCACCCGCCGAACGTCCTGCCGCGCAGCGTCCGAAAGGAGCCACGTATGGCAATCACGGCAGTGCCACTCCATAAGAACATGAAAACCTATACGATGAAGCAGGCCTGCAAACTAACCGGCATGAATTACGAAGCATTGAAGTTCTATTGCAATTCAGGACTCGTGCCCGGTCTCAAACGAGACCAGAACAACCGACGCGTCTTCGACGAGCGATGCATCGCATGGATCAACGGCCTGACATGCCTCAAACGCTGCGGTCTGGGCATCAAGGAGATGCGGCACTACACGCAACTCTGTCTTAAAGGTGAGTCATCGATACCGGAACGTCAGGAAATCCTTGCCGAAAAACGCGAGCATCTGGAGACGCAACTGGAGGAACTGCGTAAAGCCATCGCATACATCGATGAAAAACAGCGCTTCTACGCCGACGTGACTGCCGGCAGGACGGCATACTGCAGCAACGTCATCGACACGACGCAAAGCGACTGACTGCGTTCCGTAGGTGATTTTTGCGTTCCGTAGGCGGTCAGCTTCGAATCCGGACACGAGCAAACGCCTAATTCCAGGCATCTCGCCGATGCTTATCCGGCAGCAACCACCTACGGAAGCCCAAAATCACCTACGGAATCGCGCCTGTCAAGGGACGCAGATAGATTAACCACTGTTGTAAACATGCGGGGGTGCTTGATGTCCAAGTCCATCAAGCTGAGATAGGCATGAACGCCTGACCCTTTGAACCTGTTGGTTAGGACCAACGTAGGGAGCAGATCATGAGCGATGACCCATCCACCAATGACGCACTCGGCACATTGCGTGCCGCCATCAAACAAGCCGTCACGGACGTGCGCGGGCAGACACCATTGGCGCAGTCGTTCACCAATTTCGTAACCATCAATCTGGTGGCCAACGCGCAGCTCGCCGCGGGCGGCACCGCGGCCATGAGCTATCTGCCGGATGACGTGATCGCCACCGCCGAAATCGCAGGATCCAATTACATCAACGTGGGAACGTTGCTGCCGTTCTTCAAGAACGCGCTGCCCGAGATCGCGCGCAAGCTACATGAGAACGGCAAAACCTGGGTGCTCGATCCGGTCGCGGCCGGCATCGGCGAGACACGCACCGCCATCCTCGAATCGTTCCGTGACGTTCCGCCGACCATCGTGCGCGGCAACGCCAGCGAGATCATCGCGCTCGACGCGATGTGGGGACTCGCCGACGCCGACAGCACCACGCCCGCGACCCGTCCCGCCGGCGTGGAAGCCGTCGATGAGGTCGATGCCGCGGTCGACGCGGCCAAGCGTCTCGCCCGCCATCTGGCGAAGCGCTCCCCCGTTGGAGCAGGCGCGGTCGCGGTGTCCGGCGCGGTTGATCTGGTGACCGACGGCGAGCGCACGTTCCGCCTGCCCGGAGGCAGCGCGATGATGACGAAGATCACCGGCGCCGGCTGTTCGCTCGGCGGCGTGACCGCAACGTATCTTGCCGTGGCCGAGCCGCTGGTCGCCGCCCTTGCCGCGTCGCTGCTGTATGATCGTGCGTCCGAAATCGCCGAAGTCAAATCCGATGGCCCCGGTTCGTTCCAGGTGGCGCTGCTCGACGCGCTGTGGAACGTCACCGCCGACCAGGTGGCCGCGTCCGACATCATCGAAACCAACTGACCGCAACGTTCCGTGGATGGTTTCGCACCATCGCAATCGTATATACGGAATATATACGTTCAGTGCGGTGCGACGGAAAATAAACGGAAAATAACAAGACTTCTTCTGGAGCACTTACCCAAAGAACAACAAAGGGGAGACCAATGAATAATTATCCATTCGCCTCGATGCGCGACTGCTTTGATATGAGCGCGTATTTCGTGGTCGGTCCGCAGGATTGCAAGGGCCGGCCGGTGACGGATGTGGTGGATGACGCGTTGCGTGGGGGCGCGACGTTCATCCAATTGCGCGCCAAGAACGCGGATGCGAAGGATATCACCGAAATGGCCCGCGATATCGCGCAGGTCATCAAGAACAGCGGCAAGTCCGATTCCGTGGCGTTTGTGATCGACGACCGCGTGGATGTGGTGTGGCAGGCGCGCGACAAGGGCATCAAGGTGGATGGCGTGCATATCGGCCAGACCGATATGGAACCGCAGGAGGCTCGCGCGCTGCTCGGCGAGGATGCCATCGTGGGCCTGTCCGCCGAGACCGAAAGTCTGGTGAAGCTTATCAACGAGCTGCCGAGCGGCTGCATCGACTACATCGGCGCCGGCCCGCTACATGTGTCCACCACCAAGCCGGAGGCTTCCGTGGGCGGCAACGACGGTTCCGGGCACACGCTTGACGAGGAACAGATCAACGCGATTTGCGCGGCGAGCGAGTTCCCGGTAGTGGTCGGCGGCGGCGTACATGCCGACGATATGGAGATGCTGGCCCGTTCGAAGGCGGCCGGCTGGTTCGTGGTGTCCGCGATCGCCGGTGCCGACGATCCGGAAGCGGCCACCCGCGAAATGGTGACGCGCTGGAAGGCGGTGCGCGGCGACGCGAAGCACGGCTATGCGCCGCGTGTGAAGTAGTCCGTCGTACAGGAAATCGACAAGCCCGCTGAGATGAGCGAGAAGTTCCGCAAAGGTGGTTCTACACTGTATCAGTGAGCTCAGTGAAGATAATCAATGAATCAGTGAGCCTAATAAGGAGAGTTACCATGACCAGCACATTGCCACCGGTATTGAGCATCGCAGGATCGGATTCGTCCGGCGGTGCCGGCATTCAGGCGGATTTGAAGACCATGCTCGCCAACGGCGTGTTCGGCATGACCGCGATCGCGGCGCTGACCGCGCAGAACACCACCGGCGTGACGATGGTCACCAACACTCCCCCGGAAATGCTTGCGGCGCAGATCGACGCGGTGTTCGAAGACATTCCGCCGGTGGCGGTGAAGATTGGCATGGTGTCCAGCGCCGAGCTCATCACCGTGATCGCCGACCGTCTGACCGCGCACAACGCGAAGAACGTGGTGCTCGACCCGGTGATGGTGGCCACGTCCGGCGCGAAGCTCATCGAGGATGATGCCATCGCGGCGCTGACGTCCAAACTGTTCCCGCTGGCCACTGTGATCACGCCGAACATGCCGGAGACCCAGGTACTGTGCGACTTGGCCGTAGAGCAGGGTGCGGGCGCAATCGACTATGAGAACGGCGAATCCATCTCCACCGAGAACGACATGGTGACCGCAGGTCATCTGCTCGCCGGCCATTTCGGCTGCGCGGTGCTCGTCAAGGGCGGCCACGGCACGCATGACGCGAGTGACGTGCTTGTCGAGCCGGATGGCAAGATCACCTGGTTCCGTTCCCGTCGCATCAACAACCCGAACACGCACGGCACCGGCTGCACACTGTCTTCCGCCATCGCCAGCCATTTGGCTCTTGGCGAGGCGCTGCCGACGGCCGTCGACCATGCCAAGCTGTACCTGACCGGCGCTTTGGAAGCGCAGCTCGATCTTGGACATGGTTCCGGTCCGATGGACCACGCGTGGAAGTGGCGTTGAGCCAAGCCACGCGAACCACGGCAACCGTTGGAACAGTACAACAAGTAATCGCACGAAAACACACGAGACAACGCTGAGAAAGGTAATCATGACGCTCGATCGCAACGCAGAAAAGCAGGAAGTGCCCGTCAATCCGGAAACCGGCAAACCGTATATCAACACGCTTGCCGCAGTAGCCATCTCCCCCGCCGGCGCCAGCCCGGAGAAGTCCACGTACGTGGCGCAGGCCGTGGATGTGATCCGTGAATCCGGCCTGCCGAACGAGACGAACGCCATGTTCACCAACATCGAAGGAGACATCGACGATGTGCTCAAGGTGATCCGCGACGCTACCATGAAGCTCGCCGGCCAGGGATACCGCACCGACGTGGTGATCCGTCTCGACATCCGCCCCGGTTTCGAAGGACAGATCCACGCCAAGCAGGAACTGGTAAACGAGATTCTGTCGAAATAACCCCCTTTACAGTGGTGAAACGAAACCATTCCATGTAAAAAAGCGCGCTTTTTCTTGGCAAAAGCGCGCTTTTCGCGTTTATTTGGGTATAGTGTTGCGATTATGACGACAATGAAGGAAATCGCCGAACAAACGGGGGTATCCATCTCCACTGTATCCCTGGTGCTCAACGGACGCGACGAAGGCAGGGTAAATCCCGCGCTCGCCAAACTCGTACGCAACAAAGCGACCGAGCTCGGGTACAAGATCAATCCGTTGGCGCGAAGCCTGCGTACCAACAAAACCCGAATCCTCGGCTTCATCAGCGAGGAAGTTGCCACCACACCATACGCAGGCGGCATCATTCTGGGCGCGCAGGATGCGGCCAGTGCCTACGGCTACATGCTGTTCACAGTCAGCACCGACGGCAAGGCGAGCGAGGAGAACGAAATCGCCACGTTGAAACGATACGGCGTGGATGGATTCTTCTATTCGAAGATGTCGAACCGCATCGCGCATGTGCCTGAATCGTTGAGCGATTATCCCGTGGTGATGGTGGACGCCACCGATTATGAGAACAAGGTTCCCAGCGTCGAGCCCGACGAGTTCATGATCGGCTATGACGCCACGATACGGTTGCTGCAGGCCGATTGCAAACGTATCGCGTACGTGGGTTGCGCGGAAAACATGATCGCGCAGGACGGTCGTCTTGCCGGCTACTGCACCGCGTTGCAGGAGGCCGGACGTGCGTTCAACCCATCGCTGGTATGCAACGTAATGAACGACGGTCCAGCTTTACGCGCCGTGAACAAGTTGTTCGACGACGAGCATCCGGACGGCTTCTTCTGCTTCAATGATGCGCGCGCCTGGTATGTGTACGAATGCGCGGCAAGAAGAGGGCTTACGGTAGGCAAGGATATTTCCGTGGTCGGCGTGGACAACCACCGCGTGTTCGCAGAGACACTTGAACCGCAGCTGACCACCGTCGAACTGCCACATTACGAAATGGGCTATTGGTCAGCCTGCAAGCTGATTTCCATGATTGAAGGCAAGGATGTGGATACCAGTTCATGTCCATCCGCCAGAGCTTCCCTGCCGCCGCTTGATGCGCCGATTCCGGCGAAGATCCACTGCGCATTGTTGGAAAAAGATTCCGTCATATCCTGATTTTTCTGTTTTTACAACGATTCAAATGCTTACGATTGTTCGCACAGCCATTTTCTATACATGAAAATTGTGCGTTTGTTCACGACACGCCGAATAAAGCAATCGTGCCAACAGTCCGCCAGCAGTTGATTCAGGCTTAATTTCAACTATCCGCAAATCCTTACAAACGTTTGACGTCAAACGATTGACGTCAAACGATTGACGAAGCAGTTGCAACATGCTATCTTGAAGCCATGTTCGCTTTTCGGCACGGCAGCTGAAATCAGAGCAGGCGCAAGCCAAAACAACATCGGAAGCGATCGCTGCCGCGCGGCAGCGGCAGCGCGAAGAGAAAAAGAGAATCAAAATGGCAAGCAAAACACGTTCTGTATGGAAGAATCCTTCCTATCTGCAGAGCTCCTTCGGCATTTTCATGTTCTTCTGTTCCTGGGGCATCTGGTGGTCCTTCTTCTCCCGCTGGCTCACTGACCCGACCCACGGTCTGGGCATGAGCTCCGCGGAACAGGGCCAGATCTACTCCATCAACTCCTTGGCCACCCTGGTCATCATGTTCGTTTACGGCACCATTCAGGACCAGCTGGGCATTAAGCGTAAGCTCGTGATCTTCATCTCTGCGGTCGCTGCATGCGTTGGCCCGTTCGTGCAGTTCGTGTACCAGCCGATGCTGACCGCCGGCGGCACCACCCGATTCATCGGCGTGCTTCTCGGCTCCATCGTGCTGTCCGCAGGCTTCATGGCCGGCTGCTCCCTGTTCGAAGCCATCACCGAACGTTACTCCCGTAAGTTCGGCTTCGAATACGGCCAGTCCCGCGCTTGGGGCTCCTTCGGCTACGCTGTCGTGGCACTGTGCGCAGGCTTCCTGTTCAACATCAACCCGCTGCTGAACTTCTGGGTTGGTTCCATCTGCGGCCTCAGCATGCTGTGCGTCTATGCTTTCTGGGTTCCGGCCGAGCAGAAGGAAGAACTCAAGAAGGAAGCTGATCCGAACGCAACTCCGACCAACCCGTCCTTCAAGGAAATGGTCTCCGTCCTGAAGATGCCGACCCTGTGGGTGCTCATCGTCTTCATGCTGTTCACCAACACCTTCTACACCGTGTTCGATCAGCAGATGTTCCCGAACTACTACGCCTCCCTCTTCCCGACCACCGAAATCGGCAACGCCACCTACGGCACCCTGAACTCCTTCCAGGTGTTCCTTGAGTCCGCCATGATGGGCGTCGTCCCGATCATCATGAAGAAGATCGGCGTGCGTAACTCCCTGCTGCTCGGCGCCACCGTGATGTTCGCCCGTATCGGTCTGTGCGGCGTGTTCCATGACCCGGTCTCCGTCTCCATCGTCAAGCTGTTCCACTCCATCGAGGTACCGCTGTTCTGCCTGCCGGCGTTCCGCTACTTCACCCTGCACTTCGACACGAAGCTGTCTGCCACCCTGTACATGGTTGGTTTCCAGATCGCTTCCCAGGTCGGCCAGGTGATTTTCTCCACCCCGATGGGTGCTCTGCATGATGCCATGGGCGACCGTCCGACCTTCTTCACCATCTCTGCCATCGTGTTTGCGGCTCTGGTCTACGGCTTCTTCGTCATCAAGAAGGATGATCAGGAAGTCGGCGGCGATCCGTTCTACACTGACAAGCAGCTCAAGGCCATGAAGGCCGCTGATGCGGAAGTGAAGGCCTGAGTCTCAGCCCGTACTAAGTCGGCGTACGGCGTCGATGGTGGTCGCAACCTACATCCCTTCTCCCGCGATCATCATCGGTACCGTACGCATCATAACAACAATCGTGGTGTCCGAAGCGTTTCCCTTTTTCCGCTTTGGGCACCATCTTCAAAAAGCTTTTTATCCAACAATTCATAACCCAGATTCAGAAAGGCATTCAACGATGACTGGCTTTACTCCGGACGCACCTGTCCTTCACGAAATCAAGAACCACAGCGAGGAACTCACCAAGGCAGAGGCCGGTGTCGCGGCCTTCGCAGCCAAGCGTAACAACCGCTGGTATCCGAAGTTCCACATCGCATCCAATGGCGGTTGGATCAACGATCCGAACGGCCTGTGCTTCTACAAGGGCCGTTGGCACGTCTTCTACCAGCTGCACCCGTATGGCACCCAGTGGGGTCCGATGCATTGGGGTCACGTCTCCTCCGCCGATATGGTCAATTGGAAGCGTGAGCCGATTATGTTCGCCCCGTCTCTGGAAGAAGAAAAGGACGGCGTCTTCTCTGGCTCCGCAGTGATCGGCGACGATGGCAAGCTCAAGTTCTACTACACCGGCCACCGTTGGGCCAACGGCAAGGACAACACCGGCGGCGACTGGCAGGTACAGATGCTCGCCGAACCAGACAACGATGAGCTGACCAGCGCCACTAAGCGCGGTATGGTCATTGATTGCCCGACCGACAAGGTGAACCACCACTACCGCGACCCGAAGGTCTGGAAGACCGGCGACAAGTGGTACATGACCTTCGGTGTCTCCTCTGCCGAGAAGCGCGGCCAGATGTGGCTGTTCTCCTCCGACGACATGGTCAAGTGGACCTATGAGCAGGTGCTGTTCGAGCATCCGGATTCGAACGTGTTTATGCTTGAGTGCCCGGACTTCTTCCCGATCAAGGACGTCGAAGGCAACGAGAAGTGGGTTATCGGCTTCTCCGCCATGGGTGCCAAGCCGTCCGGCTTCATGAACCGCAACGTCAACAACGCCGGCTACATGATCGGCACTTGGACTCCGGGTGAGCAGTTCAAGCCGGAAACCGAGTTCCGTCTGTGGGATTGCGGCCACAATTACTACGCGCCGCAGTCGTTCAACGACGGCAAGCGTCAGATCGTCTACGGTTGGATGAGCCCGTTCGTCGAGCCGATTCCGATGCAGGACGACGGCTGGTGCGGCAACCTCACCCTGCCGCGTGAGATCACGCTGGGCGCCGACGGCGACCTGCACACCGCGCCGGTGGCCGAAATGGAAGGCCTGCGCGAGGATACCGTCGATTTCGGTGCGATCGATCTGGACGTCAGCGGCGAGAAGACCATTGTGGACGATGCCGAAGCCGTGGAAATCGAAATGACCATCGACCTGGCCAACTCCACCGCCGAGCGTGCCGGCCTGCGTGTCCACGCCACCGAGGATGGCGCCTACACGTCCGTTGCGTATGACGATCAGATCGGCCGCGTGGTGGTCGACCGTCAGGCCAACGCTCAGGGCGATCGCGGCTACCGTACGGCACCGCTGTCCGAAGCCGAACTTGCCGCCGGCGAACTCAAGCTGCGCGTGTACGTGGACCGTGGCTGCGTGGAGGTGTACGTCAACGACGGCCGTCAGGTGCTCAGCTCGTACAGCTACGCGTCCGAAGGTCCGCGCGCCATCAAGCTCGTGGCCGAATCCGGCACGCTCAAGGTCAAGTCCCTGGTGCTTCACCACATGAAGTCCATCGGACTGGAATGATAGACGTCTGTCATGGTTGACAGGCAAACGACCATAAGGCAGTAGCAAGGGGTATATGGGAAGGCCTCCGCATCGGAAGGGTGCGGAGGCCTTTCTATATCTGTCTCTCTATATCTAAAGTGATATCTGGGATGGTATCCAACGCACGTTATCTCTCGTTACTGCCGTACTTGCTGTGCGGGTTTGCCTACGTTCCGCCCCACCGTCTATACTGGCGAGCCGGTAACAATCTTTTCTGGCCGATTGGCGGGCAGGCTCCTCACCTTACTGATTTCCCGCAGTCGGTCACGTGCGCGTCCACTTTGACGCAGAAAGCAAGGTGAACGATGGCGGAATCGCACGTTCAACACAAACTACTCGGTATGGCGAAGCGTCGTATTCCAACGCTGATCGCCGTCATCACACTGCTTGTCGTATGGGAGGCATGGGTGCGATTGGGGCACGTGCCATCCACGATGATCGCCGCCCCCAGCGAAATCGCGCAGGCAACCGTCGAAACCTGGCCCACACTATGGCCGGCGACGCAGGTCACGCTACTGGAAGGCACCGTCGGATTCCTGCTGGCCGTGGCATGCGGCATCTTGATCGGGATTCTGCTGTATTGCTCCCGTGTTGCGAACGCCGCACTGTTCCCACTGCTGTCTGCCGCGCAGACGATGCCGTTGATTTCGATCGCACCGCTGTTTCTGATCTGGTTCGGTTTCGAAGTTTCCGGCAAAATCGTGATTGTGGCCGTATTCGGCTTGTTTCCGATCGCCGTGCAGACGGTTCGCGGGCTTGAGGCGGTGCCGCAGTTCTATTCCGATGTGGCGTTGACATGCGGCGCGACCCGCGCATGGACGCTGTGGCATGTGAAGCTTCGCGTCGCCGCACGGCAGATTTACGGCGGCATCCGCGTATCCGCCGCATACATCTTCGCCACCGCCACCACTGCCGAGTATCTGGGTGCGCGCAAGGGCCTCGGCATCTGGCTGCAGGCGGCTTACAATTCGTTCCGCACGCCGCTGATCTTCTCGGCCACGCTGGTCATCATCGTCATCACCGGCATACTCATGTGCCTCGTGAATCTCAGCGAACGCCTGCTGCTCGGCCCAGCCGACGCGGACGCCGATCCGGACGCGGACCAGTGAAAACGCAACAATCACCATTGCGGCCCTCATCATCGTCATGCACACCCGTATAATGGGACTCGCTGTTTAGCCAATGTGTGGCAAACCGGCAATGTTCCACAGCTTCGGCGTCAAACGGTCAACCGGGCGGCGGCAGGCATCATAAGGAACGTCGGGGGCATTGGACGAGCGGGGGCCTTAGCCCTTCGTATCGTTTTCTGCCCGAACCCCGCCCGCAGCGTCATCCCTAGAAAACGGTAGAGAAGCAAGATTCAAGGGAAATCGCAAGGTATGAAGAAGACCATCTTCAGCAAAGCAATCGCAATCCTCGGCTCGATCGCCATGCTCGTCGGCGTGGCCGCATGCGGGCAAAGCAACGACTCCACGAAAACCGCGGCGGACGGCAACGGCCTCACCAAGGTGACGTTCATGCTTTCGTGGGCGCCCGACACCAACCATATCGGCGTGTATGTGGCGAAGAACAAAGGCTATTTCAAGCAGGCCGGTCTTGACGTGGACATCGTGGCGGTGGCGCAGGCCGGCGCGGAGCAGGCCGTGAACAACGGCATGGCGGATTTCGCGCTGTCCAACCTCACCAACGTGGGCATTTACACGCTTAAGGGCGCGAAAATCAAACAGGTCATGCAGGTGCAGCAGAAGCCGAGCGCCATCTGGTGTTCGCTCGCGTCGAACAAGGACATCAAGTCCCCGAAGGATTTCGACGGCAAGACCTTCGCCACGTTCGGCTCCAACGAATCCGACGCGGTGATCCGCCGCATGATTCAGACCGACGGCGGCAAGGGCACGTTCGACAAGGTGACCGTCGGCACGTCCACCTTCCAGACGCTGTCCAGTGGCAAAGCCGATTTCGGTGGCTTCTACGCCACGTGGGAGGGCGTGCAGGCCGACATGTACGGCCCGAAGCTCAACTGCTTCAGCGAGCCTGATTACGGCGTGCCGGGCAACGCCGACGCCATCGGCATCATCACCAACACCAAGACCATCTCGTCCAATCCGAATCTGGTGCGAAAGTTCGTGCAGGCCACCAAGAAGGGTTATGAGTACGCCTACGCGCATCCTGGCGATGCCGCCGGAATCCTCGTCAAGGAGGCTCCGGACGCGAATCTGAAGCCGGCTTTCGTCAAGAAGAGCATGAAGACCATCGTGGACGGTCAATATTGGGGCGATCCGGCCAAAATCAAGGACGGCTCGTTTACTTTCGGTACCAACGATCTGAAGGGCACGCAGGAATATTTCGACTTCCTTGCCAAAGCCGACACGTATACCGATTCGCATGGCAAGGTGATTCACCAGGCTCCGCAGTCGAAGGATCTCGCCACCGACGAATTCCTGAAGTAGCGGATTTTGAAATAACAGCTTTCTTAAGAAACGAATCCTGCTTAAGAAAGCGAATATTGAAATAACGGATTCCCCTAAGAGAAAGACCGGCCGATGACGCTCACACCCTCCGGCAAACGCAAGATGATTCTCGATGTCGACACCGGCATCGACGATGCGCTGGCTTTGGCGTATCTCGTCTCGTTTGACGACGTCGAGATACTGGGCGTCATCGGCACCTATGGCAACGTTTCGACTGACACCGCCGTACGCAACACGGCTTATGTACTGGAACGGTTGGGGTTCCGGGACGTTCCGGTGATGTGCGGCTCGACGCGCCCCTCCTGGGCGGCCGCGTTCATTCCCGACGCCGGCTGCGCGCAGTTCCACGGCACGGATGGATTGGGCGGATTCGGCCCGTCCGCTGATTGTGCCGTCGGACGGCATACGTCTGTTTGTGACGATTCGAACATCCAGACACTCAATCCGGCACCCAATGTGTCCGATTCGTCAGGATTGGATGTTCGAGCGATGCGCGGGCTGATTTCCGTTGGCGGATATGACGTGCACGACCTTCACGCCAATCCCGCAGCCGACTCGTTTTCGCTTTCGTTTACTGTCCGCGATGCCGGCGGCGACAACGATTGTGAGGACCGTTCCCACTCCCCTGTCGCTCTGCCGGACGGCGTTCGATTCCTCATCGACGCGGTTCGCTTCTACGGTAGTGACGTCACGGTGGTGGCGACCGGCCCGCTGACCGACGTCGATGCGGCGCTTGCCGCGGCACCGGATATCACTAGCCGGCTCCGGCTGGTAATGATGGGGGGAACGCTGACGCAGGAAGGCAACTGTTGGGATGCGACCGCCGAAACGAACATCATCCAGGATCCGGAGGCCGCCGACCGCGTGTTCCATTCCGGTGCGGATGTGACGATGGCCGGACTGGACGTGACGCATCAGTGCCTGTTGGGGTCCGACGCGACCGTACAGTGGCGTCAGGCCGCATCGCAATCGCAGGATGGCGACGTGCGGACGTTCCTTGCCGATATCGCCGACTTTTCCATCGCGGCCAATTTCGCCGCAGACCCCCGACTATTCGCAGCCGGCATGCCATTGCACGATCCGCTCGCCGCAGCCGTAGCGGTGGATCCGAGTTTGGTGGAATGTTTCGATCTGCCGATGAAGGTCGAAACGGAGACAGGCGATTTTCATGGCACGCGCGGCCGCACCATCGGCGATCCGGCCGGAATGATTGACCCGTCGGCGCCACGCGTGCATGTGGCGCTCACCGTGGATCATGATCGTTTCGTGGCTGATTTCACGTGGCGAATCGCGCAACTGGCAGGCGATTAAAAGCCGTTTTAGGAGCGGAAAAGAAAAAGACCCCCGCGGGGGTCTTTTTCTTATTTCTTCACGTCCTGCAATTATTGACGGCCTACGGCCGGCTCAACATTACCCTCGCGGCATAGCCGCTCGGGCGTGAAGCTGGAACAGCCCACCGGGCTGTTCCTTATCGCTTCACGCCTCCAAAGCGACGATCGCGGTGAATATAGTGGTCGATGGAGCGCCACAGCACATCACGGCCGCAATCCGGGAACAGTTCCGGCACGAAGTCGAGTTCCGCGTAGGCGGCTTCCCACGGCAGGAAGTTGGACGTGCGCTGCTCGCCGGACGTGCGGATCACCAGATCGCAATCGGGAATATCCGGGTTGTACAGGTGCTCGGCGATCATCTTCTCCGTCACACGATCGCCGGAGATCTTGCCGTCACGCACCTCACGTGCGATGGCCGCGCAGGCGTCCGCGATTTCGGCGCGGCCACCGTAGTTCAGGCAGAACACCACGTCGATGGTCTTGTTGTTCTTGGTTTTCTCCTGCGCCACTTCCAGCTCGTCGATGACGGATTTCCACAGCTTCGGACGGCGGCCGGACCAGCGCACGCGCACGCCCCACTCGTTCATCTGATCGACACGACGGTGGATGATGTCACGCGAGAAGCCCATAAGGAAACGCACTTCCTGCGGCGAACGCTTCCAATTCTCCGTGGAGAACGTGTACAGAGACAGGTAGCGCACGCCCGCTTCGATGGCGCCGGCGATGGTGTCGAACACCACCGGTTCGGCCGCCTGATGGCCGTCGGTGCGGATGAGTCCGCGCTGCTGGGCCCAACGGCCGTTGCCGTCCATGATCACGCCGACGTGGCGCGGAACCTTGTTCTTTGGAAAATCGGGAATGATCGACGGGTCGGAAAACGGTGCCGCCGGAATGTCAAGGGATTTGTAATCCACGTTCTCAAAAGCCATACCCGCTAATCTAGCAAGCGCATGGAACGAATCGGCCGTTCCAAATAGTATTCGCCCCATTCTTCCACTATTTGGTGGGTTTCCCGTTGAATCGACGCGGACGCCGGAACACCGTCCAGCTCCCCCCAATCGCCATCGACAAGCGCCGAAAGCCGGCAAATCGCATCCCACGACACCGCTTCCGATTCGGGGGTATGGTCGGCGGCGCACATCAGGCCGCCGGCGGGAATCGAAAAATACCAGGACAGCGCAGACGAAATCGGCTCGCCGCACACCACGCAGACGCGCAGACGGGGTGTCCAACCAGCGATCGCCAGTGCGCGCAGCACGTACGAATCGCCAATCGTGGACGGCTCGTGCGCATGTTTGGCAAGCGCGTTCAACGCGCCCAATACCAGCCGGTATTGTGCGACCGCAGGCTCCTTTTCCGTGGCGACCAGCTTGTCGGCGGTTTCGCAGATCACGTTCGCCGCCGTATACGCTTGAAAATCGGCGCAAATCGGCCCTGCATACGCGGCGATCGATTCGGCTTGGGACACGACGTCGAGCGAACGACCTTCCGCAATGAGCAGCGCCACGCGCATGAACGGTTCGAGTCGGCCTCCGAAACGCGATTTGGTACGGCGCACGCCTTTCGCGACGGCGCGTACTTTGCCATGGTCACGTGTGAGCAAGGTGAGTATGCGGTCGGCTTCGCCGAGTTTGGCGGTGCGCAGCACCACGCCTTCGTCTTGATACAGCGGCATCGCACCTCCTTTTCTTGCCGTTCATCGCATCCTGTTATGCATACGCTCGCCGCACGTGCGCGTTCCGAAATACATTCGCCCCGTCAGTAGATGAACAGCCCCCAGAACGCGAACACCAGCAATACGCAGAACATGGCGGCCACGGTCAGCCAGAACATCACGCGTCCGAACCGCGTGGAAGCCAGCACCGGCTGCCGTCCGCTGACGATTTCGCCGATAGCACCCTTACGTGGCGGCCACTGCGCGATGCCTCGATGGGTTGCCTCTTCGATCAGCCGCATGAACACGCGGGACCATGCCCACACCACGGCGACGCACACGATCTGGATCACCGGCCAGCTCCAATACATCACGCCCGGATTCTCCACTGGGGCACTGCCCCATGCCAGTTTGACCACACCCATGATCACATCGCCAAGGCCGGCGCAGAACAGCACGAACGTGGCCATAGTGGCGATAGTCAACGTGACCAGCGAGTTTTTGAACCCTTGCGCAAGCCCCAGCCGATACCGTCGTCCGTGGGCACGCGCCCAGATCTTACGCATCAGCACGGCGAGCCACAGCACGCCTGCGGCAAGCAGCAGCACCAGCATGCTGGCATGCAACGCGACCAGGTAGATGGTCAGGCCGCGATTGGCTTTGAGGTCCAATGGCACTGCGATTGACTGGTACATTCTGGTGCCGGCCACGCGTTCGCTGGTCTGTTTGAGTCCGTGCGTGGTGCCGACGGCCCAGTCGACCACATCGTCCACGTACGCGTCGGCGAACGGGGTTCCGGAATTGGCTTCGTCGCCGAGCCTCAGCACATGGTTGGCGATGGGGTACGTGCGTATGGTGACGTCCCAGTTGCCGGCCTGGTGAGCCAGATCGACGATTTTCTCCGTGCCTTCCACCTGCGCGGTCATGACGTCTTTCGTGCCATACGCCACCAATGTCGGAATGGCATACGCTTTCGGCGTCAACGTGTCGATGTCGAGGTTGGTGAGTCCGAACAGGGACGCGTCGATATTGAATACGCGGCGGACGATCGACTGGTAGCCGTCATGCGCGCCGACGAGCGCGAAGTCCTGTGCGGCGAGGAAGCCCAGCGAATACCGCGGCTCGTAGACCATCGGACTGAGCAGCACCTGAAAAGCGACGTCCGGATCGCGCTGCAGCAGATACGATGAGATCCATGTGCTTTCGGAAGTGGCGTAGATGCCCACTTTGGAGGCGTCCACCGTATCCATTTTCCGCAGGAGGTTGATGACCTGGTCGTAGATGGCGGCGGAACCCGGGTAGTCGCGATTGGCGTCGTTGGTGGACCAGACCGGCTTGTCAAGCACCGCCGTCACGAATCCCGCCGAAGACAGGTCGGAGGCCATGTCGCCGAAGGAATTGTCGCAGGTGCCATAGCCGGCGCCGTGCATGAAAACCACACCGGGACGTCCGTTCCCAGCCCCTTTCGGTTTGCGGATCAGCACTTTGATGTTCTGTATCTCACCGGTGGAAGGCCGTTTCGCTTTGATGGTGACGTACCGTTTCGCCACCTCGTAATCGCCTTTTTTCGCCAGTTTTTCGCCGGATGGATTGGCGAAGGTCACGGCGGTGTTGGCGTCAAGCGTTTCGATGGTCTGCTCGGTCGGCTCGTAGTTCCATGTGGATGCCGTCAGATTGGCCACGGACACCAGAATGCCCAGCAGCATGATGAAAATAGGCAGGTTGACCATGAGTCGCCGTCCGCGCGTCCACGGTTGATGTTGCGGTTGCGGACGCGCGGGCGATGAAGCCGATTCTTGCCGTAATGATTGGCTGGCGGCTGATGATTGACGTTCCTGCTCTGACACGCCGCTCATTCTACCGGCCTTTGCTGAGAAGCCTGCGATTGCATGCTACCGACGGCACGCTGGAACATGGCTTTCAGCAGTTGCCGTTTTGCGTCACCGGCACGACCACCGGACCGGTGGCGGTGGCAGGCAACTGACCGTCGGTCTCCATCTGCGCGGCGATCTCCTGCGCCTTGGCGAGCAGGGTTTCCACGATCTGGTCTTCCGGCACGGTCTGGATGACCTTGCCCTTGATGAAAATCTGCCCCTTGCCGTTGCCGGAGGCCACGCCCAAATCGGCTTCGCGAGCCTCGCCCGGACCGTTGACGATGCAGCCCATGACGGCCACGCGAATCGGCGCGGTCACGTCCTTCAACCCTTCGGTCACCGCGTTGGCCAGCTGAATCACATCCACCTGGGAACGGCCGCAGGACGGGCAGGAGATGATGTCGAACTTACGCGGGCGCAATCCCATGTATTCCAGCAGCTTGCAGCCCACCTTCACTTCCTCCACGGGAGGCGCGGACAGTGAAACGCGGATCGTATCGCCGATGCCTTCGGCCAGCAGCGCGCCGAAGGCCAGGCAGCTTTTGATTGTGCCTTGCCAGGTCGGGCCGGCTTCGGTGACGCCCAAATGCAGCGGCCAATCGCCCTTGGAAGCCAACAAACGGTACGTCTGCACCATGGTGACCACATCATGGTGCTTGACGGAAATCTTGAAATCGTGGAAGCCGACGTCTTCGAACATGCGCGCTTCCTTCATCGCGGACGCCACCAGCGCCTCCGGTGTCGGGCCGCCGTATTTGGCGTACAGCTCTTTATCGAGCGAACCGGCGTTCACGCCGATGCGCAGGGAAATGCCCGCATCCGTGGCGGCCTTGCAGATCGAAGGGCCGACCTCGTCGAATTTGCGAATGTTGCCGGGGTTCACGCGCACGGCCGCGCAGCCGGCGTCAATGGCCTGGAACACGTACTTGCTTTGGAAGTGGATGTCGGCAATCACCGGAATCGGCGATTTTTTGACGATTTCCGGCAATGCGTCGGCATCATCCTGGCTTGGCACGGCCACACGCACGATATCGCAGCCGGCCGCGGTCAGTTCCGCGATCTGCTGCAGGGTGGCCGGTACGTCAGCCGTCAGCGTATTGGTCATGGATTGCACTGAAATCGGCGCTCCCCCGCCGACCGGCACCGGGCCGACCATGATGCGGCGGGACTTGCGGCGCGGATGCAGCGGGCTTTCGCTGATGGCCGCGTCACCGGTTTTGCGGAACGGTTTTTCGATTTCTGGCATACGTGATCCTTGCATGTGCGAGGCGCGTTATGCGCCCCGCGATGGTTCTTACGGCTTGTGCTCTTTACTTGTTTATCAGCTTGTCGGCGCGGGCGCGAGCCTCCTGCTCGAGTCGGCTCATTTCCTCCACGGAAGCGAACAGCGGGTTGCCGCGCAGTTCGGCGTCCATCTCGTCAAGCACTTCGCGCACGGTGTCGACGATGCCGAGGTATGGCAGACGGTGTTCGAGGAACGCGTGGACGGCCTGCTCGTTGGCCGCGTTGAGCACGGCCGTATGCTTTTCGGACGATTCGAGGCAGTGCCGGGCCAGGTTCACCGCGGGGAACGCCTCGTTGTCGAGCGGCTCGAACGTCCACGTGGCCGCCTTCGTCCAATCGCATGCGGCGGCGACGTTTCCGAGACGTTCCGGCGCGGACAGGCCGAGAGCGATCGGCAGGCGCATGTCCGGCGGCGAAGCCTGCGCGATGGTGGCGCCGTCGCGGAATTCCACCATGGAATGCACGATGGATTGCGGATGCACGGTCACGTCGATGCGGCTCGGTGGCACATCGAACAGTCGGCTTGCTTCGATGACTTCAAGACCTTTGTTCATCAGCGTGGACGAGTTGATGGTCACGACCGGCCCCATGTTCCATGTGGGGTGGTTCAAGGCCTGTTCCGGCGTGATGTCGGTCATTTGGTCGCGCTTCCAGCCGCGGAACGGACCGCCGGACGCGGTGACGACGAGCTTGGACACTTCGCCGTGTGTGCCGGAACGCAACGACTGCCAGATGGCGGAATGTTCGGAATCGACCGGATTGATCTGCTTGTCGCGTACCTGCGCGCTAAACAGCAGGTGTCCGCCGGCCACCACGGATTCCTTGTTGGCCAATGCCAGCTGGGAGCCTGCCTGCAGTGCCGCGATGGACGGTTCGAGGCCGATGGAGCCGGTGATGCCGTTAAGCACCACGTCGGCGCCGGAGCCTGCCATGGCGATCACCGCGTCAGGGCCGGCTGTGATGTTGACGTTGCCTGCGCCGGCCTGTTCCAACGCCTCACGTAGCGCGGGGACAGCTTCCTTGTAGAAGATCGCGACGGTTGGCACATGGAATTTCGCCGCCTGCTGCGCAAGCAGTTCGACATGTGCTCCGCCCGCGGCGAGACCCGTCACGGTGAAGCGGTCGAGATGACGTGAGATGACGTCAAGGCCTTGGGTGCCGATGGATCCGGTGGAGCCCAGAATTACTACGGTTGATGGTTGCATGGGTTATGCGCTGCTCTCCGTATGATATGCCGATGTTCCGGTATTGGTTTGGACTATGTAAGTTGGGACTGTGTAGTCGAGGCTGTGTAGTTGGGATTGTGTAAACGCGAGAACAGGCTGACGATTCCGCCAGCCTGTTTATTACCGTTGGTTCACTCGAAGGACGGGAACGACAGATCCGGAATATCGAGATTGTCGTCGTTGCCCGACGCCGGGAAAATCGACCTGAAAGCCGGGCTTGGTTCCGGCTTTTTGTCCTCCTGCTGCTTGTCCGCATCGGATTCGGCGGACGGTTCAGTTGCCGGGCCAACTGCCGGTTCTACGGCAGGTTCAGCCGGAGCGGCCGGCTCGGCCGGAGCCTGTTCAACAACCGGAGCCGGAATGACAGTTGGGTTCGAATCCGGAACCGGAGTGGCCGGAGCGGCCGGTTCAGGCGTGAAGGATGGCGGCACCGAGGCTGCGAGGGAGCTCAGGCTCGTCGAACCGGTGGTGACCTGAGGCAAGTCGGACGCGGACAGGCTCGGAACCTGCGGCGTGAACGTGTTTTCCGTCTGGTTCGTCTCATTGATGGTGTGGGCCAGATGCGCCAACGCGGCCAAAGACGGATCCTGCTGCGGCTCGGGTTCAACCGGAGCCGGCGGGAATGCCGGAGCGGCTGGAGCCTGCGAATCGGTCGCGGTCGGAGCCGGAGCCTTTGGCGCGGCATCTTCCATCGCATCATCGGCAAGCGGATCGAACGCCTGGGTCTCTTCAACGGCGCTCGGCGCGGAAGAAGCGGAATCGGTCTGCGGCTGGAACACCGGCGGAACCACCGGAACCGCAGGCGGAGTGTTCGTCGGCGTGGCAGGCACGCTCACCGGGGAGGTGACCGCGGACGTGAAGATCTCATGCTCGGCCTTGTTCAGCGCGTCGAAGGAATCCTCTTCGCTCGGCGTGACGGTTGGCACAGTAGGAGGAACCGGAGCAGCCGGAACCGTGGCGGAAGGAGCTGCGAACAGCGGTGCGATCATCTGGGTTTCGCCAGCTGCGGAATCACTGGAAGCCGGGGCAACGGACGGTGCGGCCGCGGCCATCGCCTCTTCGGAGGGTTCACCGACGAAATCCGCGACGCGCGCATACGATTCGAGTCGGGTCAGCAACTGCGCGCAGGCGGCCAGATAGTAATCCACCTGACGTTCGTCATATCCCCTCTTGCCTTTGCGCTGAGTGAAGATCACGTTGCTCAAGGTCTGGGAATTCGTGTCGGCGATCGCCTTGGCGTCCGCTTCACTGACTTCCTCGACACCCAGCTCGCCGGCGGCTTTCGTCAGGCACTTGTCGATCACGCTGTCGACCTGCTTGCGGTCGTAGCTCGGATTCTTGCCCTCGCCCGGCTTGAACCGTTGGCCATGCTCGCGTTCGGCATGCGCGTCGAGCTTCTTGAACAGGTCCTCGGTCTGCGCCTTCCATGCCACACGGCCATGCTGGGAGATTTCCCACGTGGTCTGCTTGTCGACCACGGCACGTTCCAGACGGGCAAGCGCGGCATCCACTTGGGCGATCACATAGCCGCCCTTGACCAGTTCGAAGGAGACGTTCTGAATATCATGCTGGGTGAGTTGCGCGCCCTCACCTTCATACAGCATGTGCGCACGTTCAAGGAAAGCATCCACCTGTTCCGCATCGTAGCCCCACTTTCGCTTCGCGGCATGAGCGATTCCCGATGCGTTCTTCTCGGTTTCAGGTTCCTGTGCCATTGGCGTTCGACCTCCTGCTACACGTATTAACGTCACTACTTTACGTGATTGATTCGACGCAGACGCCGCAAAAGATGAAAATTCAGTGAATCGACACGTGCGGCTCATCGCTCGCACGGCGGTTTCGTACCGATCAAGCGGCATCATATCCGCCATGCCGACACACGAGTGCGGCTCATCGCGCGGATACGGTACAGTAGTTCGTTGCGGGCGATTAGCTCAGTTGGTTAGAGCGCCACCTTTACACGGTGGATGTCGGGGGTTCGAATCCCTCATCGCCCACTTTTCGCAACGCCGTGAAAAATCAAGGAATCGCATATCATCCCGCGTAATATCAACGCGCGCACCCGTGTTTTGCCCACATTCCGCCCACGTTTTGTTTGTGTTTTGCCGGAAAGTCCACGTAATAGCGAAATCCCCCAAACCCAATGGGCCCGGGGGATTTTCGTATACGCGAGAAAATCGCGAAAAGTCTTGGTTTACTTGCCCTTGCCGAACGCGCGCAGGTGAATACCGTTCCAATCGGAGCTGACGGTCAGCGGAGTGGCGGCGTTCATGCCGGCGGTCTTGGCCGCGGACTGCACGGTGCTGGAGCTTGCGGCACCCGGACGTCCCGGCTTCGGGGTGAGCACCCACAGCGGGCCGTCATCGCCGAGAACCGCATAGGCGTCGACAATGGTGTCGGCCAGTTCGTCCTCGTCATCGCCATCACGCCACCAGATGATCACACCATCGACTGCGGAGTCATAATCCTCGTCGACCAGCTCCTCACCGGTCAGTTCCTCGATCTTGGCGCGGATCGAGTCATCCACATCATCGTCCCACAGCCATTCCTGTACCAGGTCGCCGGCGTGGAAACCGAATTCTTCAGCGTTATCAGATGCCGTTTGATTCACGTTCGTCAATATACCAACACTGCTCGAACATATACGTTACGAACGCCGGAATCGCCCACTTTTCGAGATGAAACGGCGATTTCCGCCTGTATCACGCCTATCCCCTTCCGCCGCACGCTCATTGCTTGACGGTGCATTGCGGCAGTGAACCGCCTTTACCATCGCGGATGGCGACCAGCGCGTCGTACGCCTCATCCAACGTGCCCACCTTCACCACGTGGAGGCCCTGTGGCACATGACCGACCACGTCAGAGCAGTTGGATTCCGGGGCAAGGAACCACGTGGCCCCGTCGCGCTTCGCGCCGATCATCTTCAACCGGATGCCGCCGATCGCGCCAACCTTGCCTTTGGCGTTCATCGTGCCGGTACCCGCGATGGTCTTCCCGCCGGAAAGCTGCTCTCCGGTCACCTTGTCGATCAGACCGAGCGTGTACATCATGCCCGCGGACGGGCCGCCGATGTCATCGACGTGCATGGACACCTTCATACCGGACACGTCATAACCGTGCGCCTTGAGGAACCGCTTCGCGGCCGTGGCCGCGGCGTTCTGCGATGAGGACATCTCCTTGTTGCTTTCCTTCGCATAGTCCTTGGCGCTTTGTCCGACGGGGAACACGGCCTCCTGCGGAATCACCGTGGCCTTCGGATTGGCCCATGCCAGCAACGCCTGCGCGTTGGTCACAGGATATCCGGGAACGCCTGAGGCGTTGACGGTGACGAGCAGTAGTTTGCCGGAGTCCTTATGCGTCTTCACGCCGGACACGTCGATGACCTGCTTGCCTTCGACTTTTCCGAGCACGTCCTGGGTCGGTCCCGGCTCCTGCACCACGTACGCGCTGGGCGCAATAAGCACCAGCACGCAAAGCACGGCCACGATCGGTCCGGCGAGATATCGCCAAGGGCGAACATCGAACCACCGTCCGACCTGACGCCAACGTCGTCTGATACGTGGCAGAAGGCCTTGAGACGACCCGTTACGTGTACTTTTGGCGTGAACTCGCTGTGTTTCCTGCATATCGGCCATGCCTCCCATACTATGGAAGGCAACGAACTTAACAATCGCGTGGAACAAAGGCAGGAAACGGTATGGATGAGAATGCGATCCGCCAGTGGCTTATCGATTGCTTCGGACCGATTCAGGGCGAGATGGCATGGAACCAGCTTTCCAACATGCCGGAAGCCGTACGCGACCAGCTGATGAGTCAGGATCCGAGCACGCTGCCCAAGCCCGAAGAGGTCAAGTCCATGATGCAGGCGTTCACCGCCGGCGGACTCAACACCATGGGAGATATGCAGCAGGCCGTGGAACAGGGGCCGATCAACATCAAACTGGCGAAATCGCTCGCGTTGCAGCAGGCGAATGGTGCCGGATCGGACAGCAGCGTGAACGCCGAAACCGGCGAAATCGCAAGACGTGCCATCAGCGAGGCGAACCTGTGGCTTGATACCGCTTGCGAATTCAACCCGGCGCAAGGCGAGACGCAGCTGCTCACCCGCGCCGGCTGGGTGGAGGACACAATCGACGCGTGGGCGCAGTTCGCCTCCCCCGTGGCCGAATCGATGAACGACGCTCTGGCTTCGATTCTGTCGCAGCGTTTCGGCGACGGCGAAATCCAGACCGAGATTTCCGGGGTTTTCGCAGGCCCCATCGAAATTCCGATTCCGGACGAAATGAAAAATCCGGCGAAGCTGATGCGATTCGTCGGCAACACGTCGTTCGCCATGCAGTTGGGGCGTGCCGCCGGCGACCTGTCCCATGAGGTGCGCGGCAGCTTCGATCAGGGCATCGCGCTGCTGAAGAATCCCGCCGGCGGACTGATCGTGCAGAACGTGACCGAATACGCGAAGTCGCTGGACATCGACGTGAACGAAGTGATGGGCTATCTTGCGCTGCAGGAGCTTGCGCATGCCAGGCTGTTCGCCTCCGTGCCGTGGCTGATGCCCCGCTTCGAGGCGCTGCTGGGCAAATACGCGCGTGGCATCACCATCGACATGGATGCCATGGAGGAGCAGATCCGTGAGGCGGAGTCCATCGATCCGGATTCCATGGCCAGCGCGGTGAACATCACCAAGGTGGCGTTCCCGGACACTCCGGAGCAGAAGCAGGCCATGAAGGCGTTGGAGAATCTGCTTGCCTTGGTGGAGGGCTGGGTGGATGCCGTCGTGTGGCGTGCGGGCATGGCGCATATTCCGCATATCGAACAGCTTCGTGAGATGTTGCGCCGCGAACGCGCCATCGGAGGCCCTGCGGAACGCACGTTCGAAAGCCTGATGGGCATGCAATTGCGCCCCAAGCGCATGCGTGAGGCGGCCGCGCTGTGGGAAAGCATCGGCGCGCAGGAAGGCCCCGAGGCGCGCGACGCGAAATGGTCGCATCCGGATCTGCTGCCGCAACTGCCGGACGAACAGTCCGAGGATAGCTCCAACGAAGAGAACGGCGCCGCATCCGCCACTACCGGTACGGAACAGACCACGGCGCAACAGGATATTCCGGACAGCATCGATTGGGATGCCGAACTGTCCAAGCTGCTCGACGAGGAAGAGCACAAGGGCGATGACGCCGATGGCACGAACGACGCCGACGGTACAGATGACGCCGGCGATACGAACGCTTCCGGCGACCCGCAGTCACCGGAAGAAGCGTGATTTCCTGCGCCCGCGATCGGACCCATCGTCTTCGCGGGCGCGCGCATAGGACACGTCGAGTGTGTCTTCGGCACGCGTGACCGCCACGTACATCAATCGCCGTTCCTCTTCCAGAAGGTCGCCTTCGGGCGGTGAACCGTATGGAATCAGCCCTTCGGAGCACCCGATCAGGAACACGTGTTTGAATTCCAGGCCCTTGGAGGCATGGATGGTGGAGATGGTCACGCCTTTAACGTCGCCGCCTGCGCCAAGTGCTTCCAACATGGCCAAGCGGGTCTGAGCGTCATCCGCGAGCGCGGAGTTCTGCCATCCGCTGTCTCGTTTGACGCGGTAGCGCAGGTGTTGTTCGCCCAGTGCCCGGCAGAGGATTTTCTGCTGCGCGTTGACTCGGGTGAGGATGGCGCAGTCGCCCGGAGATGCTCCCTCGTCCACGAGTCTGCGGATGCGTGCAGCCACGCCCCGGGCTTCTTCGAGATCGCTGTTGTAGACGGTTTGCGCGACTCGGCGGCCTTGGTCTCGCTTGGAGTTGAGTTTGAGATAGTCGGCGCGTTGCGGTGAGGCTTCGAGCACGCGGTTGGCGTAGTTGACGATCTGCGGTGTGGAACGGTAGTCGTTGTTGAGTCTGACGTCGGCGGTGAGGGGGCCGAATTCGGAGGCGAAGTTGAGCAGGTTGTAGCTGCTGGCTCCGGCGAACGAGTAGATGGTCTGTGCCGGGTCGCCGACCACGCAGATGTTGCGGTTGTCACCGAGCCATCGGGTGAGCAGCCGATGCTGCAGGGGCGAGACGTCTTGGTATTCGTCGACGGTGAGCCATGTGATGCCGGAGCGGATGCTGGCCGCCACGTCTTCGTCGCTTTCGATGAGGTGGCAGGTGATGAGCAGGATGTCGTCGAAGTCGATTTCGTTGCGATTGGTTTTTTCGGTTTCGTAGGCTTTGTAGACATCCACGAATTGGCTTGGTTCCAGTCCTGCCGGCGGCTGGTGGTGGATGGCCGCGCAGACGCGTTCATAGTCTTCCGGCGCGATGAGCGAGATTTTGCACCAGTTGATTTCGGCTTGCAGGTTGCGCACGGTGTCGTCGTCCACCTGCTGGGTGGTGACTCGGCGTAGGGAATGTTCCACGATTTCGCGCGGATTGCGTGAGATGAACGGCATGGGCCCTTCGCATACGTCTGGCCAGATCCGACGGAGTTGGTGTAGTGCCGCGGAGTGGAAGGTGGCGGCTTTGACGTCGGATGCGACGTCGAGTTGGGATAGTCTGTTGCGCATTTCCGCGGCCGCTTTGACGGAGAAGGTCACGGCGAGCGTGGCGTGCGGATCCCATGCCTTGATGGCGCATGCGTAGGCGATTCTTCGGGTGACGGTCCGCGTTTTGCCGGCACCTGCGCCGGCGATGATACGGACGGGACCGCGCACGGCGGTCGCCGCCATGCGCTGCGCATCGTCCAGTCCGTCGAGAATCGCTTCCGCTGTTGCATCCATATGCTCCATTGTGGCAGATTGCGTGACGATACGGACGCCATCGGCGCGATTAACCGTGAATTCGTGGCAAGTCGCGCCCTTATTAGCCTTCAGTGTGTATTAAGGTTGGAATTGTGACCGAACGAAGCAGATTTATGATGGCCGCCTTGGCGAGCGCGGCGATGCCGAACGCCACCATCGCTGGCACGCGTGACAGCGAGCAGGTCAACGCCACCGACAAGGGGTATGGCATTGATCATGCCGTGGTGCAGGACGCCGCGGGCAAGTTGTATGACACGTTCGCTTCGAACACGCCGAAGGGACGCAAGCGTCTCGCTGGTCGCGTGCGTGCCGCGCAGACGTTGATGGGCAACCGCGAGTTGGGCGGATTGGGATTCGACGTCGATCGCGTTCTGGCGTTCTCCAACGGCGAACAGGAGAGGTCCGTCACAGGAGACGTTTCCGTGATGATCGCCACGCATCATGATGGTCAGGCGCGTCCGCTGACGCTGCTGACGTTGGACGACTGTGCCAGCGTGGGCACCGCGTTGGGCGCGATACACCGTCTCCGTCCGGATTTTCTGCAGGAGGCCGGCTATCCGGTATTCTCCACGGGGCAGATTCGCGCGCAGCTGACCGCATGGATCAAGCGTTTGCGTCAGGCTGGCCATGTGCCGCAGGAGATCACGACGAGCTGGTCCGACGTTCTTGAAACGGACGGCCTGTGGTCGTTCGCCACTTGTCCGGTGCATGGTGGCCTGTCCGACGGCGATGTGCTGTTCTCGGGCTCGTCGATCACCGCCATCACGAACTGGCAGGATATGCAGGTCAATGATCCGGCACGTGATTTGGCGTGGATTTTCTCCAAACTTGACGAAAACCACCGTAATGCGCTGCTCAGCGCGTATGGACGCATGCTGGGCAATCGTCTGGATGATCTGATCATGCTGCGCGCCAACCTGTGGCTGCAGATGGAACAGGTGGGCGATTTCATCAGCGCGTTGAATCAGGCCGATAGCGTCAAGATCATGCAGTTCAAGGCACAGGTGGAGCGTTTGGCTCACCAGTTGGGTATGCTCACCGCGAAGAACCACAGGCCGAGCGAGACGCGTCAGGACGAGCAGAAGGCCGGCAACCGTCCGCCGAGCACCATCACCGTGGGCACGTTGCTGGACGAATCGGAACGTCGCAGGCAGGCGGCGGCGCAGCAGAATAACGATGCCGACGCGACCGGCGAACGTCATATCGACGCGACCGATATGGATGATGACAGGACCGGCGATTTCGACGTCACCGGCTCCCAGCCCGTCCGTAAGACGAAGCAGATCGTCGATGACGCCACGGAAGCGTTCGATGTGACCGCCGCCGAACATATCGCCTCTGCCGGCATGGTTTCCGGCAATGCCGATTCGGACGATACGAGCGAACGTGAGGAATCCCCCGTCAGCACGTTCGTTCCGGAGCAGTCCGCGAGGGAGCGTCACGAGTCGTTGCCGTCCAGTTCGACCATTGTGATCAGCACGTTGCAGACCGCCGATGGCAGTGACGACACGAACGAGGAGGAAATTCCTCAAGCCCATAGCGAAGCGGCGACCATGCTCATTCCGCTGCTCGAACGCGATGAGGCCACTATGCAGAAGGCCAAAGCGGAGGTCGACCGGCTGCAGGCCGAGGACGCCACCGATGAGAAACCGCGCGTAGAATAAGCGCATACATTGCAAACGACTTTGCACACGAACACCCTTACAAGGAGCATCATGGATATCGAACTGGGCATTCAGAACGTGGCGCGCACCGTCACCTTCAGCACCGAGCAGAGCGCCGACGAGGTGAACAACGTCATCGCCGAGGCCGTGGAGAATGGCAAGACCATCAACCTGACCGACGACAAGGGCCGTCGCATCGTGGTGCCGGCCGGTTCTCTCGGCTATGCCATCATCGGCTCCGAAACCAAGCACGCCGTCGGCTTCGGCAATCTCTGATCGTCGCCTGCAAACGCGTTGGACACGTTCCATATGAAAAAGGCGTCGGACCATATCAGGTTCGACGCCTTTTTCATATTCGATTCATGTATCCGGTTCACGCTTGGAAATTCCATATCCGGATTTCATGCGGCATGTGAGCTGCCGACGCGACCGATCAAATCCACACCCCGGCACAAGATTTCGCGTACGGTGTCGTCGTCGGTAAGGTTCTCGCCCAGACCGTTCGGCTTGCCTTTGCCATGCCAGTCCGAGCCGCCGGTCACCAGCAGATCGTGCCGTGCGGCAATCGTCAGCAATCGTTCGCGCTGTTCCGGAGGATTGCCGCGATGCCATACTTCCAAGCCGTCCAAGCCGTCGGCGATCATCGCGTCAAGCTGCTCGTCGGACAGCAGCCGGCGGTTGCGTTGCGGATCGCCCGCATGCGCGGCGACCACCACACCGCCCGCCCCCTTGACGGCGGCGATGACCTCGTGCGTCGACGGCGACGGCGTGGGAATGTAATACTTGGATTTGGCGCTCACCGCGTCGGCGAACGCGTCGGAACGCGTCTCGTACACGCCCGCCGCGACCAGCGCGTCGGCGATGTGCGGACGGCCGATTGTGGTGCGCTCCCCTTCCTTCACTTGGGCGAGCACATCGTCCCACGTAATCGGAAAATCCTGCGACAGCCGCTCAACCATGCGTTTCGTACGCCGCAATCGCGCCGCACGCGTGTTGGCGAACATGCTGGAAATATGCTCGTTGGACGGATCGTATTGGAAGGCGAGCATGTGCACGGACACATCTTCGTCGACGGCGGTGATTTCCGTGCCCAGCAGTAACGGCAAACCGATTTCCTCCGAGGCTTCCGTCGCCTCGTCCCAGCCGGCGGTGGTGTCATGGTCGGCAATCGCCACACCATGCAAGCCAAGCTTCCTTGCCTGCTCCACCAGCGTGCGCGGCGTCTCCGTACCGTCGGAAAAGACGGTATGGCAATGAATATCCCAACCTTGTGCGGGTGGTTCCGCGTAACTCACGTGACTCATATGACTATCGTAAGCTCGAATCCGCGGTTTTTCGCGTAGACTGAGACATGACAACGTTTGTATTTTGATTTTCCAAGGATTGACGATGAGCGATTTTGAAGGCCAGGCCGCTGTGGACGCAGCCGATGACGAAACGAGCGTCGGCACAGCCGTCGCCATGGACGACGACTACACGAAGCCGCGCGGATGGCGTCACGGCGCAACGTGGACGTATCTGATCATGCTGCTCGCTTCGGCGGTGGCATTGCTCGTATCGTTCATTCTGTCGGCGGACACGCTGAAAATGGCACGCAATCCCGGGCAGAAGCTCAACTGCGATGTGAACGCCGTGCTGTCCTGTTCCACGGTGGCCGAATCCTGGCAGGCGGAAATCGTGAAGTTCGCCGGATTGAGCTTCCCGAACGCGTTCTTCGGCATTGCCGCCGAATCGGTGTTCGTGACGATCGCGGTGATCGGATTGTCCAAGGTGGCCGTGCCGCGTTGGTTCGCGCTGTGCACGTGGCTGGGCGGCCTTGCCGCGTTGGCGTATTCGTATTGGCTGACCACGCAGTCGCTGTTCGTCATCAACGCGATGTGTCCGTGGTGTCTGGTGCTGATGTTCTCCACCACCGTGCAGTTCATGGCGTTGTCGCATGCCACGGTGGCCGTGCAGGATATGCCGTCCGGTCATGCTGGATTGCGCAAGTATTACCGGCTGAATTTCGATCTGATGGTCGATGTGGTGTGGATTGTGGCGTTGATCGTGGTCATTCTCGTCAAGGATGGCCCGATGCTGTTCGCCTGATACGGTTTGCATCGAGCCTTTTGCGATGAAGGCCGACCCTGCGGGGCCGGCCTTTTGCCTATCCGCTTTTCGTTTGCTGCCGCAGCGGTTACAGCAGTTCGATTTTGCCTACGATGGTGGCGCTGCCGGTAAGCTTCACGTCTTCGTCGGTCACGTCGACGCGCAAGGTGCCGCCACGTACGGTGATGGTCCAATGGTCGATGCCGGTTTTGGCGCGCAACGTGATGGCGGTGGCGCATAGGCCCGTGCCGCACGACAGGGTTTCGCCGCAACCGCGTTCGTTGACGCGCATGGTGGCCTCGCCCGCATCGTCGCCTTCGCTTTGCTCGTCGATGCGCACGAACTCCACGTTCTGGTCCGACGGAATCTCGGGCGCGACGACCGGCTTGGTGACCAGATCAAGGTCTTCGACGTTCGGCAGGCTGGCGAACGCGTCCTCGAGCACGGCCACGACGTGCGGATTGCCCATGTCCACGAACGTGCCACGCGCGGAACCGGACGTGCCCGGAATGGTCACTTCGTAACCGTCGACGTCGCCACGCTTCCATGCGCCCATCTCCACCTGGAACACGTCCTTGCCGAGGCCCGGCACATCGCCGAGCGAAGTCAGGACCTTCACGCCGGCGCGGGTGCCGAGATGGAACGGCTTGCCGCCCGGCTGGTCGGCGATGCCCTGCCGCTGCGCGAACAGCGTGATCGCACGTGTGCCGTTGCCGCACATCTCAGCCAGCGAGCCGTCAGCGTTGCGGTAGTCCATGAACCAGTCCGCATCGCCCGCCGCGCAATCGGCGATCTGCCTTTCGTTCACATCGGACACCGCCTGCGGATGCGCCAGACGGATCAGGCCGTCGCCGCCGATGCCGAAATGTCGGTCGCACAGGAATCGCACTTCATCGGCGGTCGGCTCGTGCGTACCGTCTTCGTCGAGATACACCACGAAATCGTTGCCGGTGGCGTGCGCTTTGTAAACAATGCTTGGAATGCTCATACCAGTTCACTCTACACGCGGTAGGCTATTGAAAGCGTTTGGCGTATGCGCCTGCGGGCATGCGCGCGATGGCAAAGGAGGACGTATGGCTTCAACGGCACCTATCGGCGTTTTCGATTCCGGTTTGGGGGGTATTTCCGTAGCGCGTGAGATCCGCCGCGACATGCCGAACGAGCATGTGCTGTATTTCGGCGACTCCGCGAACGCTCCGTACGGCACGAAATCGCCCGAACAGGTGCGCGAACTGTCCGACGTCATTGTGAAACGATTCGTGGAACAAGGCGTGAAAGCGGTCGTGATCGCCTGCAATACCGCCACTTCCGCCGCAGCCAACGAACTGCGCGACACATACGACATTCCGATCATCGGCATGGAGCCGGCATTGAAGGTGGCTTGCGACCGTGGTCACGGCAAGCGTCAGCGCGTCATCGTGGCCGCCACTCCCCTGACGTTGCGTGAACGCAAGTTCGCCGTGCTGATGGACCGTTTCAAGGCCGACCATACGATTTTTCCGGAGCCCTGCCCCGGTCTGGTGGAGATCGTGGAGCATGGGCAGCTTGACGACCATGATGTGGTGATGCGCACGCTGCACCAGTATTTCGACCAATACGATCTGTCCACGATCGACTCCGTTGTGCTCGGCTGCACGCATTTCGTGTTCTACCGCGATTATTTCCGCGAACTGCTGCCTGATACGGCGGCGATCATCGACGGCAATGAAGGCACCGTGCGTCACCTTGGCGTGGTGCTCGAATCGTTGGGCAAGCTCGCTCCGGAAGACGCGGAAGGCAGCATCGATCTGGCCAATTCCGACACTTCCGCACGAATCGCGCAGTTGGCGCAGTCGCTGCTTGATCGCTGAGCGCGAATGTCCCGACAGACCGCGTAAAGTCGAATGAAAACCCGGCAAAAGGGACGGACTTGCGAAAGGACGGGCGCATATGGCCAACAGGACAGCGATGATCGACGTCGGCGGCGGTTTCCGCGCGATTTACGGCGCGGGTGTGATGGACCGCATGCTGGAGGACGGCATACATGTCGACCATTGCTATGGTGTTTCCGCCGGCAGCGCCAATATGGTTTCCTACATTTCCGGACAGCACGGGCGAAACCACACGTTCTACACGCAGTACGCGTTCCGTAAGGAATACGCGAGCTTCGACAGCTATGTGAAGAACCACAATTACGCGAACCTCGACTACGTGTACAGCACGCTGAGCAACCACGATGGCGAGAATCCGGTGGATTACGAGGCGTTTGCGGCGAATCCGACCGAATTCACCGTGGTGGCCTGCAATGCGGACGATGGTTCCACGAAGTATTTCGACAAGTCGGACGTCGGCTACGACAATTACGACATCATGAAGGCGTCATCGGCGGTGCCGGTGGCGTGCGAACCGTATGTGATCGACGGCGTCCCGTATTACGACGGGGGCATCGCTGATCCGATTCCGGTGCAGAAGGCCATCGATGACGGCTATGACCGCATCGTGGTGATTCTCACCCGTCCGAAAGACACCGTACGCGAACAGAAGAAGGACATCGGCCCGGCCACGATCCTGAAGCGCACGCACCCGGAGGCCGCGGAAAAGCTGATGAACCGCTATCAGACGTACAACGACGAGATGGCGTTGGCCAAGGAATACGAGAAGGATGGCCGTGTGCTCATCCTCGCGCCGGAAAGCATGTACGGCTTGAACACGCTGAGCAAGTCGTTCGAAGGTCTGGAACGCATGTACCGCGCCGGATATGCGGCGGCTGCCGCGATTCCAGCGTTCTTGGAAAGCTGAAATCCGTTCTTCCGCAGCGCTGTCATGCGTTTCCAACGGCCCTAACGGCAACCGTATGACAGTGATCGCATGACAGCAATCGTACATACGACGATTACATGGCAGCCGTCGTATGTACGTTACGGCATCGCAACACGCGTAACCGGGCGGCGGCTATGCTGGAACGCATGGAAAAGCAGAATCGTATTTTTTCCGGCTTTGATGCCGATGCCATCGATCGCACTACCGCCGCAGATCTGGCCGAAGTCGGTTCCGACAAGTGGACCCGCTACCCCGGCTGTATCGGCGCGTTCATCGCGGAAATGGACTACGGCCTGGCGCCGTGCATCCAGCAGGCCATCGACAGCGCCTGCGACCATTGCAAACTCGGTTACATTCCCGAACCGTGGAAGCGCCGCGTGGCCGAGGCGTGCGCCGGCTGGCAGAAAAGCCACTACGGCTGGGACGTGGATCCGGACATCATCCGCGTGGTGCCGGACGTGTTGGAAGCGTACGAGATCTTCCTGCGCGAGCTGGTCGGCGCCGGCAATGCCGTGGTCGTGCCGACGCCCGCGTACATGCCGTTCCTGAGCGTGCCGAAGCTGTACGACGTCGACGTGATCGAAATCGAAATGCTTCAGGGAACCGACGAAACGACCGGCGAGCGCGAATGGCTGTTCGATTTCAACGCCATCGAACGCGCGTTCGCGGCTGGCTGCCATGCGTTCGTGCTGTGCAATCCGCACAATCCGATCGGCAAGGTGCTTACGTTGGCCGAGGAGCAGCGGCTGTGCGAGCTGGCGGAACGGTACGACGTGCGTATTTTCAATGATGAGATTCACGCGCCGTTCGTGTTCGAGGGGCGTCATATTCCGTATCCGACCATCAGCAAGGCGGCCGCGCGGCAGTCTATGACCGCTACCAGCGCGTCGAAGTCGTTCAACATTCCGGGTACGAAGTGCGCGCAGGTGCTGCTGACGAATCCGGCGGACCGTGAGATGTGGGCGGAACGTGCGGAGTGGAGCGAGCATCAGACCGCCACGATCGGTGCGATCGCCACCACCACTGCCTACAACGAGGGCGATCCGTGGTTCCAGGACGCGCTTTCCTACGTGCGACGCAATCTTGGGTTGTTCGACAAGCAGATGCGCACGCGGTTCTCGGGCGTTGGCTATATTCGCCCGCGCGGCACGTATATCGCATGGCTGGATTTCGGCCCGCTTGGCATTGACGATCCGGCCGCGTATTTCCTTGAGAAGGCGAAGGTGGCGCTGACCGACGGCCGTTCGTGCGGCCGCGCGGGAGCCGGCTGCGTGCGCGTGAACATGGCGATGCCGTATCCGCTGCTGGTGGATTGCCTCAACCGTATGCATGACGCGTTGCAGGCGGACGGTTTGCTTTAAAGTTTTCCGTCTTTCGTGTGTGACCGACGCTATGGGCGGCCACACACGCCATATTGCGGGAAAATCCGCCGAATCATTGCGATTGCAACGGTTGCGCTATGGGCGAATAGCAGCATGTTACGATGGCCGCACACCACCGTCGGTGGACGCGCGACGCGAATCCAGCGTATGCGTTTCATTGAGAAGAAGGCTTTACGAATATGCGATTCCCCTACAGCGGCAACGGCACATGGACGCCCGACTACCACTGCGGTTTCATTGATGCCGTCAAACGTTTTTTCATCGGCTACATGGAGTTTCGGGGGCGTTCCAGCAGACGCGAGTTCTGGCTCGCCATGCTGTTCTTCATTCCGGTCAGCGTGCTGATATTCCTTATTCCGGCTGCCGGAACGGTGTCCGGAATACTGTGGATGCTGGCCACCATGGTACCGATCATGGCCATCTCCTTCAGAAGGCTGCATGATGCCAACCGCACCGGCTGGTGGTTTCTGCTTGGGCACGTCGGCACCATTCTGGCCCTTGCGATGCTGGTCGTCATTGCGTTCGGCCTGGTCATCATCGAAATCGGCATGATCATGGTCATCCCCCACGAGCCACCGAAACTCGACTTTCATGACCCGAACAGCTTCCCGGGAATGCTGCTCACGCTGTTCTATGTCAGCCTCGGCATGGCCGGCATCTCGCTGATCATCCAAGCATTCCTGTACTCGCTGCCCAGCAAGCCCGAGGGCGTCCGCTTCGACTGATGTTCTCAGCGGCATCCCGCCCCTCTTCCCTCCCTGCATTACCCTCTTAGCCCTTTTGTATGGAAACGTTCCATCTCACATTGAGACAGAGCAGTGAGCTCGGTTAACAAAACTCCTATAATCACGTCTATTGTCTTTCCGCCGTCATAAGCGACGGAATGTCAACATCAGAGGAGAAAACAATGAAGAGAAACATGCTCCACCGCCTGGTCGCCATGGCCGCGGCGGGAACCGTGCTGATGTCGGTCGCCGCGTGCCGCTCGTCATCCGATGACAACGCCGCCACCAGCAATTCCAGCGACACCTCGCTGATTTCCGTGAACAACAGCGAGCCGCAGAACGGTCTGATTCCGAGCGACACCAACGAAATGGGCGGCGGCAAGGTCATCCGCTACCTGTTCGAAGGTCTGGTGAGCTTCGACGCGAAGGGCAAGCAACATCTCGAAGTCGCCGAGAGTATCACCCCGAACGAGGATGCCACCAAGTACACGATCAAACTGAAGAAGGGTTGGAAGTTCACCAACGGCGAGGCAGTAACCGCCCATTCCTTCGCCGACACCTGGAGTTTCGCCGCCAATGTGAAGAACGCGCAGAAGACCTCGAGCCGCTTCTCCACCATCAAGGGCTATGACGAGCTGCAGGATCCGAACGTCGATCCGAAGGCCACACTTTCCGGTCTTTCCACTCCGGACGACTACACGCTGGTCGTCGAGCTGAACAAGCCTGATTCCGTGTTCCCGACCAAGCTCGCGCACCAATCCATGTTCCCGCTGCCGAGCGTGGCATTTAAGGACATCAAGAAGTTCGGTCAGGCTCCGATTGGCAATGGTCCGTACAAGTTCAAGTCCTGGTCGCATGACAAGAACATCATCATCGTGCCGAACAAGGATTATAAGGGCAGTCGCAAGGTATCCAACAACGGCATCGAATACCGCGTCTATACGAATGAGGATTCCGCTTACTCCGACGTGCTGTCCGGCAACCTCGACGTGATGGATCAGATTCCGCAGTCCGCGGTGAAGACCTTCCGTCAGGATTCCAGCGTGATCGCCTACAGCCAGGCAGGATCCTCATTCCAGTCCTTCGTCATTCCGGAACGTCTTGAGCATTTCGGCAACGACGAAGAAGGCCAATTGCGTCGTCAGGCCATTTCCATGGCCATCAACCGCGACCAGATCGTCAAGAAGGTTTACAACAACACGAAGACCCCGGCCACCGATTTCACTTCACCGCTCGTCCCCGAATATGTGAAGAAGCTGGAGAAGAACGGCGACAACCTGAAGTACAACGCTTCCAAGGCCAAGGAACTGTGGAAGAAAGCCAATGCCATCAAGCCATGGTCCGGCAACTTCCGAATCGCCTATAATGCCGATGGCGGCCATAAGGAATGGGTCGACGCCGTGTGCAACCAGATCAAGAACACACTCGACATCGACGCCGCCGGCGAACCGTACGCCACGTTCAGCGACGTGCGCAACCAGGTGACCAACCGCACCATCAAGACCGCGTTCCGTTCCGGCTGGATGCTGGACTACCCGTCCGCCGAGGATTACCTCAACCCGCTGTACGCATCCAGCTCCGCCGACGGCCATGGTTCGAACGATGGCGATTACAAGAGCGAAGAATTCGACAAGCTCCTGAACGCCGCGCTCGCCCAGACCGACGTGAAGAAGCGCACCGAGGACTTCACCAAGGCCCAGGAAGTGCTGGCCAACGACCTGCCGGTGATTCCGCTGTGGAACGACAACGTCGCGGCCGTGTCCGCAACGAACGTGAAGAACGTGTCGTTCGACTACACCAACCTGCCTACCTACAACACCATCACCAAGTGACGGCTTCGTTGTGACGTTTCGCTGCCAATCGGCAACGAAAAATGAGTGGGGGTTCGAATCCTTAATGGATTCGAACCCCCACTCGGCGTTTTACAGCCGTTTCGGTTTATTTGCTTACGGCGTCAAACCTATGGCGTCAGCTCTGCACGTAGCTGCCCTTCGGGGACTTCCAACCGCAGTTCATCATCTCGCTGTTGAACACCATCGCACCGTCGCCATGGGCGGGGACGACGATCATGCCACCGTCGCCGTGGTGACGGGCCACACCGTCCAGCGCGGCCTTCGCAGCCTCGACCGGATCTTCCTTGGCATACAGCACACGGTCGGAAACCTGGTGTGCGGCGACTTCCTTGACGAACGCCTCACCGATGCCGGTGCAGGAGATTGCAACGGAATCGTTGTTGGCGTAAGTGCCGCAACCCGGCAGCGGCGAATCGCCAACACGGCCCGGCATCTGGTTGGTGATGCCGCCAGTGGAGGTGCCGGCTGCGATATTGCCGGACGCGTCACGTGCGACGGCGCCGATGGTGCCATGCTTCTCCCATTCGTCGCCATTGGACTGCGCCTCACGCAGGGATTCCTGACGGGCCGGGGTGATGAAGTACTCGCTGTCGCACAGTTCGATGCCCCACTCCTTGAGCAGGTTATCGCCCGGCTTGGCGAACATGACGTGCTTGGTCTTCTCCTTGATGGCGCGCGCCACATTGATCGGGTTCTTGGACGTGGTCAGACCGCATGCGGAGCCGACTTCGCCGTCAACGCCGGTCATCAGGCAGGAATCCATGGACACGATGCCTTCGCTCGTCAACGCGGCACCACGGCCAGCATTGAATTCGGGAGCATCCTCCATGACACGAATGGCCGCGCAGACGGCATCCTCGGCCGGAGCGCCCTGTTCCAGCAGCGCATAGCCGGCTTCAAGGGCCCTGTTCAGATCCTGCTCCACCTGGGCGCGACGTTCCGGCGTGTCCTTCTTGCCGCGATTGCCAGCGCCTGCGTGGATCACCAGAAGGATTCCATCCGGATCAGCCTGGGCAACCCGGACCGTCGACTGCGGCAATGCTGCTTCGTTTGTTGACATCTTCTCTCCTTCAGATATCTCGCTTATGTTTGACATTCGCAGATATCTTACGCCGGTTGCGGCAACGAAGCGCCCGACATGCGCAAAAGCGATGCCGTCGCGCCGTTACGCAATCAAAAACATATCGAAGCGCGACTGCGTCCTTTCTTACGTTTCATACTTTTGCAAATCGCAATCTCGTATTTCATGGTGCTCCTCCGTTGGTAGTGCCAGTATGTGTCAAGCGCATCGTTCCCCGGACAAAATCACGTTCTTAAGCAAAGCCACGCTTGTAAATCGGAAACACAAGTCGTTGTGGCCCCTACGGATTCATGTATATCGAAATGGCTGAATAATTATCCATCGCAAAAACTCTCGTAAGCAACACCTATCGAGATAAATGTAGCTTATTTTAACGTTAGCTACACTTATGCGGATAAGTGTAGCTAACGCACATGCGATGCGACTGATAGATTGACAATAAATGGATATTCGTATACTTATTCGTATACTTTTTTATGCGTTTTCAAATCTCGCAGAGGAGAAACATGTCAGCCGCATCGATCCTTGACAGCATGGTCTCCGTCACCAGCCTTAACCACGGCGGAGCAAGCAAAGCATTAAGTCAGGTGGGCGACAACCATCCAGTCGTCGTACTCAAAAACAATCAGCCCAGCGCGGTCATAATCACGCCCGCCGACTATCGCCGGCTCACTCAGGCTGAAGAAAATTTCGCGCTATACCGCAAAGCCGTGGAACGCCTACGCAACGATGACAGCACACTGCTAACCGATGCAGACGTATTCGGCGAAGATTATGAGCCGATTGATGACGGTTTTGAACCAGAATTCGAATAAGGTCCATCAACAACCGGCAAGTGGACAATTTTGTATATTTTGATATGGCGATGCAGGTTGTATGAAATCAAGAAATCGACGTCTTGCACAGCCAGATTGAATATAGTGGATGGCATTGCGATACGTACAGGTTTCACTTTTGGTCGGAGCAGTATCCATGCACAAAGGCGATTTATCAATCACACGAGGAGCTGACTGAAATGGCAGCGTTCGGCAGGCCGGAATATGACCGTTATGTACGTCTTGCGGAAATGATGATTTCATTTCTAAGAGACCATGGATACAACTACGACGCCAATCTCGATCAAGACATCCTTGACCATGATGGACCGGGAGTGCCAGTCGAAAATGGCGTTGACGCCATCATCGAGTTCAACCTCACTCCTCCGAAGGATATGATCACCTTGTTTGGACAAGTTCATGATGAAAATCCTTGGTGCGACGAGGAATACGAACAATTTCGCGATTACCTGCGAGAACGCGAAGATGAGCACCAATCGGGTAAATTGATTCCGCCATCCGCAGATTAGAACGCCCCCCACACACACAAGTAATAATCGTTTGCACTGTTCATCGTAGCGGGCGCGGAACTCATTCTCACTTCCCGCAGTGACACCGTATGCCAGATAAAAAACCGGGAACGGACGCGACGTTTGAATTACGACGAACCCGACTCCCGGCATCGCGACTGCTTCTCAAAAGATGTGTGCTTGACTCACATGGATGGTACTGAGAACCATTCGCTTGCGATCTGCTTCCGCACACATGCTGGCGCGATGTAAATACAACGCAGGCACACGGCAGATACAAATCAAGTCTGTGCAAAACTTCCAGCCAGCAAAGAAGCCGACCGGAAAGCCACAGGCCACTCTAGTCGTATGGTCGAATATTCACAAATTAACTGACCAAACCGACATATGTCATGTGAAGTGAGCGATAAATCAAAAAACGGCAGTTCAAAAGCGGACCATCTCAATACACGTATCCCATATGGGATACGACCGGTAGTGAAGGTCCGGTCGTACACGCTTATCGTATTTCAATCCACACATCCCGTATGGGATGCGACGCACCGCGTCTACGAATTTCCGTGATCGTAGAAATTTCAATCCACGCATCCCGTATGGGATGCGACTTGCCACGATTAAACATACATCCTCCTTTCGTGTTTTGCTTCAATTTTTCTTAAGCAATTTCTGCACTGTTTTTCCGCAGTATGGGGCCGCTGGTTTCCATCAGGAACTGCACCATATGACCGCCCAGACGAAAACAGGCACCAGCCCGCCGTGCCTGTATATTCCCGAGACGCAGCCCAAAAACGAATCCGCCGGCTGCAACCGGCGGCGCTCGGGAAGGAAAGGACGATGGCGATACCGATGCCCAAACAGCAAGATATCAGGAGACTGGACCGTCAGGGAGTGTCCAGGTCGGAGATCGCGAGGAGGCCGGACGTGGACCGCGCCACGGTCGCGAAATACGCCGACATGGACGACATGACGCCGAAACCGCCCACGGACAGGCGCCGCGGCTCCAAGATCGACCCGTACGCGGCGTTGGTCGACGGATGGCTCGAGGCCGACCGCAGGCCGCCACGCAAGCAGCGCCACACCGCCAAACGCGTGCACGACAGGCTCCGCGCGGAGACCGAGTACGACGGCGAGTACACGACGACGCCGGAGTACGTGAGACGCTGGCGCGAGGCGAACCGGAGAGGTTCCGACGGATACGGCGAGCTCGTCTGGGCGCCCGGCGTCGCGCAGATCGATTTCGGCGTGGCGAAGGCCCGCATCGCCGGCGAGCTCGTGGACGACCACTGCCTGGTCGTCACGTTCCCCCATTCGAACATGCGGTACGTGACGAGCCTGCCCGGGGAGAACGCGGAATGCCTGTGCCACGGGCTGGTCGAGGTGTTCGAGCACATCGGCGGAGTCCCGCCAGTGATCGTCATGGACAACGCCACCGGCGCGGGACGCAGGAACGCGAGGGGCGAGGTGACGCCCGCCGCGGTGCTCGACGTGTTCGACATCAAAAAATCGCTGTCACACAAGGGCAACCCCTACGACAACGCCGTGGTCGAATCGACGAACAGGCCGCTGAAGAAGGAGCTCGTGTACCGGAACCACTGCACCACGATCGAGCGACTGAGGCATGACCCCGACGACTACGTGTGGTGGTCCGACAACCAGCGGCTCCGCTCCGCCCTCGGATACCGGAGCCCGAAGGAATTCACCGAACAGGGACTCGTCCTCTAAGAAACCGTCCAACACGCTGTTGCCAATCCACTCGTGCTCTACGAGCCCGTCGGCACCGGCAAGACGCATCTCGCGGTCGCGTTGGGCAGGCTCGCGTACATGCGCGCGATACCTGTCAGGTTCTTCACCGCGACCGGGCTGCTTATGATGCTGCGCCGCGCGAAACGGGAAGACCGGCTCGACACGGAGCTCCGGCAGATCGCCAGGGCGAGGCTCCTGATCATCGACGAGTTCGGCTACATGCCGATCGACAAGGAGGGCTCCAGGTTCCTGTTCCAGGTCATATCGGATTCCTACGAGACCCGGAGCATGGCCCATATCATGAACATCGAGTTCTCCGGCTGGGGGCGCGTGCTCGGCGACAAGAACATGGCCGCCGCGTTGATCGACCGCACCGTGCACCACGGAAGGCTCGTCAGATTCGAGGGAGGCTCCTACCGTAGCGAGCACGCCCTCATGACCAGATAGCTAGGAAGAAAAGGGTGGCGGATTCCGACGTCGCAGTTTCTGTTGGAGACCAGCTGCCTATGCTGCTGAAAAATAGTGCCTATACTGTGGATGCCAACTTGCAGAAACACACCAGAGCGCCGCCGCGCACCCGCTCCGGTCGATTTCAATCCATGCTCTCCGTAAGGAGAGCGACCCCTCTACTGGTAAGGAGACTGATTATGGTCGATATTTCAATCCACGCTCTCCGTAAGGAAAGCGACCCGACCGCGAGGTAGTCGGATGATTGCATGGCGATATTTCAATCCACGCTCTCCGTAAGGAGAGCGACCACCGCGCCATGCAGTATTTCAGTACTACCCCGTTATTTCAATCCACACTCTCCGTAAGGAGAGCGACATAGCGAGGCCGTCAGATACGAGCTTCCCAAACTCATTTCAATCCACGCTCTCCGTAAGAAGAGCGACACTCCAAAAACCACTGCATACACTGTTACACCTAATTTCAATCCACGCTCTCCGTAAGGAGAGCGACATGGAAACCCCGCGCAATTCCGATAATTACGATATTTCAATCCACGCTCTCCGTAAGGAGAGTGACTTACCGTGACGGGCACCGCCACGTACGTCAACCCATTTCAATCCACGATCTCCGTAAGGAGAGCGACACCGGAGAGCGTCGGCAAATGGCGAAACTATTATTATTTCAATCCACGCTCTCCGTAAGGAGAGCGACAATATCAGAGGCGCATGCCAAGCGCAACTCAGATATTTCAATCCACGCTCTCCGTAAGGAGAGCGACCTCTAGTGTCCTAAGTTATAGGCGAGACTTGTGATTTCAATCCACGCTCTCCGTAAGGAGAGCGACGATTCTCTATGGTGATACTCATGATTCGTCCTTAATTTCAATCCACGCTCTCCGTAAGGAGAGCGACATATCCTGCGTGACCAGCTCGTCACGCTGCGGCAGATTTCAATCCACGCTCTCCGTAAGGAGAGCGACTGCCCGTGACGCGAATCGCGTAGCCGGTCAAACCATTTCAATCCACGCTCTCCGTAAGGAGAGCGACGCCTGGGCGTGATGGACGTGGGCGACTCGACCGTGATTTCAATCCACGCTCTCCGTAAGGAGAGCGACGCGTGGAAGCAGCTTTTCGTCAGCTATGGCGCAAATTTCAATCCACGCTCTCCGTAAGGAGAGCGACCGTATCCTCCCTGATCGTCCGCGGCCAGGTCGGAATTTCAATCCACGTTCTCCGTAAGGAGAGCGACGGCCACCGTCATTCGGATATGCGGCAGGCTTGGAATTTCAATCCACGCTCTCCGTAAGGAGAGCGACCATTGAGAGCGTGGAGTCGCGGGAAACTCACGATATTTCAATCCACGCTCTCCGCAAGGAGAGCGACCTGGCGTCCATTGACGATGGAACAGTCCGAAGCGATTTCAATCCACGCTCTCCGTAAGGAGAGCGACTTCGGGTTCCGGGGGAGTGTGGCCGGGAAGCACATTTCAATCCACGCTCTCCGTAAGGAGAGCGACACGCGACTAAGACTGCCCACCCACCATTAAAGGAATTTCAATCCACGCTCTCCGTAAGGAGAGCGACGTCATCGATCATCATGCCGTGGCGAACTTCACCGATTTCAATCCACGCTCTCCGTAAGGAGAGCGACCGGGTTCAGCTGCGCCTTGGTCAGGTCGGCGCTATTTCAATCCACGCTCTCCGTAAGGAGAGCGACGTTTCGGGAAATGCAGCCGCACATGACGCAATAAGCAATTTCAATCCACGCTCTCCGTAAGGAGAGCGACGCGTATTGCGGGCGAATCATGTCGCCATGCTCGGCATTTCAATCCACGCTCTCCGTAAGGAGAGCGACGCAGAGTATTATGGCCCGCTTCGGTGCCTTCGATATTTCAATCCACGCTCTCCGTAAGGAGAGCGACCCAGGCACAGGACGGCACCAACCGCACCGTCATGATTTCAATCCACGCTCTCCGTAAGGAGAGCGACCAGGCCGCCGACCATGTCGGACACCAACTGCATATTTCAATCCACGCTCTCCGTAAGGAGAGCGACGCATGCCGACTGGCAGGGAATGGCTCCGTTCTGATTTCAATCCACGCTCTCCGTAAGGAGAGCGACTTGACAACGACGGTATCCTGCGCTGCGGTCTTGACATTTCAATCCACGCTCTCCGTAAGGAGAGCGACATACAGGCGCGGGAAAGCGCCATAACCGCGTACGAATTTCAATCCACGCTCTCCGTAAGGAGAGCGACCCCGCGTTCTATTGGAACGCCAAAAGTCAAGAGATTTCAATCCACGCTCTCCGTAAGGAGAGCGACAAGAGTGTCTGAGAGATTTCCAGAGTGTCATAATTTCAATCCACGCTCTCCGTAAGGAGAGCGACTTCGCATGTGCTGGGATTCTTCCTCTTCATCCATATTTCAATCCACGCTCTCCGTAAGGAGAGCGACTCGCTTGATGCTTATGGCGTGGCTCAGGCTTGATATTTCAATCCACGCTCTCCGTAAGGAGAGCGACTGTCCGCCCCTGCCTCATTGTAGTTGGGGATATAATTTCAATCCACGCTCTCCGTAAGGAGAGCGACGTGCAATGAGCGTTGACGTATTCAACGCGCTGAATATTTCAATCCACGCTCTCCGTAAGGAGAGCGACTAGCACGAACTGGGAAGAGGCGGATGCCAGCAAATTTCAATCCACGCTCTCCGTAAGGAGAGCGACTCGAATATGAAGAACGCACCTCGTACATCGACATTTCAATCCACGCTCTCCGTAAGGAGAGCGACCGGCAGACACCACCGGCCGCCATGCGCTCCATTGGCATTTTAATCCACGCTCTCCGTAAGGAGAGCGACCTGCTGCGCGAACGTCGGAATGCCGGACACGTTATTTCAATCCACGCTCTCCGTAAGGAGAGCGACTTTGGAGCACGGCTGGATCGGAGAGAACCCCATTATTTCAATCCACGCTCTCCGTAAGGAGAGCGACGCCACACCGAGCGCAACGGGTCGCTGCTGACCCTATTTCAATCCACGCTCTCCGTAAGGAGAGCGACGTGCGCCTCTTCTGGGAAGAGGTCGTAGACGAAGCCATTTCAATCCACGCTCTCCGTAAGGAGAGCGACCAACCAAGTGGCCGAAGCGCTGCTCGGAGCCGGCAAATTTCAATCCACGCTCTCCGTAAGGAGAGCGACCGTTCCTCGCGGGAATTGTAGAGGCGAGTGTCGGAATTTCAATCCACGCTCTCCGTAAGGAGAGCGACCCTTCCACGATGCGATCACCTCGGGCGTGAAGACATTTCAATCCACGCTCTCCGTAAGGAGAGCGACTGGATGTCTGCACGACGTACCTGCACCGGTATAAATTTCAATCCACGCTCTCCGTAAGGAAAGCGACCATGCAAGCGCAAGAAAAACTTCGTCAACAGACGATTTCAATCCACGCTCTCCGTAAGGAGAGCGACAAATACGCAAAGTCAAGATGCTGGTGCTGCGAGAATTTCAATCCACGCTCTCCGTAAGGAGAGCGACCCGCTCCCCACGCATCGGCGTCCATCTTGCGCTTATTTCAATCCACGCTCTCCGTAAGGAGAGCGACGGTGGCGCATGAGGTTGTGGTGGCGGCGGGAGATATTTCAATCCACGCTCTCCGTAAGGAGAGCGACTCTGCCAGAAAGTGAATCTGAAAGCTCAATGGCGATTTCAATCCACGCTCTCCGTAAGGAGAGCGACGCGGCGCTGGTGAACCGTATCGGCGGTACTTATGTATTTCAATCCACGCTCTCCGTAAGGAGAGCGACGCGGCGCTGGTGAACCGTATCGGCGGTACTTATGTATTTCAATCCACGCTCTCCGTAAGGAGAGCGACTCTCCCTCTACGCCGCAATATTTGCGATTGCCGAATTTCAATCCACGCTCTCCGTAAGGAGAGCGACGCGCATTCAAAAACGGCTTGTCCCCAACGGTTAGATTTCAATCCACGCTCTCCGTAAGGAGAGCGACCACCTGGAAGTAATTGCTGGTGCATTCCGGATTATTTCAATCCACGCTCTCCGTAAGGAGAGCGACCAGGCGCGTGGCTATCGCGCCATTTGCGAGACATTTCAATCCACGCTCTCCGTAAGGAGAGCGACCCAATAAACAGCGTAAAAATGACGGGACATGGTAATTTCAATCCACGCTCTCCGTAAGGAGAGCGACCATCCGCCATGATTCAACGCCATCCTTCATCTCATTTCAATCCACGCTCTCCGTAAGGAGAGCGACCAACTTCCAGCAGGAATACGTTCCAAGATAAGGAATTTCAATCCACGCTCTCTGTAAGGAGAGCGACCAACTTCCAGCAGGAATACGTTCCAAGATAAGGAATTTCAATCCACGCTCTCTGTAAGGAGAGCGACTCTTGGGGAGGCTGACTGACATGACGCGCAGTAGATTTCAATCCACGCTCTCCGTAAGGAGAGCGACCGACGCTCCTGCGGGTAACGCTCGTAATCAGGCTATTTCAATCCACGCTCTCCGTAAGGAGAGCGACCGCCACGTCCGACCATCACGCCGACCTCGTCGCGATTTCAATCCACGCTCTCCGTAAGGAGAGCGACCATCGCCGCGCAGCAGTCGCGCATCGTTGAACTCATTTCAATCCACGCTCTCCGTAAGGAGAGCGACCAACTACAGCCTCCCGCTCAACCTGAGTGACCTGATTTCAATCCACGCTCTCCGTAAGGAGAGCGACCTGGTATCACCAATTTTCCAACCTTCATGACGGTATTTCAATCCACGCTCTCCGTAAGGAGAGCGACCGGCCTCGTACGCGACGTGGTCGTCGCCATTGCAAATTTCAATCCACGCTCTCCGTAAGGAGAGCGACCACACGCCACATTCATCAACGCCATCAAGGGAGAATTTCAATCCACGCTCTCCGTAAGGAGAGCGACCACGGACGGCTGGTATACGGCGGCCGAGGTACGGATTTCAATCCACGCTCTCCGTAAGGAGAGCGACCTCGCCGACCGGCTCACCGACCTGACCAACCTCGAATTTCAATCCACGCTCTCCGTAAGGAGAGCGACCCTCTTCGGTCAGGCTAAACGCCTCGTCCAAGGTATTTCAATCCACGCTCTCCGTAAGGAGAGCGACCTTGACTGGTTCGAATTGCATGTGCGCGTATGGTAGATTTCAATCCACGCTCTCCGTAAGGAGAGCGACCCAAAAGCGTCTGAGAGACTTCCAAGGTGTCATAATTTCAATCCACGCTCTCCGTAAGGAGAGCGACCCCACGGCTCAACACATGGCTCCGCGACCAATGGGATTTCAATCCACGCTCTCCGTAAGGAGAGCGACCATGTACTCCGCCCATCGTCCCATGGAGTCTCGATTTCAATCCACGCTCTCCGTAAGGAGAGCGACCGGACTGGCATGATTCGGCTGACGTCACTTATGGAATTTCAATCCACGCTCTCCGTAAGGAGAGCGACCGTCGGTTGGTGCCGCATCAAGATGCACCTTGTAATTTCAATCCACGCTCTCCGTAAGGAGAGCGACCACCGCACAGCCAACGATGTCGCCAATACGAAAGCATTTCAATCCACGCTCTCCGTAAGGAGAGCGACCTATCGGATAACTAAGGGATGTAACCGTTTGTACCATTTCAATCCACGCTCTCCGTAAGGAGAGCGACCCTGTACGGTGCTGCCCCAATACAGATTTTCCTTTTTATTTCAATCCACGCTCTCCGTAAGGAGAGCGACCTTCCAAATCATCGAGACGTTGCGCGATCTCGTGAGATTTCAATCCACGCTCTCCGTAAGGAGAGCGACCTGGACGCTCCCCAAGCCGAGGGGGTGGCTTCATATTTCAATCCACGCTCTCCGTAAGGAGAGCGACCCGTGCAGCTGGACATTTTTGTCCACTTTCTGAGACGCAAGCCAGCTGCTTGGCTTTAAGCATATCAAACAACACCACCGGTACGACGAACAACATGCCTAAAACGAGCAGCTGTCTTTCTGTCTCATTTTAATGTCCACTATTTAGTTTTCAAACGCCCACGAAAATCACAATTCGGATTTCGACAGTTTTTCAGGTGCGAAAGGCACCCCTCATCATGAGCGCTTCCACTTCGCACAAACACCATTTCAAGACCGGCCACCTTGCCGAAACCACAATACCGCCGGCTAGAGAACACGCTCCAGATGCCGGACGTCACACGTCACACTCAAACACTCAACCCGGCATACCCCACACCATATCGTTATGACACCATGCCATTTTACCCTGTGCTATATCATCATCACATCATTAACCGGCAAACTCCGTTCATGCCCATAACGCTCAATCCTATCCGCATATCGAGCGCCAAGTTTATAAAAGCGCAGACTGTCCTCATCAATATTGGCAATCTTCAACAAATCGTGCACCAACACCAGATAATCGGAAGGACTCACCGAGCATTCGAAAACACTGTTCTGTACACGCTGTCCGTATTTCATGCATGTCTTCGCCACCAAACGAAGACGACGCTTCCCCTCAGGGGTTTCCGTACTCACATCGTACGCAACCACAACCATCATGGTTTTTCACCTCCAATAACACATCACCACGAATCATCGCATACCGCCACACACAGCTACGCACCTTTTACTTCCACATAAATGGCGGGTAATCATCAAGATCACCCCGCAACGATCGAGCTAGCAGCAGCGCTTGCACATACGGAACCAATCCCCACGAAATTTTTTCTTGCAGGAACGGATGAAGAATCTGATCACTCTTCTTTTTCTGCCACGCCGTAAGCACTTTCTTCCGCCCGAAATCAGACAGCAGCACCCCGCCATTCTCCCGTATTTCAAAATCCCCCGGCTTAACAGCGCCTGTATTAACCAATGTCAGAACGAAGCGGTCAGCCAACACCGGGCGAAACTCTTCAACTAGATCCAATGCCAGAGAGGCTCTCCCCGGCCGATCCGTATGCATAAAACCAACATACGGATCCAACCCCACACCTTGCAAAGCCGCAATGCAATCATTCGTCAATATGGAGTAGCAAAAAGACAATAATGCATTCAGCCTGTCCAGCGGAGGTCTCCTCGACCTACTGGTGAAAAAGAAATCATCTTTATTCTTCAGAACCAAATCGTCAAAAGCGTAGAAATAATCTTTGGCAGCAAGCCCTTCGACACCCCTCAACTCATCAATCGTCAAGCTTTTTCGAGCTTTTGACAATGCCGCCGACAATTTGCCGCTCTGCTCGGCAAGTCGGTCGATGTTCACCCGCAAAGCATGATCACGTTTCGTGCGTTCGAGCACCCATTTCGCATTGTAAAGCTTGCCAACAATGAAAGATTTCGCATAACGCAAAGATTTTTGTTCGTCATCCGCGACTCGAAATTGTTCACGGCGAAGTAGCACATTACGATTCTCCTCCCCTAACACGGAACAGTAATAATGACCTCTCGGTGAATAGAATGCCATAGAAACGCCCAGTTTGCCGCAGCGCCCCATAAGAGCAGGCGAAGCACCCTTATACGAGAAACACATGATTCCTTCAATTGACCGTAATGGCACTTTCGCCAAGGTTTGGTCATTCTGATAAATCACAACATTATCGTTCTCCAAGGCAAGATAGGCATCTTCTGTCATCACAAACAACGTGTTTAACAGCTGCTTCATCACTCCCCGCTTTCCTTGAGCCGTTCTTCGATATATGCTTTTGCCGATTTCATCTTCCGTAATTCAGGCAGGCACAAATCCCGTAGAGAACATGCCGAACACGATCTGGTCTGTTTCACTTTGGGAGTCCATCCACGGGAGAAAAGATCATGCATTTGCAAGAAGTCAGCTTCGACCATGTTGCGAAGATCTTCGTCAAATTTTACCCGCTCACGACGTTTTGTCTGCTGATAGAACAAAGCACCTTCAGGAATATCACACGCGAGCATTTCTTCCAAGCACATCGCTTCCGCGCATAGCTGTAAACGATCAGCATCAATCGTTTTGGATTTGCCGTGTTTGTATTCAATCGGATACGGCAACCACAATCCATCTCTTCCGTGAAGCGGAACACCATCATTAGACTTATGGAATTCCACAACATCACAGGCTCCAGTTATGCCGAGCGCTCGCGAATAGACTCTCAAATCCCGCATGATCAGCATATCGCCGCGAGATTCAGAAGCCGCATAATCGTGGGCGCGTTCATGTTCCAGATGCCCCGCTGTGGTCAGATAATTTTCTGACCACAGCTGCTCGATATGAATAAGCGCCCATTGACGCTTGCAGAATGAGAAATGCTGAATACCCGAAAGGGCCAGCCAATCTGCTTCTGAATAACCATCTGGCCCTTTCATATAAGCACCTCTCATCTAGGCTTGGACGCTGTAATCAGCGGCCTTCGATTACTTCGTAGCGAAGGCCTGGAATGGAAGCGTCATCTACATTCACGGTTCCATCCGCGTCAACGGAAACGGAACGATGAACTTTGGCCGAAGAATACTGGCCCCCCTTGCAGTTATGTGCAAACCAGACGACATCCAGCACTTCCATCGATCCCGACGGACGTGCCGAACTCTCATCATTCTCGAACAGCGTGACCAGAGCTTCCTTGATTTTCTCTGCATCCTCTGCGCTGAAACCTGTTCTTTCCGCCAGCTGGGGGCTAATGCTTCCATAAGTTACATATACGGCACGTCCAGAGACACGATACTTCATGCCCATGGTGTCGGATGATTTTTTACCGGAATCCGTAGTCTCGCTGTTGACCGATTTAGTGATTTGCACATCGTCAATTGCGATGGGATTAATGGAGAATGCCGGCTGAATCGAGACCGGTCCGCGTACGCCAATCGAAACCTCATCGGTATCCTTGGCCTTCTTAAAGGCGAAAACCTGACCAAAGGACCGCACATCAAGCCAACGCTCGCACACCTTACCGAAGACTACATTCTTCTGCTTCTGCTCATCCTTCGGCAAGGTCTTCAGATATGTATTGAACCTGTCCGACAGCGATTTGGCACCATCATCGGAACGATCATCAGACTGCACAAAGACTGATTCTCCTGCATCCTGCAGACGGTTGCGGATCTTCCTCTTCAAGGCGACGTCGGAAACCTCACCCAGCCCTTCTGACGTCGTTCTCGGACGATTACCATTCAACGGATCACCATTGGGATTTGCGTTATTCACCGCAAAGGCAATCGCAAAATCAATCTTATTTTCCAAAGCTGCCATAATCACATACTCCTTACTTATAGGCGATGAATCGACTCTGATAATTACAAAAGTCAGTTGTTGCTATTATTTTTTTGAGAAATCTCTTGCGCTTTACGCTTAGATGCTCTCCGCTGACATGAATATCCCAGAAGAAACATTGGCGAAAGCGCCTTATTATCTTCAAAATCCCCTTCCTTAAACAAAGCCATAACATCGTCGACTTCATTACGGAACCAGGACCCACCGTTTGCCGATTTAAGGTATGGCGTAAGCTGCTTCCACAATGTGCCCCACGTCGTATAGGGCTTCGCCGTGAAATTGCTCATCAATTTGATTGCATTGGTTGGACGGTCCTTGACTCCCTGCTTACGCAAGACGCTTTCCTCGAAATTGTCGGCAAGCGCCAACAACCTTCCATACAGATAATCACGATCATCTCGATTCGGTTCAAGATACATGGTTATTACGTCCTCCTGTCTATGCTGTTTTCTTGTTTCATCGATATAGTGTTTTTTCCATAGGCTGCAAGCGATTTCAAAATCACGACGCCAGACCCTGATATTGTCGTATCCCATAGGCTTGGTGACCTTATGACATGCGGCATTCAAAATCGACATGGGAAATTGCGCTCCGCCAAACATACATTCAATAAGCCGTTCCTTCACATCTTTCGCGAAGCGTTTATAGCTCTTGCTGCTCCTATCAGACGTGCCACAAGCACAGTTGATAATGTCAGTGAACGATGGAGCCCCTTCATACTGAACGACATTAACCCGCTCAGCTCCCTCCACGATGCTTTTTTTGAAAAATGTAAGAGGCCAAGCTGCATCGACATGCCATTGCAGTATGCGCTTAATGTATTCGTCCTTCTGAAGCTCGCAGTAGAACGTTACGCCTAAACGCCCCGTTGTAGCAGCATCCAAGATGACGACAACCATCGGATCATTGTGCGTCTTCGAGATCCTCCGCACCCTCATATCCTCTCAGAACCCTTGAGAAAATTTTTGCATACTGAACATTTGTCGCATTTAGCGCATCGCTGATGTCGTCATGAAGCGCTTTGGATTCGTCAGCTATTGGCGAGAGGAAATCATCAAAATCAAAAGATCCTGACTGCGGATTCAATACGGGCTTTTCCTCAGGTCTTTTTATTGCCCAGACAACGATAGCCTGATTGCCTGTCAACGTTCCATGATTATTCACCAACCACCGCAAAGTGGAGTTGATTTTCTGAGAGGACGCACTATCAACCAGCAAAGCTTGTTCCTTACTGGAAAAACGTCCACGAAAAGTAAAATTCGTAGAATCATTAGCAGACAATAGCTTGGCATTGGCATCGGAGCTAACTACCTTTTTAGGGAAATTAGTGGTTGGCGTATAAAGATCCTCGCCAAAAACATCCTTCCCCAGCCTGTGTTGAGAACGCTGCAGATACGCAATCCAACGATTCCGAATATCAACGTCATTCGATAAATCAGAATCTTCGAGTCCGATTTGAACCTCGAAACAAACACCGGCTTTATCGTCCTTATCCGTTAGCTCCACGCCATAATGCGCAGCAGCCTCGCTGATGCTATGCTCCGACACACACTTGAAAACAGCTTCAAGCTTGGCGTCATCACCTTTCCATTTTGCAAGCTGCTGCAAGTACATGCTCGTCTTCTCAGGACTGCGCCCACTATCGACGTACTGTAACTGATCAAACAGCGGATGCGGTACTGGCTTAATGGTCCTTCCCATCGATTCCTCTGTACAAGGAATGATGATGGTGCTCTTTCTCTTGGCAACACCTCTGATACAACCATTCGCGTCCACAAGCACTGTCAGCGAAACCGGAAGAGTCGTATGCCCGTACGGAATCAGCGCCCTCTTCGCAGCGTCAGCGTCACCATCTTTCTCTGCACTATGAGGAGTCTGACCAGACGCCCCCTGTATCATTTCGTAGGTAGTAAGCAAATTACCAAACAGACTCATCGTTCACTCCTCCTCTACTGATGTAACGTTCTTGCCTAAGTTGAATTCTTTAACGTTCAAACCATGCCTAACGATGTGCCGATCGAGAAGCGGCGAATCCGGTGATTCGAATCTGATAACGCCATCCTTCATAATCGGCATCCAGAAGCGCGAAATCAGATTATGGTCAGGATTCTCATCCGGATACGAGAATCCATGAAACATATATCCCATGTTCCATTCTCCATAAGAGTCGTAGAACCCTTCTCCCCCTCCGAATTCACACGGTTCGACATAAGCTTGGCATTCCCTAGCACCCAGAAAAATATCGCGACGGCCTCCTTGACGCACGGACCTCATCGCAATGTTGTGATGTTTGTTTTCATCACGATCATCAGCAAGTTCCTCCCTCAGGTCGTTCCATTCAAAATGCGCAAGAACTTGATACCTCACATCCTTTAAATATGTGTAGTATGAAAGATCATTTTTAACATTTTTTTTCTTGGGCTGGTACACAATAGTGCGAACACCTCTGCTCTCCGTCTGAATCTTATTCATGACTCGCACAGCATCAATGACCCACTTAAACGTGGGCTTCCAATAGATGCTCTCCGTAATCCCCTTCAATGCTTGATACGTTGGCACCTGATACGAGTACTTCTCTCCACCAACACGCGTGGCGACTTCCGAGAACAATGCGTATCTACCCCAAACTTCATATTCGATTGAATTCCGATGCCGTTCCATATAACTCCTTTGTAAACGGTCTTCCAAAGCTATTGGTTAATAGCGTACCACAAAAAATTTCTTATGCCATATATAGAATCTAATAGGCGTTTCGCGGCATACGCTTTATCGACTATCCTTGTGCCTGTGGGATTCCCACTGTCATCGCGCCAAGAGCGATGTGGATTGAAAATATATTTGGCATATGTGTTGCCCCCCCCCCCAAAAAAAAAACTACGGCTCTCTCGCATACTCCTTGGAGCTTGCGAGAGAGCACTCATCCTTCCTACATCAGCAGGAGAGGCATCTCCGCCTCCCGTACTACGCCGTACTTGTCGTTGTAGTATTCCTCATTCAGCAAGAAAACTCCAAAATCCTCATTTGCTAACGAGATTGCATGCTTCCTGGCCAAACCACGATAGTCATCATCGAACAGGGAAACCGTATATTCCTGCAACCGCCTTAGCACTGAGATTTTCTCGGGTAATTCTCCCCTGTGGAGCATATCAAGTAACTCAGTCGCCTGACCATACGGGACCACAACATTGTGCGTGACATCCGGAATTACATGGAAGTTATCGCTAACCGTCTGAAAAGCCTGAGCAAAGCACAAACCGTACTTTCCTCCCGTAGTATTCGTGAATTGAGATCGATCACATTCGTTGAAGGACAACAGATCATAAGCAGTCGTCGCTCCCTCCGCCCTTCCCCGAATTGGGCAATCCGTATAGCCTCCTTTACCATTACCGTCCTTCTTACGGAGAAGCATGTCATAGTACTGTTCCAGAATATTCGAAGACAGCAAATCCTTTCCTGGGTAGTTCTCCATAATCTGTAAAGTGAGCTGCTTACCCATTGCGATATCCGGCAGATACCTTTCCATGCTGTCTTCAGCTTTCAATGGATAGACATACACATTCTTTGGTTCTACCGATTCACCATTCCTATTGCAGCGCCCAGCGGCCTGCATAATACTGTCCAGACCAGCCATCGCCCTGACCACGCAAGCAAACGAAATGTCAACACCTGCCTCAATAAGCTGTGTGCTCACACAAATCACAGGTTTCGGATTGCCTGGATCAAGCAGCGCACCGATTCTGTTCAGACAATCCGTTCTATGCCTTCCACACATGGCAGTACTGAGATGAATCAGCTCAAACTCATGATTCACATCAAGTCGTTCCAAGCATTGGAAAATCTCACGCGCTTCCTTTTTCAGGTTGACGATTGCCAAGCAATTGCCGTTCTCCCGCGCCTGCTGATAAATAATCTGCCCTAGTTCATCGCAGCTTTTATTTTCAGTTGAAGCAACGATTCTTGTACGTCGAAGCTTGTCTTCATAGCTTTCCGTTTCAGCAATAAGATCAGGCTTTTCCGAAAGGAGCAGATTCTCTCGTTTGGTTTTTTCAAGTAACGGCTGCGTCGCAGAGCACAAAAGAATCGTTGAATTGGTAATCTTCGATAGGAAGCTGACGATCTCATTGAACAGATTGATTGTGTTCATCGGCAACGACTGTATTTCATCAAAAATGATGACACTGTCGGCCATATTATGGAATTTCCGGAGTTTGGTTCCGCGAGCAGACATGACAGTCTCAAGGAATTCCACCATAGTGGTAACAATTATCGGATTGTCCCAACGCTCTGCCGCCAACTTGCGCTGATGCTCCCCGGCATCCTCAAACTCACTCGACGCATTATCCGCTACATCAGCGGAACGTTGCATACCTGCAGTGGAGTAATGCTCCAATAGAACATCGCTATCGGCGCTCAGACCAAGTACATCTCGGAAAGTCTTTGCCGTCTGAGTTGTGATAGACAAATATGGAATCACGTAAATGATCCGGTGCTTTCCTGTCTTCAGCGCATGATGCAACGCAAAATTTAGCGACGCCAACGTTTTACCGCCGCCAGTCGGAATCGACAAACGATAAATCCCGGTTTCCCGCGCCCCCGCCAAACAACACTGTTCATTAATCTGATGTCTTATCCTGTTTATTTCCGAACTCGAATCAAAAGATCTCATGCTTTTATCGAGTCGACTAATCAGATTCTGCCAATCAACCGCATTAGGCCGATACTGTTTTCGGGTCTCGAAACAAGCAGCATCCGTCCTATCCGCATCCACCAGTCGCGAATAAATCAGTTTAACGAGCAAACCTAGATAGAAGTATATGCTATCTTTCGACAGCCTCAGCGATTTAATTTTCTTCAGGAAACAAGCGATATCTTCCGCTGAACCTCGGAAATTCGATTGCAGATCGAGCGCCAAACCGTTAAGCCCCCGCTTGATTTCTTGATACGCATACTTCTCGTTGCTTTTGTCCGACTCCGTGAACCCAAGAAGAAAAGCTCTATTCCCGGACTCGTCAATGCAATCAGGAAGACCTCCGTGATGTTTAGAAATGGCAAGCTCAAGAATTTCCTTTGCTATCTCTTCAATTTCCCCTTTCGACTCGAAAAAATCATTGACGACAAACGCCCCTTGACGGGCATGCTGCACATCTCCCCTATGCCCATCATCCGATAACAGATATGTTTGGAACTGCTGAGCAACCTTCCCGACATCATGCAAGACGGCTGCCGTACGTGAAATATCAGCGAATTCATCCTCGAAACCACTAGCCAATCTTCCTGTACCATGAAGATGGTCATACAAAGTCTGAGTATTGCCTTCCTCATCTTTACGAGCTAATAGAACCATAACCTGCTCCTTTACAGATACCCCCCTGAATAGTCTTTACTCTACCGCATTCCAGCAAAAGATAAAAACGAAATGATTGATTCGAAGATTACCGTATGATTGATTCGAAGATTATCGTCGCCAAATACCTGTGCATACGTAGTACGCCCCAACACAAATAGCAGTAGGGGGTGTGTTTCTCCTGCCAAACTCGACAGGAGAAACACACCCCCACATACTATCGTCAGTCAGCCACCCAGCCAACCACCTCAGACCTTAGCAACCTCCACGCCCAGCTCGGCGCCGGCTTCGACGCTTACACTGTCGGACGAGGTGTCATGCGCCACGAGGTCCTTGAACTGTTCGACCTTGGCCACATCGTCCGCGGGCACGGTCACCTTCAGCGTGATGCGGTCGGAAATTTCCAGGCCAGCGGCCTTACGGGCCTCCTGCACGGCGCGGATCACGTCGCGGGCGTAGCCTTCGGCCAGCAGGTCGTCGTTCAGTTCGGTGTCGAGGATCACGAAGCCACCGGTCGGCAGCGCGGCGGACACGGAGTTCGCAGCCTCCTGCGCGTTCTCCTCCTCCACACGGTTGATCAGCTCGTATTCGCCTTCCTCAAGCGCAATCTCGCCGTTCGGAGTCTCACACACAGGCACGCCGGCGGCGTCCACATGCCAGGCACCGCTCTTGGACGCCTTGATGGCGAACTGCACGTCCTTACGCAGGCGCTTGCCGGCCACACGCGCGTTCACGCGCAGCTCGTTCACGATCTTCAGACCCTGGGAGCCGGCGTCCTCCAGCGTGCAGAACTCGATATCCTTCACGTTGAGCTCGCCCTTCAACACGTCGCTGTAGGCGGCGACCGCATCCGGGTTCTCGACCACCACGGTCAGCTTGGCGAGCGGCTGGCGCACGCGAATCTGCTTGGCCTTACGCATGGAAAGCGTGCCGGAAACAACCTCACGCACCTTCTCCATCGCGTCCACTAGCTTGGCATCGTCCTGCAGCACGGCACCCAGCTCGGTGGTCTCGCCGGTCTTCTCGTCGGCAAGGAACGGCCAGTCGGCCAGATGCACGGATTCGCCGCCAGTCAGGCCGCGCCACACGGCTTCAGCCTCCATCGGAGCCAGCGGAGCCAGCACGCGCATGAAGGTTTCCAGCACGGTGTACAGCGTGTTGAACGCGTTCTCATCACCGGCACCGAAACGTTCGCGGTTGTTGCGGATGTACCAGTTGGTCAGCACGTCGATGAAATCGCTCGCCGCATCGCACGCGTCGGAAATGTAGAAGTTGTCCAGCGCATGCTGGGTCTTCTCCACTAGGCGGCGCAGACGGGCCAGCAGGTAGCGGTCCATCTCCGGCAGCTTCGCCACTTCGTCGGCACGCAGCTTGCGCGCGTCGTACCCGGCCGCGTTGGCGTACAGCGTGAAGAAGTAGTAGGAGCTCCACACCGGCAGCATGACCTGGCGCACGGTGTCGCGGATGCCATCAGCGGTGACGATCAGGTTGCCGCCGCGCAGGATCGGCGAGCTCATGAGGAACCAACGCATGGCGTCGGAGCCGAAGTCGTTGAACACGCCGTTCACGTCCGGGTAGTTGCGCAGGTGCTTCGACATCTTCTGTCCGTCGGAGCCGAGCACGATACCGTGGCAGATCACGTTCTTGAACGCCGGCCTGTCGAACAGGGCGGTCGCCATGACGTGCTGCACGTAGAACCAGCCACGGGTCTGGCCGATGTATTCCACGATGTAGTCGCACGGGAAGTGCTGTTCGAAGGTTTCCTTGTTCTCGAACGGGTAATGGTACTGGGCGAAGCTCATCGAACCGGATTCGAACCAGCAGTCCATCACGTCGCTGATGCGGTGCATGTGGCTCTTGCCAGTCGGGTCGTCCGGGTTGACGCGGGTCAGCTCGTCGATGTACGGACGGTGCATGTTGATATTGCCGTCCTTGTCGCGCGGGTAATCGCCGAAATCGGCCTTCAGCTCGTCAAGCGAGCCGTACACGTCCACGCGCGGGTACTTCGGATCGTCGGAGACCCACACCGGAATCGGGGAACCCCAGAAACGGTTGCGGGAAATCGACCAATCGCGTGCGTTCGCCAGCCACTTGCCGAACTGGCCGTCCTTCACGTTGTTCGGAATCCAGTTGATCTGCTGGTTGAGTTCGAGCAGGCGGTCCTTGATCTTGGTGACGGCCACGAACCAGGAGCTCACCGGCTTGTAGATCAGCGGGGTGGCGCAACGCCAGCAGTGCGGGTAGGAGTGCACGTAGCTCTTCTCCTGGAAGAGGATGGCGCGCTGCTCCTCCGGAATGCGGGCCAGCGGGCCGTCACCGGCGCGCAGGTTGCGCAGGATCGGCTTGTTGGCGTCGAACACGTACAGGCCTTCGTAATCCGGGCACAGCGACGTGAACTTGCAGCCCGCGTCGAGCACGTCGATGCTCTTGATGCCCTTGGCGTTGAGCGTGTTCATATCGTCTTCGCCGTACGGTGCCTGGTGCACGAGGCCGGTACCTTCAACGGTGTCGACGTAGTCGGCGGTGAAGATCTGGTAGCCTTCCGGCCCCGGCACCTTGCCTTCGACGGCGTTCTCGTCGCCCGCGAAGTACGGGAAGACCGGATAGTAGCGCCAGCCTTCCATTTCGGCGCCCTTGAGCTCGCGCACGATCTCGTAGTTCTCGCCGAGTTCCTTCTCGTAGGAGCCGAGCAGCGGCTTGCCGAGGTAGAACTTCTTGCCGGCGAACTTGCCTTCGGTCGGACGCACCTCGACATAGTCGATGTCGGCACCGACCACGATGGCGAAGTTGGTCGGCACGGTCCACGGAGTGGTGGTCCAGAAGACGGCGTAGGCATCCTCCTCGTCGCGCAGCTTCACGGCCACGGACACAGTGGTGTCCTGACGATCCTGGTACACGTCCGCATCCATGCGCAGCTCGTGCGCGCTCAGCGGGGTCTGGTCCTTCGGGCAGTACGGCAGCACGCGGTAGCCCTGGTATGCCAGTCCCTTGTCGTACAGCTGCTTGAAGGCCCACATCACGGACTCCATGTACGTGATGTTCAGGGTCTTGTAGCCGTGCTCGAAATCGACCCAGCGGGCCTGACGGTGCACGTAGTCCTTCCACTCGTTCGTGTACTTGAGCACGGACGCGCGGCAGGCGTCGTTGAACTTGTCGATGCCCAGTTCCTTGATCTGGTCGACGGAGTCGATGCCCAGTTCCTTCTGGGCCTCAAGCTCGGCCGGCAGACCGTGCGTGTCCCAGCCGAACACGCGGTTGACGCGGTGGCCCTTCATGGTCTGGTAACGCGGGATGACGTCCTTCGCGTAACCGGTCAGCAGGTGGCCGTAGTGCGGCAGGCCGTTGGCGAACGGCGGGCCGTCGAAGAAGACGAATTCGTTCTGGCTGTGGTCGCCGGAAGGACGGCGTTCGATGGACTTCTGGAAGGTGTCGTCCTTATCCCAGTAGTCGAGCACGGACTCCTCCAGCTTGGGGAAGCTGGGGTTCGGCGCGACGTTGGCGCTCTGCTCGCCGGCAGCAGCCTTCGGATACACATGATTGGTGGATTCGCTCACCGTATGCTCCTCGTTTGGCGGTTTCATTACTTACCTTACGAGGACGATGGCTTCCGTGCGATCGCGCACGTCCGGCACCGCGGTACCACCTCGCTTGCCGCACTTCCCTGTTGTTCCCACGCAGGTTGTCCGCCTGCGCAGGTCTCGTACGACCGCTTGACATTCGGCTGTTCGGGCCGACCCCGCCGGTTCTACTAAGCCTCGCCAGAAAGCGTCGGCCGTTCTTCCGGAAACTCCCCGCTGATGACGGATCATCGCTTTTCGTTTCAAATCGTCAGCCTAGCACGCCGTACGAACGTAGAAACGCGAAAAGCCGCACGGTGTCCACCATGCGGCTTTCGTAATCGCAAAACAATCGAAATACAATCGGCAGGCCGACCACGAATCGACCGAAGACGATCGCGCTCGGCGGCGAATCAGCCTTCGTTCAGCTGAGCCTCGAGCTGCCTGACGATACCGTCGTGCATCTTCTCGGTGATCTTCACCTTGAGCAGGAACACGACCGCGCTCAGGATGATGACCGCGAGCGGCACATAGAAGGCGCAGATCTCGAAGATCCGGATGTTCGCGGCGGTCATGTCGGCTGCGGTGGCGTTGCCGATCATGCCGGCGGCGATGGCCACGGCTCCGACGATGCCGTTCGAGCACGCGCCCGCGATCTTGTCGAGCATCGGACGGACAGACAGGGTGACGGCCTCGTTGCGCTTGCCGTTCTTCAGCTGGCCGTACTCGATGGAATCGGTCAGGGAAAGGATGGCCGTCATCTGGATAAAGGTCTGCGGCAGATAGAAGAAGACAAGACCGACGGTGACGACCGGCAGGCTGGTGGGGTTGATGATGAACAGCAGATAGCCGATGACCATAAGCACCATGCCGCCGAGGTACAGGTAGCGGCGCGGAATGCGCTTGTTCAGAATCGGGTACAGCGGAGCCATAACGATGCCCGCGACGACGGAGACGACGCCGACGATGGAATAGGCTGCAGAGTTGTTCAGAATGAACTTGAACAGATACATGAGCACGCCGGTGGTGGCCACGTTGGCGATGGCGTACAGCAGGTAGGACAGGGCCACCCACAACAGCTGGTCGTTCTGTGCGAGAGCCTTGAACGCGGCGAGCGGGCCGCCGTTGTCCTCGGCCTTGGTGCGCAGGGTGCTGGAGCTTTCCTTGGTGCCGAACGCGACGGAGCACACGGTGAGGACGCCGAGAATAGCCACGATGATGGCGAAGCAGGTCCAGCCGCTCTGGCTCTCCTGATGCTTGCCGGTGAAGATGTAGCTGAAGTAAGTGACGATCGGAATGACCACGATGGTCAGGCCGTTGTAGCCGATGGAGCCGCCGAAGGAACCGAGGGCGGTGTAGGTGGAGCGCTCATGGGAGTCGGAGGACAGCGCCGGGATCATGCCCCAATAGGAGATGTCGCGCAGGGAGTAGAACACGTCGAGCACGATGAAGGTGATGACGAACAGCACGATGAACAGCGTGGTGTTGACGTTCACCAAGCCGAACAGGCCGGTGTAGACCAGCACGAGCAGAACGGCGGAAACGGTGCCGCCGATGAGCTGCCACGGCTTGAAGCGCCCCCATTTGGTATTGGTGTTGTCGACGATGTTGCCCAGCAGCGGATCGATGAAGATCTCCGCGATGCGGATGACAACCACAAGGCCGGTGATGACGCCGATGAGCTTGGTGGCGAGCGCCTTGTCGACCCCGGAGAACAGCGAGCTGGTGACGTAGACGATGAAGTAGGTGCTCAGCGCGTTGTAGAAGGCGGATTGGCCGACGTTGCCGAACGAATAGGCCACGCGGGACAGCAGACTGCCTTTCCTGGTTGGCTTCGCAGACTGCTGCGTCTCCTTCGGTGCGGCTGCGACATTGGATTCTGCCATCGTACTTCTCCTTAGAAGTTGTGATTGAAGCTGTAATCGGAAATCATCATTTAATTTCGCATGAGTTAAGTATATCCCTTTACCCCTGTTTAGTAAAATTTAACATCTGCGTTGTGCACTGTTGGGCGTGTCGCATTTTGTGCGATTCTGCACATATACATATCATATTGTGTGCGATTCGCGGTATTTCGCCGACAGTAGACAAACAAAAGGCGATTGATGACGCAGCATCATCAATCGCCTTTCATATTTTTCCGCACATACGTACGCTAGGCAGCCCGTTTCGACCGGGCAGATCGCTTCGATCGGGTCTGCAATTTTGGCCGCGATTCACGTTTCGGCTGCGCCGGCACGAAACTATCTCGCACTTCCAGCGTCGTCGACAGGTACGCATGCTGCCGTACTGTGCGCTTGCTGGCAATCGCATCGGCCAAGGTGAGAATCGCAACGCGCGCAAGCTCGTTCTGGTCGATTGAGAACGTGCTCAACGGTGGCGACGTAAGCTGTGCGATCGCCTGGTTGTTGATGCTGATGACGCTGATGTCGCGGGGCACGATCACACCAACCGCGTTGAACGCCTGCAGCACGCCGACCGCGATGATGTCCGCCGAAACAATAACTGCGTCAGGCAGTGCGCCGTTGTGGTCACGGATAAACTGCTCCCCCAGCTTGCGACCATTCTCCACGGTGAACAAGCCGTCAGAATACACCAGTCCACGCAGGTCGAGACCATAACGGCCCATTTCACGCCGAAAATATGTGGCACGCCCCTCTTCGTCCACCTCATAAAAATTCGTCAGCCTCCCCTTGCCGCCGATGAATCCGACACGCTTCATGCCAGCCTTCGCACATGCTTCGACCGCGTCATGCATGGTCTGCTGTAGGTCGGGCTGCACGGAATCAAACAGGTTCGGTGCGGGATTCACATCGATGAACACACCGTATGGCATGACCTCATGCAACTTCTCAAGGTCGCTTTCGGCTATGACATTGGCGCCGATAGCCATGAAACCATCGAATTTCCCCTTCTGATTCAACATCTCGTCAAGACTGTGGAAAACAGTGAGCTCCATACGCTGCTGTTTGGCGTTATGTTCCAGCGCCGAACGCAAATCGGCAAAATACGAATCACGCAGCGTTTCGTCGGACTCCTCGTTGTCCAACAAGGCTACTTCATGCGGAATGACGATACGCTTGGCCTGGGCGCTGTATCCCAAATCCTCGCTGGCGCGGATGATCGCGCGACGCGTCTCCTCACGCACGGACAGCGTCGGATCGCCATTCAACAGACGCGACACCGTGGCCTGCGAGAATCCCGTACGTTTCGCAATCTCCTTGATGGTCGCCATCGCTCCCTCGCCCTCCCATGGATGCCTCATCAGATTTTAGTAAAAGCATTACTAAATCCATCATACTACATTACCGAACGTATTCTTATAGCCATGACACAGCCAGAGCAATCACGGAAACCGCGAATCGCGCATCAGTCCACGGAACGGATGAACGAACTGCGTGCACAACAAAAATCCTTTGCCCTGCAGAACATGCGGAGCAAAGGACTCGGCAACGCCGGTCTGCCTTTCAAAGCGACCGGTCATAAAGGTGGCATCAGTCGGCAGGGTTCCAAACGCGGCTGACACCGTGGAGAAACGCGGTCACCGTCAGCCCCACGGGCCTGCGGCTGGAAGCGCCCGCCCTTCTGCGTGGCCGACTTGCCATGTGAGCCACCCCTCGATGACGCCACGCTCCGCATCGGTTCTACCGGACGCGTATACATCAGGCCTCTCCCCGGTGATGCCGCGGATAGAACCATGCACATATCCACATTTTTCACGGAGACGGTTGCGGGGCTGCCGGCTTTCCATATACCGTCAGCGCATGGAAAGCTTTGGACACAATACATTTTTCACATTAGAGCAGGCACGGGAGGAGGCGGCGAGACGGCATCTTGAATGCAGGCAGGTGTTGTCGCGGATAAGGTCACGCTCCTCGGTTCCACTCTATGTAAGCCACGGCACAGCGCTGGAGCTGCATGGCATGATCGCCACCATGAATTATTTACCCGGATATGGTTCGGAGCTCGTTCACGTTTCGGTGTGCCGGCAACGCGACTTACGGAAAATACAGGGAATGAAATTCCATTACGCAAGACATGGCATAGACGGGGTGCACGCCGACGAATTAGTGTCAAGCGTCTCCGCGATGCAAGCAGTCTGTCAGATTGCGCCCTATGTCGACGAACGAAGTCTGGTGATCGCCATGGATTGGCTCACTTGCGCCAATCCCGATTTACGCGTCTGCACTCACGATGAGCTCTCCGACTACATCCGGAGTGCGCCGCGATTCATTGGGAGCGCCAAATGCAGAAAGGCCTTGCGCCTGTCCAAACCAGGTACCGATTCCCCGCAGGAAACGGTGCTTCGTTTGGAGAGCGATGCCTACGGGCTGCCTGAGGCACATGTCAACTATGAGATCATTGACCACATACGCGGCTCGGGCACGATGAAGGTGGATATCGCCTACCCGGATGACCGCGTCTGCATAGAATACGACGGAAATTACCACTACACCCACGGCCGCTGGATGTATGACCTCGATAAGCGGAACCGACTGAGGGATCTCGGTTTCACTCCTTTTGTCGCCACCCGCGAGCATCTGGCTTCCAAGCAGAAGCTGAACGAGCTGTTCGGCATGGTCGCCCGAGCGATAGCCAGTCACCGTTACGGCTTGGACTAGTTCCGTAGGTGGTTTTTCGCTTCCGTAGGTGGTTGGTCAGAGTATCGGGGTTGGAGAAAGGCTTTATTCTGGCCGTTTTCATGCCGGGTATTCAGACCCAACCACCTACGGAACACCCAAACCGCCTACGGAACCGCATGAGTAGTCCCCGCAATGGATTTTTCGCCATTGATTCGGGGAATCCATGAAAAGCCACAGCGGGCGCACCCTGCGTAAAAGGTCATGCCCGCCGATTCATGGGAGCCATATGCGCAAGGGCCGTGCGGAAGCCACATATGTGGCTTCCGCACGGCCCTTGCATTCGTTGAACACTACCGTTCAGCCTGTCCAATTCACCAAGAACGGGACAGGAACGAAGCAGAAGGAGCCTTACTCCAGTTCCACGGCGCCCGTGTACAGCTGGTAGTACTCGCCCTTCTGCGCGATGAGCTCGTCATGCGAACCGCGCTCGATGATGCGGCCATGGTCGAGCACCATGATCACGTCGGAGTTGCGCACGGTGGACAGGCGGTGCGCGATCACGAACACGGTACGGCCCTTCATGAGATTGTCCATACCGGCCTGCACCACTTCCTCAGTACGGGTGTCGATGGACGAGGTGGCCTCATCAAGGATCATGGCCGGCGGGTCTGCCACTGCGGCGCGTGCGATGGAGATCAGCTGGCGCTGGCCTTGGGACAGACCGGAGCCGTCGCCTTCGAGCACGGTCTGGTAGCCGTTGGGCAGCATGCGGATGAAGCTGTCCGCGTTGGTGAGCTTAGCGGCGGCGATGCACTCCTCGTCGGTGGCGTCGAGCTTGCCATAGCGGATGTTGTCCATCACGGTGCCGGTGAACAGATTCACGTCCTGCAGCACGATGCCGAGCGACTTGCGCAGGTCGGGCTTGCGGATGCCCTTGACGGAGATGCCGTCATACAGAATCATACCTTCCTGGATGTCGTAGAAACGGTTGATCAGGTTGGTCACCGTGGTCTTGCCGGCACCGGTGGCGCCGACGAGCGCGACCTTCTGGCCGGGCTTGGCGAACCAGGTGATGTCGTGCAGCACGGGCTTGTCCGGGTTGTAGCCGAAGGTCACGTCGGTGAAACGCACGTCGCCCTGCAGCAGGGTCAGGCGCCCGTCCGGCGAGGTGATCGCGTTCTCGCGCGCCTTCCTCGCCACTTCCGCGGCCTTCGGGCTCAGCGACTGCGCGGCCTTCAGGGAACGGCTGCCGTCGTCGCCTTCCTCACGCTTCCAGGCCCAATGGCCGGTTTCGTGGTCCACTTCGGTCATGGTGCGGCCGTCTTCGCCGAGCTCGACGTTGACGAGTGTGACGGAGCCGCCGTCGTCCTCGGGCTTCTCATCCATCAGCTGGAAGATGCGGGACGCGCCGGCGAGCGCCATCATCACCATGTTGAACTGCATGGAGACCTGGCCGAGCGGGTTGACGAAGGAGCGAGACAGTGTCAGCAGGGAGATGAGGGCGCCGAGGGTGAGCTTGCCCGCGCCGGCGAGACCGAAGTTGCCCATGCCGGAGAGCGCCATGAATCCGCCGACGATGGCGAGCAGGATGTAGAGGATGTAACCCATGTTGCCTACGACGGGCATGGTCACGTTGCCCCAGGTGTTCGCTTCGGCGGAGGCCTTGTACAGTTCCTCGTTCTTCTCGTCGAAGGTCTTCTGGGTGGCGTCCTCATGATTGAAGACCTTGATGACCTTCTGACCGTTGACGGATTCCTCGACAAAGGCGTTCACGTCGCCGATCCACATCTGCTGCTTGACGAAGTAGCGGCCGGAGCGGGAGACGATGGCGCGCACGACCACGAACAGGATCGCGGCGAACACGAGTACGAAGATCGTGACCGGCACCGACAGCCACAGCATGGAGACCAGTGCGGCCAGTGCGGAGATCGCGGAGGAGAACATCTGCGGGAAGGACTGGCTGATGGCCTGGCGCAGGGTGTCGGTGTCGTTGGTGTAACGGCTCATGATGTCGCCGTGCTCGTTGGTGTCGAAGTAGCGGACTGGCAGGGTCTGCTGGTGGGCGAACATGTCGTCGCGGATCTTCTTCAGCGTGCCTTGTTCGACGGTGACGATGAGCCACTGCCACAACCAGCTGCAGAACGTGCCAGCCGCATACAGACAGCCCATCAGCGTCAGCGCGCGCAACAGCGGTCCCCAATCAGGATCCGTTGCGCCGACCATCGGCAGGATGTAGCTGTCGATCAGCGATTGCAGAAACAGAGCGGAGCCGGCTTGGGCGGCCGCGCCGACCAGAATGCATACCACGATTGCGATGACATGCCATTTGTATTGGAAGATGTAGTCGAAGATACGTTTGGTGGTGCCGGGAGCGGCTTTCTGCATTGGCGGCTTAGCGCCCGGCTTCACGTCCGGATTCATATCCGGCTTGGATTGCATGGTTTTTCCAGTGTTCTTTTCAGCGGTTTTCCCAGTCATGTCCATCCCTCCTTTCACTTCAGCCCCTCAGGCTGTGCCTGGTTTTTGGTTTGAGATTCGTAGATGGATCTATATTCGTCGCAGGTTGCGAGCAGTTCGTCGTGCGTGCCGGCGGCCATGATTCGGCCGTCTTCCATGACAAGGATCATGTCGGATTCCTGCACGGATGCGATGCGTTGCGCGATGATGATTTTCGTGGTGTCGGGAATCTCGTTGTGGAACGCTTCGCGGATCAGCTTGTCCGTCTTGGTGTCGACCGCGGAGGTGGAGTCATCGAGGATGAGGATCTTCGGTTTCTTCAGCAACGCTCGAGCGATGCACAGACGCTGGCGTTGTCCACCGGACACGTTGGTTCCGCCTTGTTCGATATAGGTGTCGTATTTGTCGGGGAATTCCTGGATGAAACCGTCAGCCTGGGCCAGTTGGCATGCGCGGCGGATTTCCTCGTCGGTGGCGTTCGGGTTGCCCCAGCGCAGGTTGTCCGCAATGGTGCCGGAGAACAGCACGTTCTTCTGTAAAACCATGGCCACTTGGTCGCGCAGGATTTCCAGATCGTACTTGCGCACATCCACACCGCCGACTTTAAGCGAACCGTCGGTCACATCGTACAGTCGCGGCACGAGCTGCACGAGACTGGACTTGGCCGAGCCAGTGCCGCCGACAATGCCAACGGTCATGCCGGAACGAATCTTGAGGGTGATGTCGTCCAGCACCGGTTTTTCGGAATTGTCGGAATAGCGGAAGGTGACATGGTCGAAATCGATCGAACCGTCGGCAACCGTCTTGACTGGTTCGGCGGGGTTGGTGACGGTGCTTTCCTCGTTGAGCACCTGGCAGATACGTTCCGCGGAAGCCTGCGAAATGATGCACATGACGAAGATCATGGACAGCATCATCATAGCCATGAGGATCTGCATGGCGTATGTGACCAATGCCGTCAGATCGCCGGTGGTCAATCCCAATGCGGCGTTGTTGCCGGACGAGACGATCTGCCGCGCGCCCATCCAAGCAATCAGAATCATCGAAACGTACACACAGACCATCATGAGCGGACCGTTGAAGCTCATCACACGGTCGGCCTTGCTGAAATCCTTGTAGATGCGCTGCGAAATACGGCCGAACTTCGCGATCTCATGGGATTCGCGGGTATAGGACTTCACCACACGGATGCCCTGCAGATTCTCGTCCACCACATTGTTGAGCTTGTCATACGCGTGGAACACACGCTCGAACACCGGATGCACGTACACCGCCAGACCACACAGACCGAAAGCGAGAACAGGGATGCACGCCAGGAACACCAAGGAAATGGACGGGCTGATGCGGAACGAGAAGATCCACGCCACGATCATCATGATCGGGGCTCGCACACCCAGACGAATGATCATGGAATAGGCGTTCTGCAGGTTGGTCACATCGGTGGTGAGCCTGGTGATGATCGAGCCGGTGGAGAACTTGTCAATATTGGTGAAGCTGAAGCCCTGCACCTTCTCGAATTCGTCATGACGCAGGTTCTTGGCGAATCCAGCGCCGGCGATCGCGGCGAATTTACCGGCAAGGAAGCCAGCCGCGAGCGAACATAGCGAGCACGCCAGAAGAATCAGACCGAATTTGACGATGGCGGGCATGCTTTTGCCGGTGATGCCTTCATCAATCAACGACGCCATCACCGTGGGGATGAGGATTTCCAGAACACCTTCGACCACCACAAATATCGGGGTGAGAATGCTGGGCTTCCTATATTCACGCAGCGATTTGCCAAGCGTGCGTACGAGATGCCGCTTTTGTTTTGGCTGCGATTGCACCGCAGCCGTTGTCACGTTTGTTCCGCTCACTTACTCTTCCTTTCCTGTTTCGTCTTCCTGTGATGTTTTCCGTACAGTTGGTTGCGATTCGCATTCCCGCGATTGCCGTTCCCACGATTCCGCCTCGCACAATGCCAGGCTGGAATAGCGACTTTCGTCACCGATCAGCCCAGTGGAGACCAGATTGGTCTGCATCACGTCGAGCACGTGCATGAATTCGCGGATCTCGTCATCGCTCAAACCCTGAAGAAGAATGCCTTCCATAGCGATGGCGTTGGCTCGCAGCGCCTCGGCTATATCGCGCGATTTGTCAGTGAGCACGATTTTCTTCAACCGCGCGTCCCTCGGCACGGATTCGCGCACGATAAGCCCTTTGCGTTCCATCAATGCGAGCACCCTGCTCGACGTCGACCGGGTGATGCCGAAGCGGCGTTCCACATCCTGCGGGAAGATCTCCCGTTCCGAATGGCGCGCGAGGAAGGTGATGATGTCGATGTTGCCACCGCTCAGACTCTCCACTTCCATAGGACGCGTCACCGTAAGATACCGGTTGATGACGTTGTGCAGCGATCGGATGGCGACGCTTGGAGGCTTGCATGCGCCCCGCTCCCATGCTTCGGCGAACGCGGGGTTCACCGAAGCCGTTCCATCGTTCTGTATATCGTTCACGGAACATAAGATAACACGTTGTACATGCAACAGTTGCATATGCAACATTCAGCGTGTCGTGTGTGACGGAACCGGATCGCAGCACACCGAGCGCAATATTGTAATCGCAAAATCGCTTAAAAATAGCCAAAAATAAGCTCGGAACAAGCCGAAACCAAGTATGAAAAAGCCGAGGATGTGGTCCGCACCGGTTCATTCGCGGGCCACATCCTCGGTCTAAATCCTTGAAACTCCTTTTGCTTACGTCTTGTTTACGTCAATCCGTCTTATTCGGCGGTTTCGGCGATTTTGGCGTATTCGTCGAGCATGAAGGCGGTGATGGCCTTGCCGCCGTCGCTCATCAGCATCGGCATGGAGTTGATCGGCATGGACTTGAGGAACATGCGCATCATGTCGTTGTCGGGCAGCTGCGGCAGATTGCCGGCCTCGCCTTCCGCATACACGGATGCGACGATTTTGGAGCCGACCGGATCGTCGGCCCATTCGCCGAACGTGGACCATTCGTCGAGCGGCAGGGCCTTGCCGTCGCCGTCGAGCGTGACGACGGCCACGGCGGCGATGTCGCGGCTGGACGTGCCGACTTCGACGGTGTATTCGCCGGCTTCGACATGCCAGTCGTTGAACTTCTCGGACCAGTAGGCGAAGGCGCGCTCGTCCAGATCGAAGGTAATCTCAGCCGATTCGCCGGCCTTGAGGAACACCTTTCGGAAGCCCTTGAGCTCATGCTTCGGGCGGGCTACGGCGGCCTTGCCTGGAGCTACGTAGACCTGCACGGTTTCGGCGGCGTCCACGTCGGACGTGTTGGTGACGGTCGCGGTGACGTGTGCGGTGTTGGCGCCGGTCTTGGCGACGTTCACGCCGTCGATCGCAAAGGTCGCGTAGCTCAGGCCGAAGCCGAACGGGTAGTCGACGGCCTTGTCGTACGTGTCGTAGTAGCGGTAGCCGACGAACACGCCCTCACCATAGTCGACGTGCCCCTCCTCACCCGGCCAGTTGATCATGCTCGGATCGTCGTTGATGTTCATCGGAATGGTCTGTGCCAGCTTGCCGGACGGGCTGACCTTGCCGAAGATCACGTCGGCGAGCGCCGGACCGCCCGCCTGGCCAAGCAGCCAGGATTCGAGGATGCCCTTGGCGTTGCCCGCCCATGGTGCCACGGAGACGACGGATCCGTTGGACAGCACCACGACGATGTTCTTGTTTTCGGCGGCGACGGCTTTGAGCAGTTCGACCTGCTTGGCTGGAATGTCGAGGGTTTCACGGTCGAAGCCTTCGGATTCGGCGGCTTCCGGAAGGCCGAGGAACATGAGGACGACGTCGGCGTTTTTGGCGGTTTCGACGGCTTCGGCTTCGAGCGTGCGATCGGCCGGTTCGAGGTCGAGGGTGAAGCCCGGTGCGAACGCGACGTCGACGCCCCGCGCGGCGAGGGTGTCGAGGAAGCTGGTCATCTTGGTCGGGGTGATGTGGGACGAACCGCCGCCCTGGTAGCGCGGAGTGCGGGCGAATTCGCCGATGACGGCGATTTTCGCGTTTGCAGCGACCGGCAGGATGTCGTCGTCGTTTTTGAGCAGCACCATGGATTCGATGGCGGCCTGATGGGCCACCTCGTCGTGGGCGTCCACGTCGAAATGGTAATCGTCGATGCTCATGGCGGAGCGCGTCTTGTTCACGAGGTCGACCATGCCTTGGGCCATGCGGTCGAGCTGTTCGGGCTGGATGCGGCCGTCACGTGCGGCGTAGACGATCTGGTCGTCCGTGTAGCTCGGCGGCATTTCAAGGTTGAGGCCGGCGTTGAGGGAGGCGACGCGGTCGTGGTCGGCGCCCCAATCGCTCATGACGATGCCTTCATACCCCCATTCGTCGCGGAGCACGTCGGTGAGCAGCCAGCGGTTTTGTGCGGAATGCACGCCGTTGATGCGGTTGTAGGAGCACATGATGGTCCATGGCTGGGCGGTTTTGACGATGTGCTCGAAGGCCGGGAAGTAGATCTCGCGCAGCGCCCGCTGGGAGATGTTGGCGGATACGCGCAGACGGTCGGTCTCCTGGTTGTTGGCGGCGAAGTGCTTGAGCGAGGTGCCCACGCCCTTGGACTGCACGCCGGCGACGATGCCGACTGCCTCATGGCCGGCCAGATACGGGTCTTCGGACCAATATTCGAAGCAGCGGCCGCCGAGCGGATTGCGCTTGATGTTGACGCCGGGACCGAGGATGACGGCGACCTTCTCCTGGATGCATTCCTCCGCCATGGCCTCGCCGACCTGGTGGATGAGTTCCGGATTCCACGAGCTGGACAGGCCCGCGGCCGGCGGGAAGCAGGTGGCGGGCACGGAGTTGTTCAGATCGACTTCGCCGGTGGTGGCCGAGTTGGACTTGCGCAGACCGTGGGGTCCGTCGGTGATCATATAGCCGGGAATGCCCTTGGCTTCAACGCCCTGCAGATGCCAAGCGTCGCCGCCGGAAGTTAGGGATGCTTTCTCTTCAAGCGTCAGGTCATTGACGGAAGGATAGGTGTTTTCGCTCATACGTTCCTCTTTCGCATCGTTTTCTTGAGTTCGTATCGGTTAACCGGCTTGTGGAATCTCAACCCCGAAATCTTTACTAACCGGTCGGTAGGTACTTTATCAAAATCAACATCGCAACACGCCAATCTTCTTTGAAAAATCAGTTAACCGACCGTAAAGTAACTGCAAGTATTTACCACTTGAGAGAAATGGCGATTCATAAGCATTGCAGCGCACATGAATCGCCATTCATGGAAGGCAGGAGAGGGAATCATCATGGCCAACGAAGAAGTCGACCGAAGAGCGGAGATTCTCAATGCGGCCGTCGAACTGTTTGGAATGCTCGGCTATTACGGCACTTCCCTGCAGAAAATCGCCGATCGCGTAGGACTCACCAAGGCTGGCGTGCTGCATTATGTCGGCAGTAAGGAAGGACTGCTCACAGCCGCGCTGGACGAAGTCTACGATTCCGAAACGGAAGATATTCTTACCGACATAGTACGTGAGCCACGCCCGTTGATCGCCGACATGTGGCGCAGAATCGTGGCGGTGAACGCACGCAGACCGATTCAGGTGCACATGTTTTCCACGTTGAGCGCCGAAGCGATCGACCCGAACCACCCCGCACACGAGTACTTCGCCAACCGTGAGCTGCATAATGCCGACACCGCACTCAACATCCGTTGGCAAGTGCCCGAAGGTGTTGATACGCGTCGGCTGCTTAATGCGGGATTCGCCATGATGGATGGCGTGCAGCTGCGTTGGCTGCGCACGCCCGGTCAGGATCTGAACGCCATGTGGGCGGAATGCGAAGACGCCCTGTTCCCCCTGCCCATGTGGGAGGACTACCGCTAAGCCTCTGCCCCGGCACTGCATTAATGTATGGATGCAGACGTAAAAGGAGACATGTATGCGGATTCTGCTGGCACCGGACTCGTTCAAGGAAGCCGCTTCGGCTGAAGCAATCGCACAGGCGATGGCTCGCGGCATTAAGCGTGGCAATCCGCAGGCGGAATGCCGGCTCATGCCTCTTTCCGATGGCGGCGAAGGATTGACGCAAGCCTTGGTTCATGCCACCGCCGGCACGTTGCACAATGTTGAGACAGTTGATGCGATCGGCCGCCCGATTACCGCTCAGTTTGGCTTTCTTGGCAATAATCATGCTTCTTGTATTCTCCACACCGCCGTAGTCGAGTTGGCTTCGGCAAGCGGACTTGAACGGGTCTCCCCCGCCGACCGCAATGCGTTGTCCGCTTCCACGTTCGGCACCGGCTTGCTGATTCGTGCTGCGATTGACGCTGGCGCGGATCGTATTGTGCTTGGTTTGGGCGGCAGTGCCACTACGGATGGCGGCACGGGATTGGCTCGCGCGCTTGGATTTCGTTTTCTTGATACGGCAGGTCATGATATTCCGCTTGGTGGCGGTTCTCTTGTTGATTTGGAGAGGATTGACGATTCGGAAGTTCCCGATTTTGTAAAAAATGTTCCGATTGTTCTCGCCTGCGATGTCGCCAATCCTTTGACCGGACCAGAAGGTACTGCGCATGTGTTCGCTCCGCAAAAAGGCGCGAACACAGCACAGGTCGAACTCCTCGATCAGGGACTCGCGAATCTCGCACACGCGATCATGCAATACAATGGCCGCGATATTGAGCGCATTCCCGGTACAGGCGCCGCGGGCGGTACCGGCGGCGGGATGCTCGGCCTGTTCAATACAACAGTGCGGCCGGGAATCGAACTTGTGCTCGATCTTGCGCATGGTCGAGAAGCATGCGCATGGGCCGACGTCATCATCACCGGCGAAGGTTCCATCGACAGTCAGACACCGTACGGCAAAGTGCCGAATGGCATTGCGAAACTGGCGCAATCGCAAGGAAAACCAACTATTGCCATTGGCGGAACGGTAACCCGCGATCCACACACCATCGAAGCGTTGAACGAGACCGGCATCGTCGCAACGTTCGGCATTGCGCCCGGGTCGGCGGATCTTGCGACGCTGATCGCCAATACGGAACGCAATGTCGAGATTACGTGTGCCGCAATCGCCGGCACACTGCGCGTTGCTTCGGCTACTGCAGTAGCTGCAGCTACTTCACCTTGCGAATCAGCATGATGAACACCGTGCCCAGCAGCACCGCAACCACAGCGATCGGGAACAAAGCCGTATAACCGCCAGTGGCAAGCACAATCGCGACGGCAAGCTGCTGTATGGCGTTCATCACCGCGGAACAGTCGGCGTTCATTGACGATGGCAACTGGTTCAACGCATGCGTCTGATCAGGCACCAGTACGAATCCGGAAGCGGCCATAAACAGTGCGTATGCCACAACGATGACCCATTCATGTGAGCCGCCCACGATCGGCATTTCGTAGGCGGCTCATATCAGACTAGCGTGTCGATTATTAGGTTCTGCGACACGGCTTATTTCGTTTCGCTTTTACGCGACGGTGAAGGTGGTGCGCTTCAAGTGTTCGCGACGGCTGGAATGACCGATAAGCACTTCGAATTCGCCCGGTTCGACGATCCGGTTAGCTTCCGAATCGACGATGGTGCAATCGGAAACCGGAATGTCGAAGGCAACGGTCTTACTTTTGCCTGGTTCGAGTTCCACGCGCTGGAATGCTTTAAGTTCACGATCAGTCCAGCTGTAGGAGGTCACGATGTCGCCGATGTAGAGCTGTACTACTTCCGTGCCCTTGCGATCGCCCGTATTGGTGAGGGTGATTTCGGCATGCACAGTGTCGGTTTCGGCGAATATGCCGGATTCCGGAACGTTGGTGATGGTCGGATCTCCGTATTCGAACGTGGTGTAGCTCAGACCCTCGCCGAATGCGAATGCCGGATTCTGCGTGAGGTCGGCGTAACGGTTGCCGTGCTGGCCTCGAATCTGGTTGTAGTAGACCGGCAGCTGTCCTGCGTGACGCGGGAAGGTGATCGGCAGGCGTCCGCTCGGTTCGGTTTCGCCGAGAATGATTTCGGCGATGGCCTGGCCGCCCTTCATGCCCGGGCTTGGAGCCCACAGCAGAGCCGAAGTGCCTTCGGCTGGAGTTTCGTCAACAATCACGCCATTGGTACCGATCACGGATGCCGGCAGCACTTGCGGCTTGGAGCTGACGAGCACCACCACGAACGGCTTGCCGGTTTCGCGAGCCACGTTCGACAGTGCATCGATCAGTGCATTCTGTCCGCCGAGCAGTTCAAGCGTGGCGGTGGAGCAGCCTTCGCCAATGGCCTGGATCACATCGCCCACCACGGCCACGATCAGGTCGCTTTTACGTGCGTTTTCCACGGCTTCGCCAAGCAGTGCGCGATCAATCTTGGCGGAAACGCCGATCTTCGGGCGAGGCTGTCCATCCGGGTAGAACTCGCCTTCCGGATCGGGCACCAAATCCACGATGTTGGCACCGCGAGAGTACACGACCTCGCAACCTTCCGGAGCGAGCTGCTTGAAACCATCAAGCACGGTGGTGATCATTTCACGCGGGTGGCCGTCAGGCATCCAGTTGATCTGGCCGGAGCTGCCTGCCCAGTCGCCCAGCTGGGTCTGGACGTCATCGGCGAGCGGGCCAACGACCGCGATACGCTTCGCACCGGCCACGTTGAACGGCAGTGAACCGTCGTTCTTCAGCAATGCCACGGCTTCGCGAGCCACTTCAAGGTTGAGCTGCTGATGCTCTTCGGAACCGATCACTGCATCGATACGCTTCTGGTCGGGCAAGCGTGGATCTTCGAACAGTCCAAGACGGAACTTCAGTGCGAGAATACGAGCCACGGCGGCATCGATCAACGATTCGTCAAGCAGACCGGTCTTCACGGCTTCGATCGCACCCTCGTAGAACTTTGGCGTGGTCATCACCAAGTCGTTGCCGGACTTGACCGCATCGGCAGCAGCCTGCACATAATCAGGCTTGACCTTCTGCTCCCACACGGAACGGCCGACGTTGTCCCAGTCGGTGATGAGCGTGCCCTGATAGTTCCAAGCGCCACGCAGTTTGTCGGAAAGCAGCCACTTGTTGAAGGTGACCGGCACACCTTCGATGGATTCGTAGCCGAGCATGAAGGTGCCACAGCCTTCCTTGGCTACGCGTTCGAATGGCGGCAGGAACCAGGATTCCAGCTTGCGGTGGCTCAGGTCGGCTTCGGAAGCGTCACGCCCTCCCTGTGTTTCGGAATAGCCTGCGAAATGCTTGGCGCATGCGAGGATCGCGTCTTTGGCGAGCGGCTCGCCCGCCTTGGCTCCACCTTGATAGCCCTTGACAATGGACGATGCCATTTCGCCAATCAGGTACGGATCTTCGCCAAAGGTTTCGCCTACGCGGCCCCAACGGGTGTCTCGCGCGATGCACAGCACCGGGGAGAACGTCCAATGCACGCCGGTGGCTGACACTTCCTCGGCGGTGGCACGGCCCGCGGCCTGTACCTTTTCGGAATCCCACGTGGTTGCCATGCCCAGCTGTTCCGGGAAAATGGTGGCTCCCGGCCAGAAGGAATAGCCGTGAATGCAGTCGTCGCCGATCACCAGCGGAATGCCGAGACGGGTTTTGGCGTTCACCGTTTCCACGGCTTTCGGCAGATCGGACGGCGAGGTGTGCAGAATGGAACCAACGTGCTTGTTGACGATCAGATCGTCCAAATCGCCGCTTCGCGCGTCAAGCTGCATCATCTGTCCGACTTTTTCCTCAAGGGTCATTCGACCAAGCAGATCGGCGATGCGTTCCTCAGTAGGAAGTTTCGGATTCCTATAGGGCAGATTTACAGTATTTTCAGTGGTTTCGGTCATGGATTGCTCACTTTCCTCATTGAAGCGATTTCCTTTAATTACCAATTGGTATTTTAGTATATCATATGCACATCCGCAACTCGACATAAACCCGTCAACGCAAAAGGCGAGGGACCATCAGACCCTCGCCTTTTCGCACGCGCATGCAATGCCAATCTCAACAAGTATTCAAAATCAACGATATGCATCCCACAACGGGGATGGAAACAGCATGTTTTCCATCTGAGCCCACTCTTTGCATAAATCAACTTCAGGCTCGCGCAACCACCATAATTGCACACCATCCATGATTTCCATGGCCTTACGCACCACCGGTCGTATACTCGACTTCCATGAACCCAATTGCGGAGGAATCAGCCAAGGATATTGCGAATAGTTCTCCCAAATATCGTCCATACGAGCAGTGAATTCATCATGCAACGGATGTTCAGGATTCAACGATTCCGCAGAAAGCACGGTAAACTTTGAAACAGACACCCCCAAGTATGCCAAAACCAAGCGTCACTATATGTGGACGCAGCAATGAACAATTCCCCTATGACAACTAGCATGGGGAGACATTATTTGTAAAGCATAAAAGAAGGTCCATTCAAATGGAGAAGCCGAACGATATTAAAAGAGACTCCATATCAGTGAATTACTTTTTGAATACTGCTGCGTACAGCGGTCTCTTCTCCCTTCTTTCGGTTATTCTCACCGGCCAAGTTTCTGCGGCGTCATCGCTATATGTTGGGCTGGCGCTCGGAATTTTATCTCTTTTTTCTAGAGGCAGTACTGTTTTTATAGGTAGCCTGATTGAGCGTTTCTCAACGGTATCCCTCACCGAGGCCGGTTTCGGATTCATGGTTTTTTCACTTTTGCTGCTACAACCGGCAATGGGTGGTTTTATCGGCTTCCTTTTTGCGGATTTGGCTTTGCTGGGACTCGGTCTTTCATTGGTTAATTTTGCCCTACGAGGGCATATCATCGCTACAGTAAAGGATAAAAAAATTCAGGCTTCTTTGTTTGCTTTAGTGACTATGGCAGCCAATCTTGGATCCGCGATTGGACCTCTGGGCTCGAATTACATATATAAAGCTTTCGGACAAACGCTCTTTATTGCAATCATCGTCGGACTCTATGCTTTTTCTGCTTTACTAGCTCCAATAGCGCTGACTCATCATGTCTTCATACGCAATGAGAAAAGCGGCGAGGAAAACACTTCCTCCATCGTGAAGACCATTACAGACTCGCTGAAAAGTCCCGGTACGGTTCTTGCCATCCTGGCGGTGTTCGTGGGCAGTATAATGAATGGTCAGCTTTTTGCCGGAATGGCATTGGAATTCCACTCGTTATCCGATAGTCCAGTCATAAGAGGATTGTTCTATTCCATTGATGCCATATCGGTCATAGCACTGCAAATGCCGGTAAGTAAGATCATCTCGCGCAATATGACCAAAGAACATAATGCCACCTCATTCATAGTCAAAAGCCTGGGGATTTATGGAATTTCCTTCGCACTATTCGCCTGCGGAGTCTCGTCGTACTGGTGGATATGCATCATTTCCTTGGTTGTGTTCTCCATTGCAGAATGCATCTATGCGCCATTAATCAATATTGCTCTGGTAGAGGCACAGCCAGATAAGCCTTTGGTGGACATTCTGAACTATCGGCTGATAATTGCAGCCATTGGTGAATCGGCAGGCTCATTCCTTGGCGGTTGGATCGTTCCGGCACTACGTCCTGCAGGATTGACGGCTTGGTATTGGTGTGCACTGGCGTTAGTGGGAATAATGCCTGCAGTCGTCACTAATCAAATTAGAAAACGTGGACAAAGAATCATTCGTCATTGAAAGAAAAAGTCTTGGTGAGTACACCGGAAGGGGAATGACATGAAAGTATTATTGCTGCAACAGCCCAAATCTTTCTCAAATTATCCTAAATGGATTGAGGAAATCCAAGAACGTTTCGATTGTTTAGAAGTTATGGTCTTCACCTCGAACGATCGAGCCGCACACCATAGTTGGCCGAGCTCCGTCATCAAGGAAATCGAGGTTTCCGATTATTCCTCTGATAGCGCTACCGCAAAATTCTTTGATATTGTCAGGAAATTTAAACCAGATAGGATAGTTTCCAGCTCAGAGGAAGACGTACTGAGGGTTGCAGAGGCGAGAAGTTTATTTGGAATTCCCGGTTTACAGCATGAACTGGCGTTAAGCTGTCGAGATAAAGTCACGATGAAACAATCGGCCCTTGATGCCGGATTAAAGATTATTCCCTATACCACCTGCCAAGGCTTTGGAGATATTATTTCGGCGTTCGATCGTTGGGAGACGGTTGTTCTCAAACCTCGATGGGGCGCAGGGTCTGCAGGCATTACGATATTGCATTCGAAAGATGACCTGCCTGCTTTAGCTACCAAGCCGGAATTCATACGAAACGTGCATTCAAACCAGTATTACTTAGAGGAATATTGTTCCGGTTCCGTCTACCATGTGGATGTAGTCTATATCAATTCCGGTTCGATTCTGATCTCACCATCACGGTACCTTGTCCCGCCACTGGATTTCGAGAAACAAAACACCGGTTCCGTGATGTTGGATGAGAACGGTGCCGACTATTCCGAGCTGCTCCGACTGACAAAGCAATTAATTGCATCTTTCAACGATCAGACGATTCCGAATGTGATGCATATCGAATTCTATAAGAATGAAACCGGTGATTTCGTATTCGGGGAAATGGCGGCACGCAGAGGAGGCGGTCTCATCAAGCAGGAGCTGGCAGCCGCCTATGGCATAGACCAAAGCAAGGCCAACTTCCTATTGGAACTTGGTCTTGTCGATGCGGATGCGAATATTACGCGATCATCTCAGTATGGCATACTGCTGGAAACCGCTGGATTGAACTGGCCAAAGGAAAAAGAAATCCCGGATTGGGCGGTTTTGGAATCTGTGGGCAAGAAAAAAGGTATCGCTCATAACTCTGTTGATTCTGACAGGAAATTTCTTATTTCCGGCAAGAATGAATCTGAGATTATTCAACGTTCTAATTATCTTATAAATAGTCAATATAATGAGTAAAATTAACTTTTTACAGAGGGACAATTGTAACTAATTCTGCAGCAGGTTCTATATATGACGAATTATTATGTAGAATTGGTAATTCTACTGAATCTAGACTCTTCCGTAAAATAATGATACTAGTATCGCTAGGGATGTTGGGAACCAGCATTGGCGTCTATACGGGAAGCGCAGCAGGTAGTCTGACTGCATCAAAATGGTCGACATCTCAAGAAACCAGCATGTCTCTTTCAGCAAACTTTTCAGGCACTACCACAATAGAAGATAAGCAAAATGAGGGTGGCCGTCAGGTCACCCCCGAACGTATGCGGAACACACATAAAATCAGCGGCATGCATCCCAGAGGGGCGCGGGAAACAGCAGATTCTCCATTTCGGACCATTCCTCACACAAGTCCACTTCCGGTTCGCGCAGCCACCACAGCTGAATGCCATCCATGATTTCCATGGCTTTGCGCACCACTGGCCGCATGCTGCCGGCCCATGCGCCCAATTGCGGCGGAACCACCCACGGGTATTTCGAGTAGTGTTCCCAGATGTCCTCCATGCGTCCCATGAATTCGTCATGCAATGGGTGATCCGGGTTCAGGGATTCCACCGACAGCACGGTGAACAGCTGCACCATCATGCGGCGGCGCGAGTTGTGTTTCACCAGGTAGCGCAGATACGCGGGAAAATGCGGCGCGGACGGGTCGCTGCCCGGCATGCCCGAAGAGAAGAAGTCCTCCGGCGTGCCGGTCTGCCCGTAGTATTCGTCATATACCAGCGCCAGCATTTTGTCTTTGTTGTCGACGTATCGCAACACGCCTTGTTTGGAGATGCCGACCCTGTCGGCCACGTCTTGGATGGAAATGCCATTGAATCCACGCTCACTGATCAGCTGAACAGCCGCATCCAGCACTTCCGCTCGACGCTCCTGCGGTGATTTTCGGATACGTTTCGAAGTCTCTTCCTCTGCCATGATTCCGAGTCTAATGCACCTTGCGTCGATTGCCGTTGATTGACTGCCTATGGCACGTCATCGTGAGAGGTATCCGCCCGAATCCATCCATGACGCCATACGCGAGTCAGATCCCACGCCTCAAGATTGCCGCCGTTGCGAGGATCCCGCGGCGGTTTCCCTTCGCCACTACCCGGTTTCGCGGAGCGCGCAAGCTGGTAGCTCCAATAGATCTGCCCCGCCGACACGTCCCATGCCGCGCGTTGCAATCGTGACACTTGGCGGTATGCAGCCGATCGGTTTTGGCTGTGTAGGGCCCACTGATTCTCCACGCACCACTCGCCCACCAGCACGGGAATACGACGGGCCGCCGAACGGATGGCGATGCCACTCGCGCCCACCAGCATCCGGTACAGCCATGGCAGTCGCCGCGATCGCAGGTACAGCCGGCGTGCCGGTCCCGAAAACAGCGGATCCTCCATCGCGATGAGATACTGATGGGTGTCGAGCATGACGTTGCGCATGCCAGCACGACGAAACCAACCGCCCCAGCGGAGTAGTCGGAAACCGTCATGGAATACGATCACGGTTTCCGGACGTAGCACGGCGCGTAACCGGGCGTAAGCGTCGCGGTAGAAGCGCTTCAGAAACCGCAGTGAGACATACATGCTACCGGAAGCCTCATGAGAGTCTTTCGCCGTGTTCGACGTGCTATGGAACACCGACCAGCTCACTGGTTCGTTGAGTACTTCGATGCTGTGCAGGGCCGGTTCGTCGCGGTATCGGCGAGCCAATCGCTCCAGCACGTTCAGCGTGTACTCCACCAAGTCCGTATTCTGCGCCCATTTGCACACACCCGTCAGACCGCCGTTGTCGAAACCGTTCTGCGATTCGGGAACGGTATGCAGGTCAATCATAATCTTCAATCCCGTCTCCCGCGCCCAGCGGAACGCGCGGTCGAGGTACGTGATGCAGCCCGGATGCCCGGGCCAGTCGCCGAAGATGAAATACGGTATGGGAATGCGTACGAGGTTGATTCCGTGACCGACGATAATACGGAAATCCTCCAAGGTGATGTAGGTTTCGCGGTGCCGGCGCAGTTCCTCGGCGAGATTCCGTTCGGACCAGAGGGATACGTGCGTGCGGTGCATCCAGATTTCATCGTCTTCGGCGCTGCGGGTGAACGGTTTCGGATCCATCCATTTCTCCAGCACCAGCCAGTTGCCGAGGTTCACGCCGTCGATTCGCTCGTCGATGCCTAGCACCATGCGTCTCACCGCCCTTACGTTCGGGGGTTGCCCGACTTTTCGCTTCCGCCCATCACAACCCATGGCAAAACCCATTCGGCCCAATGGGCCAAGGAACCGCGCGTCATTCGCAACGTTCCTTGGTCCATTGTATGCGCCCCGCGAGCGGCCACGCGGCCGCTCGGAATCGGATCACAGCCGGATCAGGGTCGTTGAATGATCGTGGTGGCCGGCCGGGCGGGATCAGTCGACGGGCTTCGTCTCGTCCGCCTCGTAGTCGAAGAAGTCGAAGTCGGCGGTCTTCTCGTGCAGAGCGGCGTCGGTGATGGCGATGCCGACCATAGTGCCGGTGAATTCGCCGTACTTGCAGTATTCGTCAGAGAAGGTGGTAGTGTCGAAATCCGGGCCAATCTTGGTCCAGTTCTCGCCATCATAACCCCACTCGAACCAAGTACGACGACCTTCGATATTCAAACGGAAATAGATCGGCTTGTCTTCCACAGCAACGCGAGTGTCAAGCATTTCCGTCTTTTCACCGTTTTCGAGACGCACAATCGAAATCGCGCTGCCGCCAAGCGTCTGTGAATAATACTTGCGCAGGAAAATATTATTCATGTTGTCGTAGTAGATGGTCAAGCCAGCGCTGTGCTGGTAGACTTCCGGCTCGAACTCCATCTTCGTGGTGACGGTGGCGTACACGCTGGTGAGTTTGCGTGCGATCAGGCTCGTGCGGTTGAGCGATGCCAACGATTCCTCGCCGCGGATGCGCAGCCAACCGGGGCGTTCCGTCACGTTGGCGAAGGTGGTCGGCATCTGCCGCGGCGAATAATACCAGTTGCCGATCGCGCCGCCGTCGAAGTCGTCGTGCCCGGGAATCTCCGGCATCGGCGCATCCGGCAGATCCGGCTCTTCGACTTCGAGTTTGGCCAGATTGGAGCCGTCCGCCATGCGCAGCCAGCCGTCATTCGTCCATGTCATCTTCTGAATGGCGGTTTCACGGCCAAGCGTACAACGTAATTCCGGCACAAACGGACGGCTGGTCAGGTGCACAAGATATGTCTCGCCGTTCGGCAGATCCACGTAGGAGCCGTGCCCGGACTTCTGCAGCACGGAATCCGGGTTGAAATAGCGCGGCTTCAAATGATCGTCATCAGCACGCTCGTTTGACTCCTTCGGCTGCGAAGTGACGAGCGGACCATTCGGATCCGGCTCATACGGACCCCACACATTGCGGGAACGGCCCATGGTCACGGCATGGTTGTAGCCAGTGCCACCCTCGGCGCACATAATGTAATACCAGCCGTCACGCTTGGTCAGATGCGGAGCCTCAATGCAGCCACGATCAGTAGCGCCACGCCATATACGCTTCGGATAGCCAACCACATGCTTGGTTTCCGGATCATATTCCACACAGCAGATCACGCCCGGCTTCTCATAGCCTTCACGGGTCTCCCACTCCAAGCTGACGATGTACTTCTTGCCATTGTCATCATGTAAAATGGACGCGTCGAAACCAGAAGATGTCAGATATACCGGCTCGCTCCACGGACCTTCAATGCTCTTTGACTTAATCAGATAATTATTCACGTCGAAATAGCGTGCATTCATGGAGTTCATAACGCCGTAAATCACGTAAAACATGTCCTCTTCCTCACAATACGTGAGACATGGAGCCCAAATGCCCTTAGCGCTCGGCAGCTTGGTGAGGTTCGGCTTCGTATCATCAGTAAGCACGTGGGTGAGCAGCTCCCAATGCTTCATATCCTTCGAATGGTAAATCGGAATACCCGGGAACCATTCGAATGTAGAGACAGCAACATAGTAGTCGTCGCCTTTACGGCAGATGGCCGGATCAGGATTGAAGCCTTTGAAGATCGGATTATGCAGCATTGTCGTTCCTTAATGTTCTTGATATCACGCGTTGCTTTGTACGATTCTTGCGTCCGACGGAATCACTTTTGGACGGGGAACCAGTTTTGGGCGATGCAGCGTCCAAGGTCCCATGCGTCCCAGCCGATCCAGCCGGGAGTGTTGACAGTGTCAGTGAGCAGCTTGTAGTTCCAGTAGTAGAAGCCGCTGCCCTTGCTCCATGCGGCGAGCTGGGATTCGGCTAGGCCCCGGTACAGCGAGCGCTTCTGTTCGGCGGTCAGGGTTTCGACCTGAGCCCCTTCCTCGCCGTTGAGCACGCTTTGGCCGCCGTGGGTGTCCACACCGCAGCCGACGGAGTTGAACAGGCACCACTCCCCCACAATCACCGGGAAGTATTCGCTCATCTCGGCGATCATCGGCGCATAGGTATTCCTCACGAAGTCGTCGTAGCCCTCCGCTGTCTGCGGGCAACCCATCGTTTCGGCGGTCATGAGGTATTGGTGGGTATCGAGGACCACGTTCTTAAACTCGGGCGCGAGCTTGCCGTCGGGGCCGCGCATGAAGTCCTTCCACTGTTCGATGTCGAAACCGTCGTGGAACACCACGACTTTGTCGGTCGGCAACGCGCCCTTGTCAGCGTCGCGCAGACGGTGGTAGGCGGTGATGTAGAAGTTCTTGAGCCAGTCGAATGCGATCGGGCCGGTGCCTTCGGCGAGTTCCGGATCGACCGCCTTGTAGCGTTCGGTCACGTTCGCCATCGGCCAGCAGGTGGCGGTGTTCGGCTCGTTGATGATTTCGATGCCCATCAGCGCCCGACGATGGCCGTACCGCTTGGAGAGGCGTTCGAGCACGGACAGCACGAATTCGACTTCGTCGGGCAGCTGCGCCCACTTGCACACGCCGGAGATGCCGCCGTTGTCGAAGCCGTTTTGGCTCATCGGTGCGGTGTGCAGATCGATAAGGATGGTCAGGCCGTATTTCTCGGCCCAGTTGAAGGCCTTGTCGAGTTCGTCGATGCAGCCGATGAACGGCGCGCGGTCGCCGAAGATGAAGTACGGCACGGGGATGCGCACGGAGTTCAGTCCCCACGATTTGATGGTGGCGAAGTCGCGCTCGTTGATGTATTCGGCGCGGTGGGTCCTGATACGGGCCTCGTAGACGGCCGGATCAAGTTGCGTCGGCAGATAGTATTCGTCATCGGCAGTGGTTCCATCGAATAATGCCGGGTTCATCCACTTTTCCAGAACCAGCCAGTTACCCAGGTTCACGCCCTTGATGTAATTAAGGTCCATATGCACTCCTTCGTACGCTTTCAATCATATTTTTTATTACTTAGTAATTACTAAGTTAGATGATAGTACATTTTTCTCCTCCCCGCAACTCGTCTCGGACATCTCTCCGAACCGCTGTCGCACTATTTCGCATAAAGCACCCTTTGCGAAAATCGTGGGACCGACAATCAAAATCGTGCAGCAATTTCACAGAATCATGCGATTAATCATAAGAAAAAAGCCTCTTTCTTGCGGGAAGAAAGAGGCAACCTGCAGCCGGAGAGACGATTACTGCTTATCGCTGGCGAATCGTTACGTGCAAGGCACTCACCGAGGCAGCGGGCAACGTTACCGTCAGCTCGGCACCGCCGGCAGATTCGTGCACGCTCACGGCACTATCCACGTCCACGGCATGAGTGCGCACCAGATCCGAATGCTCCACTGTGTTGCAATCATGCGGATCTTCGGAAGCAAGCGTTTCCATCGAATCAACCTGAGCGCCGCACGGCAAATGCAGCCGCACTTCGGCACCATCGTTCATATGCGCATTGGTGAGATTAATCAGCAGCTGCGTGCCATCCTCATTACGTGACGCAAACGTATACACGGCAGAATCCTCGGAATCGTTACGCGCCACATCAAGTGCGGTCATGCCACGATGCGCCTTATACATCATGAACACATCGTAGTTAGGCGTAAGGA